>NZ_JABGDE010000008.1:0-308445 GCF_041028325.1 Modestobacter sp. I12A-02662 | reverse complement strand
TCCCGGGCTCTACGGACGGCCGCCCACGATTCTCATCCTTGCTGGTGCCCCGCAGGGGCATCCGGGACTGAATGGGCCGCTCTGAGACATCCGGCGGTGAGGACGCCGACGGCAGCTGTGCAGCTGCATCGGACATTCTTGCCCGGGCGTCTGGTCAGGCGTTCCCGCGGTAACGTCGGGGGCAGCCACAACGGATCGGTCGAGCGTCGCTCCGTAGGGGTTCGCTCGGGGTCGCCCGTTGGGGTGCGGCGCCCGGAGGGGCTCCGCACCCCTGCCTCTTCGCCCGCCGTCAGGCGTTCGCCGTGGCGTCGTCGCGGGCCAGCGACGACGACAGCTCCCGGTGGGCATCCACCTGTGCGAGCAGGTCCTTCGCCTTCTGCTCGACGCCCGCGACGGCGTCGGCGCCGGCGACCCAGCGCACCGGCGGCTCGTCCTGGTCGGCCAGCCGGACCAGCGCCCTCGCGAGCTTCGCGGGGTCCCCGCCCTGCTGGCCGTTCATGCTCTGCCAGGCCGCAACGGTCTGCCTGGTGCGCTCGGCGTAGTCCTCGATCCGGGGCTCGGCGTAGCTCGTCGACTGAGGGGTCAGCAGGTCGGTGCGGAAGAACCCGGGCTCGACGACCATCGTGCGGATGCTGAACGGAGCCACCTCTGGCCCGAGGGACTCCATCCATCCTTCGAGGGCGAACTTCGACGCGGCGTAGGCGGAGGTGAACTCCTGGCCGACCAGGCCCGCGGAGGAGCTCATGGTCACCACGATTCCGGAGCGCTGGGCGCGCATGACCGGCAGCACGGCGCGGGTGACGTTCAGCGGACCGAACAGGTTGGTCTCCACCTGCGCCCGGAAGTCCTCTGGGCTGATGTCCTCGAAGAACCCGGCGTAGAAGTTGCCGGCGTTGTTCACCAGCACGTCGACCCGGCCGAACCGGTCGACGGCGGCCAGCACGGCAGCCTGCGCGCTGGCCGGGTCGGTGATGTCCAGGGGGACCGTCAGCAGGTCGTCGTGCGCGCCGATCGCGGCGCTGACCCGGTCGGGGTTGCGGCCGGTGGCCACGACCGCGTGCCCGGCCGCCAGGGCCGCCCGCGCGATGTCCACGCCCATGCCCCGGCCGGCACCGGTGACCAGCCAGACCTTCTTCTCACTCGTGTCGTCAGCCATGTTCGGTTCGTCCTCCATCGCGGGTCGGCGTCCCCCGTCAGGTGCCGGTCGCGTGGTGTCCCACGCCCGGCCAGCGGCGGCGAAGACCATGCAAGCCGGAGCCGGGAGGCCGGAGAAGTCACTGCCGAGAGGTGTACTGGCAGGGCATCCCTCGTCCGACGAGTCCGTCCTAGCCTCGGGCCGTGGACAACCGCGACGAGGTCAAGGCCTTCCTCAGCACCCGGCGGGCCAAGATCACCCCCGAGCAGGCCGGGCTGGTCCACTACAGCCGCAACCGGCGCGTGCCGGGTCTGCGCCGCAGCGAGGTGGCCGATCTCGCCGGCGTGAGCGTCGAGTACTACGCCCGACTCGAGCGGGGCGATCTCAGCGGCGTCTCCGAGAGCGTGCTCGACGCCCTCGGCCGCGCGCTGCAGCTGGGCGAGGCGGAGCGCGCCCACTTGGCCGACCTCGCCCGCGCCGCCGGCCCCGCCGCACGCCCCAGGCGCGCACCCGCCGTCCAGCTGCGACCCGGCGTGGCGCGCATCCTCGCCGGGATGACCGGAGTGCCGGCCATCGTCAACAACGGGCGCCTGGACCTCATCGCCGCCAATCCCCTCGGTGGAGCGCTGTTCGCTCCCTTGTTCGCCAACCCGGCCCGACCGGTCAACCACGCCCGGTTCGACTTCCTCGACCCCCGCTCCCACGACTTCTGGCTCGACTGGGAACGCGCTGCCGACGACGCCGTGGCCATGCTGCGCCTGGAAGCCGGCCGCGACCCCTACGACAAGGAGCTGACCGACCTCGTCGGGGAGCTGTCCACCCGCAGCGACGCCTTCCGCTCCCGCTGGGCCGCACACGACGTCCGTCTGCACCGCGCCGGGGTCAAGTCCCTCCATCACCCCGTCGTCGGTGACCTGCACCTGTCCTACGAGGTCATGAAGCTGCCCGCCGATCCTGGCCTGTCGCTGATCGCGTTCAGCGCCGAAGCAGGCTCACCCGCCGACGACGCCCTGAAGCTCCTCGCCAGCTGGGCCGCCACCCACGACCCAGCCGCGCCGACGCCCCTGAAGCAGGCCTGAGCCCGACAGCCCTCCCGGCCGGAACGGGAGCGACCCGCGCACGAGTGCTGCGTCGTGATCGGGCTGGCCACCGCTGCCGAGGTCGGCGAGCTGATGCGTCGCGCACAGGATGCTGGCGGCGACATCGTCTACGAGTCCGGAAACCAAGCCTGGGGTCCCGGCCCGGTGGACGACGACCCCGCAGAGACGCGAGGTGCACACGCCTACGCCGGCGCGTTCGCCGACCCGACGGGCACATGTGGCAGGTCAGCGTCGCGGACGGCGTCTTGATCCGATGAGCTGTTCGCCGACCGGCCCCGACCCGAGGAGGAGCCGCATGGCCAGCCACACCGCCCGCACCGCCTGGAACGGCACCCTGTAGGAGGGGGCGGTCAGGTCGAGCTGAGCAGCTCCCACGTCGGCAGCTGCGTGGTCAGCCGCGCTCGCCGGGGTCGACGACATCACCCTCGACGCCACCCTGGAGAGCTGAAGGGGCCCCACCGCTCACGTGCTCGGTCAGATGTCGCCGACGTATGCGATCGGTCCCTCGATCTGGACGATCCGGACCTCCGCGCCCACCTCGTGGACCTCGCCGTCGAGCAGGGTGCGCGCGGACCACTCGTCGTGGCCCATCCGCACGTGCCCGGACTCGTTGTCCACCCGCTCGCTGACCACGGCGGTCCGGCCCACGAGGGCGGCCACCCCGTCGAGCTGCTCCTCGGTGCGCTCGAGCAGGTGCCGCTTGGCGATCGGCCGGACCACCGCCAGCAGGGCGGCGGAGACGACGACGAAGGCGACCAGCTGCAGCACCACGGGCCCGCCGACCAGCGCCACCGTCATCCCGCCCAGCGCACCGCCGGCGAACATGAGCAGGACCAGGTCGAGGCTGGCCACCTCCCCGCCTGCGAAGACACCGGCGGCGATCAACCAGAGCAACCAGGCGGGCACACCCGGAGTCTGGCACGACCGGAGCTCCCTGCCGCGGGTACGGCGACCGCGCCCCCTCCCGGGCCCGGCGTCGAGCGGCCCGGGGTCGTAGCCTCGACGACCGTGCACGATCTCGCCGCCGGCCGTCTCGCCGTCTGGGCCACCGCCTGGCTCACCGGCCGCACCTCCTACGACGAGGCACTCGACGCGCTCCTCGACGACTCCGCCCACCGGGTCTGCGGGTTGCCGGGCACCGACGGCGCCGTGCCCCTCGGCTGGGCGCTGAGCGCGCTGCGCGGAGCCGGTGAGCAGCGCCTGCGCCTGGTGCTGCCCGCGCCCGGCGACATCCGCGGGCTGCCCGCCGTGCCGGGGCTCGCCGCACTCGCCCTGGAGTCCGGTCAGGCGGCCGTGGGCGGGCAGCTGGCGTTCGTGCCCGAGCAGCTGGGCCCGGAGGCGGTGGCGTGGACGGCGTTCCCGCTCCGGGACGCCCCGCCGGCCGCGCCCCTGGTGGAGGACACGCTGCGCCGGGTGTCCGGCGCCCTGGACCTGGCGGTCGGCGACGCGGCCCGCACGCTGGCCGCCCTGGACCTGGCCCGCTGGCACCCGGAGGTGCCCGGCCTGCTCGCCGGGCTGGCCCGCCGGACGCCGGCGCCCGGCCTGCCGGCCGACCACGATCCCCTGGCGCTGTCGGTCCTCGGTCGCGCGCAGCGGCTGGCGCAGGTGCTCGACCTGGCGATGGCCGACGCCCCCGGGGCGGCGGTCACGACCGCCCAGGCCGCGGCCCGGGACGATGCCCTGCGTCCGCTGGCCACCGCGGTCCGCGAGGCCGCGATGGCCGCCTACAACTGGGTGCCGAGGAACTGAGGTGACGTGGTGACCGCAGCCGACCCGACGATGGCCGCGCTCACCGCTGCCGTCGAGCGGGGGCGCGCCGGTGACCGCCTGGGTGCCCGGGAGCGGCTGGCGGAGCTGTGGCGGCAGGTGGGCCCCGCGGGCGACCCGCTGCACCGGGTGACGGTCGCGCACTTCCTCGCCGACCTGCAGGACGACGTCCGCGACGAGCTGGCCTGGGACGAGCGGGCGCTGGCCGACGTCGCCGAGCTGACCGACGAGCGCACCGCCCGGTTCGACCCCGGGATGCAGGTGCGGGGGTTCCTGCCCTCGCTGCAGCTGAGCGTGGCCGACTGCCACCGCCGTCTCGGCGACCCGGTCGCGGCGCGGCGGCACCTGGCCGAGGCCGAGCAGCTGGTCCACGTGCTCGCCGACGACGACTACGGGCGGCTGATCCGTGCCGCGCTGACGCAGATCCGGGACGCGCTGGACGAGGGCTCCACCGACCTGCTGCGCGCCGCTCCCTGAACCAGGGCCCGATGTGGTCAGCCGGCGGCGGGGCGCGCCGGGCGCTGCACGAAGCAGCAGGATGCCGGGCAGTTGGTGCCCAGGCGCGGCTCCCCGCCGGAGCGGCGCTCCTGCAGCACCTCCCGCAGGCCGGCCACGAACGCCGGGTGGGTGCCCGCCGTCGCCGCCCGGGCGAAGGCCAGCCCGAGCTCACCGGCGGTCTCGGCGGCCTCGTTGTCGAGGTCCCAGACCACCTCCAGGTGGTCGCTGATGAAGCCGATCGGGAAGAGGACGACGGCCCGCTCTCCCGACCCGGCCAGCGCCCGCAGGTGGTCGTTGACGTCGGGCTCCAGCCACGGCACCGACGGCGGCCCGCTGCGGCTCTGCCACACCAGGTCGAACTCCCGCCCGGGAGCGGCCGCGTCGACGACGAGCTGGGCGGCGCGCTGCAGCTCCACCTCGTAGGCGTGCCCCTGCGGCCCGGCGACGTCGGCCATCGCGTCCGGGATGCTGTGCGCGGTGGCGATCAGCCGGGCGGTGCCCCGGAGGTCGGCGGGCAGCTCGCCGAGGGCGGCGACGAGGGCGTCGGCGTTGGCCCGGACGAACCCGGGCTGGTCGAAGTAGTGCGGCAGCTTCTCGGCGGTCGGCCCGGCCGGGGCGGCGGGGTCGGACTCCAGCGCGACCCGGGCGCGGGCGACGTCCTCGTGGTACTGCCGGCAGCCGGAGAAGGAGGCGTAGGCCGAGGTGGCGAGCACGTAGGCGTGCTCGACGCCGTCCTCGGCCATCTGCCGCCAGACGTCCTCGACGTAGGGCGCCCAGTTCCGGTTGCCCCAGTACACCGGCAGGTCGAGGCCGGCCGCGCCCAGCTCGCCGCGCAGCGCCTCCACCAGCGCCCGGTTCTGGTCGTTGATCGGGCTCACCCCACCGAAGTGGAGGTAGTGCTCGGCGACCGCCGCCAGCCGCTCCCGCGGGATGCCGCGGCCGCGGGTCACGTTCTCCAGGAACGGCATGACGTCGTCGGTGCCCTCGGGGCCGCCGAAGCCGAGCACCAGCAGGGCCTCCCGGCGGCCGGGCGGTGCCGGCTCGGCCGCCGGCGCGACCCCGCCGTTGTTGCGCACGGCGAGCGAGGGCTCCTGGTCGGGCTCCTGCCCGGGCGGGGTGATCGACGCGCCGTCGGGCAGGGGGTGGCGCGGGCGGGACCGGTCAGACACCGACGGCATGGAAGCCACCGTCGACGTGCACGATCTCGCCGGTGGTGGCCGGGAACCAGTCGGACAGCAGCGCGGCGACGGCCTTGCCGGCGGGCTCGGTGTCGGTGACCGACCAGCCCAGCGGCGCGCGCTGCTCCCAGGCCTCCTCGAACTGGTTGCTGCCCGGGATCGACTTCATCGCCATCGTGCGCAGCGGGCCGGCGGCGACCAGGTTGACCCGGACGCCGTCGGGGCCCAGCTCGCGGGCCAGGTAGCGGGACGTCGACTCCAGCGCGGCCTTCGCCGCACCCATCCAGCCGTAGACCGGCCAGGCGACGGTCGCGTCGAAGGTCAGGCCGACCACCGAGGCGCTCGCGCCGAACAGCGGCCGGCAGGCCTGGGTGAGGGAGGCCAGCGACCATGCGGACACCTGGAAGGCGGTGGCCGCGTGCTCCCACGCGACCTCGGTGAACCCCGCGCCCATCGCCTCCTGCGGGGCGAAGCCGATGGAGTGCACGACCCCGTCCAGGCGGGCGTCGTCGCCACCGACGTGCTCGCGCAGCCGGTCGGCCAGCGTCGACAGGTGCTCGGTGTCCGTCACGTCCAGCTCGACGACCGGCGCCTCCTGCGGCAGGCGCTTGGCGATCCGCTGGCACAGCGACAGCGCGCGGCCGAAGTTGGACAGCACGACGGTGGCGCCCTGCTCCTGCGCGATCCGGGCCACCGAGAACGCGATGGACTGCTCGGTCAGCACGCCGGCGACCAGGATCTTCTTGCCCTCGAGAATGCCGTTGCCCACGCCCATCAGTGACCCATCCCCAGTCCGCCGTCGACCGGGACGACCGCCCCGGTGATGTAGCCCGCCTGCTCGCCCGCCAGGAAGCGGACGACAGCCGCGATCTCCTCCGGCTGCGCGTACCGCGCCAGAGGGACCTGGCCGAGGATCTCCTGCTGCCGCTTCTCCGGCAGCTCGGCGGTCATGTCGGTGGCCACGAAGCCGGGAGCCACCACGTTCGCGGTGATGCCGCGGCTGCCCAGCTCCCGGGCGATCGAGCGGGCGAGCCCGACCAGCCCGGACTTGCTGGCCGCGTAGTTGACCTGGCCCGCCGAGCCGAGCAGGCCGACCACGGAGCTGATGAAGACCATCCGGCCGGCCCGGGCGCGGACCATCTTCGGCGCGGCCCGCTTCGCCACCCGGTAGGCCGCGGTGAGGTTGGCGTCGATGACGTCGGTGAAGGCGTCCTCGCCCATCCGCAGCAGCAGCCCGTCCCGGGTGATGCCGGCGTTGCTGACCAGCACCTCGACCGGGCCCTGGTGCTCCTCCACCTCGGTGAACGCCCGGTCGACGGCGGCGGTGTCGGTGACGTCGCACTGCACGCCGAACAGGCCCTCGGGGACGCCGCTGCCGCGGTGGGTCACCGCGACCGAGTCGCCCTGCTCGGCGAAGGCGCGGGCGATGGCCAGCCCGATCCCCCGGTTCCCGCCGGTCACCAGCACCGACCTGCCCACCGCGCCACCTCACCATCAGCCGCCGACCGTCCCGCTGAACCTATCCGGTCGGCGCAGGTCACACCGCCGGGGACCGCGGCGGGCCGGTCTCCCGGCCCGTCGCGATCCCCTCGGCCGCGCGGCCTAGACGACGATGGGTCCCCCCGTGATGGTGCAGGTCGTCCCGCCGGTGAGGTTGCTCTGCGAGAGGAAGCCCTCGACCCACCGGCCGGCGGTGTAGTCGAAGAAGCTGTTGAGCACCCGCACCTCGTGGCTGGTGGGGTCGTTCGGGTCCATCCCCGCCGACACGGAGTAGACGGAGGAGTCGCCGGAGACGGTGTCGGTCCAGGGGCCCGGCGTGATCCCCTCGTTCGTCGCCTGGTTGGTGAGGTCGAAGTACAGCGCGGTGCGCCAGGTCTGCGTGCCCGCGTCCCACACCTGCACCTCGGCCCGCCAGAGCACCGGGCCGGCGACGGGCACGTTCGTCGGCGCGTCGATGACGACGGTTGTGAAGATGCAGGTCATGGTGTTGGGCCGGCCGTACCAGCTGTCGGCCTGGGCCGGCGCGGCCAGGCCGAGCACGGCGGTCGCGACGACGACGGCGAGGGCCGTCCGGGCCAACCAGCGTGCGAACCGGCTCCTGCGTGCACTGCGGTGCTCGGTCGTCATCGTCTGCTCCAGTCCGGGAGGCGTATGCGCCGGGCGGTCACCCGATCCGCTGCCACCAGCCTCCGGGCAGGACCGGTCCGCCGGCAGCCACCCTGGGTGTTGCATCGCCACACCCCTGCGGCGGTAACGGCTGGGCCCCCCGCGCACCTGGCCGAGGACCGGTCGCGGCCGCCCTACCGGCGCGGGGACGGGACGGCGGCCGCGCGCGGCACCGACCCCGCGAACCGGTGGTCGGTCGGGACCGGCCGGCCGTCGATCCAGACCGAGTCGACGTCCGCCGTCGACGCGAGCGCGAACGCCCGGGCCAGCGCGTCCTCCGGGCCGGAGGCGGTGCGCAGTGCGACGTCCAGCGTGCAGCCCGGGCGGGGCCGCAGCCACACCGCGTCGAACCGCTTGCCGACCCCCAGGTCGCCCACCTGGTCGGCCAGGCCGAGGGCGTCGGCGCCGGCCGACGTGGCCAGGTGCAGCAGGTGGGCCGGGGTGAGCCGCTGCCCCTCGGCGCCCAGCAGCTGCTGCAGGAAGTAGGCCTGGAGGGCCTCCTTGAGCAGCGAGAACCCGGTGCCGGCGCCGACGTCGGAGCCCAGCGCCACCCGGACGCCGGCGTCCACGTGCCGCTTGAGGGAGAAGATGCCGCTGCCCAGCGCGGCGTTGCTGGTAGGGCAGTGCGCGATGCTGGCCCCCCGCCGGCACAGCAGCTGCAGCTCGTCGTCCGTGGGGTGGACGTTGTGCGCCAGTACGCTGTTGCGCCCGATCAGGCCGTGCCGGTCGTAGGTGTCGACGTAGACGCTGCCCTCGAAGAGCTCCGCGACGGTGGCGATCTCCAGCGCGTTCTCGTTGACGTGCGAGGTGAACCAGGCGCCGGGGACCTCGCGCAGCAGCGATCCGCAGGCGTCCAGCAGCGCGTCCCCGCAGGACAGGGAGAAGCGCGGGGTGACGGCGTAGCGGGCGCGGCCCACCCCGTGCCAGCGGTGGGCCAGGGCCAGCCCCTCCTCGTGGGCGCGCTCCGGGGTGGTCAGCAGGTCCGGGCGCAGCAGCCGGTCGCTGACCACGAGCCCGCTGGTCACCCGCAGGCCGACCCGGGCGGCCTCGGCGAACAGCGCGTCGACCGCCGGGGCGAAGTGCGCACCGAAGACCAGCGCCGTCGTCGTCCCGGCCTGGGCCAGGCCGCTGACGAAGTCGGCGGCCACCGCCTGCGCGTACGGCTGGTCGGCGAGCCGGGCCTCCTCGGGGAGCGCGCACTGCTCCAGCCAGTCCAGCAGCGGCATGCCCAGCCCGCCCATCGCCCGGACCTGCGGGAAGTGCACGTGGGTGTCGACGAACCCGGGCAGCAGCAGGCCCCCGCTCAGGTCGACGACGTCCTCCTCGGCGTGCCGGGCGCGCAGCTGGGCGAAGCCGCCGCGCTCGACGATCTCGCCCGCCCGGACGAGCAGCCCGCCGTCGGCCTCCACCCGGAGCACCCCGCCGATGAACGGGTCGTCGGGGGTGTCGACGACGGTCCCGCGGAACAGCGTCATGACCGGACCTCCCGCGCGGGCGCGGACGCGCCCTCGAACGCCTGGATCAGGGCCGCGGCGACCCCCACCGCGATCGTCGAGGGGTCCTTGCCGGTGAGGCCGGGCAGCCCGATCGGCGTCGTGATGCGGGCGATGTCCTCCGCGGTGTGCCCCTCGGCGGCGAGCTTCGCCCGGAACCGCGCCCACTTCCCCGCCGACCCGATGAGACCGATGGAGCCCAGCTGCGGCGTGCGCAGCGCGGCGTCGCACAGCGCCGCGTCCTCGGCGTGGTCGTGGGTCATGATCAGCACGTGCGCCCCCGGGGGCAGCTCGGCGAGGACGAGCTCGGGCAGCACCGGGACGTGGTGCACGTGCACCCGGGCCTGGGCGTCGTCCAGCACCGCCAGCCGCTCCGGTGCCAGCTGCTCGGGCCGGGAGTCGACCAGGTGCAGGTCCAGGTCCCGCCGGGCCAGGATGCGGGCGAGCTCCAGCCCCACGTGCCCGACCCCGAAGATGCCGACGGCGGGGGCCACCGGCAGCGGCTCGAGCAGCACGGTGACGTCCCCGCCGCAGCACTGGACGCCGTGCTGGTAGGGCGCCTTGTCCGACAGCGCGACGGACAGCAGCTCCGGCCTCGCGGCCCCCTCGGTCAGGAGTGCCCGCGCCCGCTCGACGGCGACCGCCTCGAGGTTGCCGCCCCCGACCGTCCCCCAGGTCCGCTCCGCGCCGACCACCATCTTCGCGCCGGCCTCCCGCGGTGCGTGGCCGCGGACGGTCGCGACGGTGACCAGCACCCCGCGTTCCCGCGTGGACCGCAGCAGCTCGACGGCCTTCAGCCAGTCCATGCCGGCCTCCTCACGTCTGGGTCAGCACGTGCTGGACGCGCTCGGAGTAGGGCTGCATCGCCGGGGCGTCGGCGCCCGGCTGGGCGGGGCGGACGCCGGGGGCGCCCTCGGCGACGTGCCCGCCCTCGGTGCCGCGGGCCCGCTGGACGGCCCAGAACACGGCCTCCGGTGTCGCCGGGGAGGCCAGGTCCACGCTCGTGCCGGCCGGCCCGAACGCGGCCGCCGCCTGGCGCAGCGCCTCGCGCACCGAGAACGCCAGCATGAGCGGCGGCTCGCCCACGGCCTTCGAGCCGTAGACGGCGCCCTCCTCGGTGGCGTTGGTCAGCAGCGTGACGTTGAAGGCCTCGGGCATCTCGGAAAAGCTTGGCAGCTTGTAGGTGCTTGCCGAGGCGGTGGCCAGCCGGCCGCGGGTGAGCCCCTCCCCCTCGTCCCAGCGCAGGTCCTCGAGGGTCAGCCAGCCGACGCCCTGCACGAAGCCGCCCTCGATCTGACCGAGGTCGACCAGCGGCGAGAGCGTGTCCCCGACGTCGTGCACGATGTCGACCCGGCGCACGGAGTACGCGCCGGTGTAGCCGTCGACCTCGACCTCGGCCGCCGCGACGCCGTAGGAGAAGTACTTGAACGGCTCCCCCCGCATCCGCGAGGAGTCCCAGTGCAGCCCCTCGGTGCGGTAGAAGCCGGCCGCCCACAGCTGCACGCGCTGGAAGTAGGCGAGCTTCACCAGCTCGTCCCAGGGGACGGTCTCGCTGGCGAAGGCGATGCCGCGCGCCTGGCCGTCCCCGAACCGCACGTCCGCCGGGGCGACGCCGAGCCGCTCCGCGGCGACCTGCGCCAGCCGCTCGCGGATCTGCTCGCAGGCGTTCTTGATCGCGGCGCCGTTGAGGTCGGCGCCCGAGCTCGCCGCCGTCGCCGAGGTGTTGGGGACCTTGTCGGTGCGGGTCGGGGCCAGCCGGACCCGCTCGAGCGGGACGCCCAGGGTGGTCGCGGCGACCTGGAGCATCTTGGTGTGCAGCCCTTGCCCCATCTCGGTGCCGCCGTGGTTGACCAGCACCGACCCGTCCTTGTACACGTGGACGAGGGCGCCGCCCTGGTTGAACGCCGTCAGGTTGAACGAGATCCCGAACTTCACCGGGGTGATCGCCAGGCCGCGCTTGGTGTCCGCGTGCGCGTCGTTGAAGGCGGCGACCTCCTCCGTGCGGGCGGCGAAGTCGCTGGAGTCCAGCACCTGCCGCCAGGCGACGGCGAGCCGCTCGGGATGCCGGACGGGCTGGCCGTAGGGCGTGGTCTGGCCGGCCGTGTAGAGGTTGCGGGAGCGCAGCGTGGCGGCGTCCTGACCGAGCAGCGGCGCGCAGCGGCCCAGGATGTCCTCGATCACCAGCATGCCCTGGGGGCCGCCGAACCCCCGGAACGCGGTCTGCGAGGTCTTGTTCGTCCTGGCGATCCGGCCGTTCACCCGGACGTCCGGGATCCAGTAGGCGTTGTCGATGTGGCACAGCGCCCGGGCCAGCACCGGCTCGGACAGGTCGAGGCTCCAGCCGCCGTCGGAGGTGAGGGTCGCGTCCAGCGCCTGGAGGTGGCCGGCCTCGTCGAAGCCGACCCGCCAGCGGGCGTGGAACCCGTGCCGCTTGCCGGTCATCGAGATGTCCTGGGACCGGTTCAGCCGCAGCCGGACCGGCCGGCCGGTCAGCGTGGCGCCGAGCGCGGCGATCGCGGCCAGGCCGTGGGGCTGCATCTCCTTGCCCCCGAACCCGCCGCCCATCCGCAGGCACTGGACCGTGACCTCGGAGTTGGTCAGCCCCAGCACGTGGGCGACGATCTCCTGGGTCTCCGACGGGTGCTGGGTGCTGCTCTGGACGAAGACCTGGCCGTTCTCGTCGACCTGGGCGAGGGCGCAGTGCGTCTCCAGGTAGAAGTGCTCCTGGCCGGCGAACTCGATCTCGCCGCTGAAGACGTGCGCCGCGCCGTCGAGGCCCGCCTCGACGTCCCCGCGCTCCAGGGTCGGCTGCCCGCCCTGGAAGCTCTGCGCGTCGATGGCCTCCCGGACGGTGATCAGCGAGGGCAGCGGTTCGAGGTCCACCTCGACCGCCGCGGCGCCGAGCCGAGCGGCCTCGAGGGTCTCGCCGAGCACCCAGCACACCGCGTGGCCGTAGAACATGACCTCGTCGGGGAACAGCGGCTCGTCGTGCTTCACCCCGGCGTCGTTGATCCCGGGGACGTCCGCCGCGGTGAGCACCCGGACCACTCCGGGCACCTGGAGGGCCGGCTCGGTCCGCAGCCCGGTGATCCGGGCGTGCGCGCGCAGCGCCTGCACCGGGTGGGCGTGCAGGAGGTCCTTGGTGCGGTACGCCAGGTCGTCGGTGTAGAGCGCCTCGCCCGTGACGTGCAGCGCGGCGCTCTCGTGCGGGACGGCCGTGCCGACGACGGGGTTGGCCGGTCGCTCGGAGAGCGCGCTCATGCTCCCACCTCCTGGGGGGCCCGGTTGCGGGCGTGGAACTTGATCAGAGCCTGGCCCAGCATGGCCGCGCGGTACGCGGCGCTGGCCCGGTGGTCGTCCAGCGGGGTCCCCTCGGTGGCCATCACCCGGGCCGCCTCGAGGACGGTCCCGTCGTCCCACGGACGGCCGGTCAGCGCCTCCTCGGTGGCCCGGGCGCGCACCGGCGTCGCGGCGACCCCGCCCAGCCCGATCCGCGCCCGGCGCACGACGCCGTCCTCGACGTCCAGCCCGAAGCCGACGGCGACGCTCGAGATGTCGTCGAACCGGCGCTTGGCGATCTTGTAGAAGCCGACCAGGCCGGGCTGCGGCAACGGGATCCGCACGGCGCGGATCAGCTCACCGGGTCGCCGCACGCTCGTCCGGTACCCGGTGAAGTACTCGGCCAGGAGCACCTCGCGCTCCCCGGCCGCGGAGGCGAGGACCACCGACGCGTCGAGGGCCAGCAGGGCGGGCGGGGTGTCCCCGATGGGCGAGCCGGTGCCGAGGTTGCCACCGAACGTGGCGCCGTTGCGGATCAGGCGGGACGCGAACTGCGGGAACAGCTCGCTCAGCAGCGGGACCCGCCCCTGCACCAGCTCCTCGACCTCGGTCAGGGTCAGCGCCGCCCCGATGTCGAGGACGTCGGACCCGGCGTCGAAGGTGCGCAGCTCGGGGAGCCGGTCGATGGCGACGACGAGCGCGGCGCGGGCGGCCCGCAGGTTGACGTCGACGCCCCAGTCGGTCGAGCCGGCCAGCAGCAGGGCCTCGGGCCGCGCGGCGAGCAGGTCCAGGGTCTCCGCGAGGCTGGTCGGCCGGACGAACTCGGCTCCGCCGCCGGCCAGCCGGGTGCCGGGCACCGCGGGCGGCGGCTGGTCACGCCGGGCGGCCAGCACGTCGTCGGCGGCCGGCCGGCCCAGGGCGTAGGCCGCGTCCCGGATGGGGCGGTAGCCGGTGCACCGGCACAGGTTGCCGCTGAGCGCGTGCAGGTCGAAGCCGTTCGGGCCGTGCAGGTGGTCCCCGTCGGACGGCGCTGACCCGTCGGACGACGGCGCGGGCTCCGGCAGCGGGGCACGGTCGGGCCGGTAGTACTCCGCGGCCATGCTGCACACGAACCCGGGTGTGCAGTACCCGCACTGCGAGCCGCCGCGGACGGCCATCTCCCGCTGGACGGGGTGCAGCGCCCGGGAGGTGCCCAGCCCCTCGGCCGTGACGAGCTCCTGGCCGTCGAGGGCGGCGATCGGCACCAGGCAGGCGTTGAGCGCGGTCCACTGCGTCGGGCTGGTCAGCCCGGGGCGCGCCACGAGGACCGAGCACGCGCCGCACTCCCCCTCGGCGCAGCCCTCCTTGGCCCCGAGCAGGCCGCTGCTGCGCAGCCAGTCGAGCGCCGTGGTGTGCGGGGCCACCCCGGAGAGGGGCAGCTCCCGACCGTTCACGGTGACCGTGGGCGACTGCATGTGTGTTGCTCCTGTCCGTCGTCGGGGTCGGTCGGCCGCTGCGCCGGGCAGCGGCCGACCGACGGGAGGGTGCCGGGGCACCCGGGGGTCAGAGCGCCGTCGACCCGAACCGCTGGGTGCGCGCGCTGTGGATCGGGTTGGCCCCGGCGACCAGGTCGTCGAACCGGTGACCGGCGATCTTGGCGATCTCGATGAGCGCGGCCGCGTGCTCCTGGGTGGCGGAGTTCTGCAGCCGGGCGTGGCCCTGGGCCAGGATGCGCTCCCGGCTCGGGGTGTCCCGGACGCAGACGATCAGCGGGAACCCGAACTTCTCCCGGTACTCCGTGGTCAGCTCGCGCAGCGCCTCGTGGTCCTCGTCGCTGAGCTGGGTCAGGCCCGCGGTGCGCTGGTCGAGGGCGGACTGCTCGCCGGCCGTCCCGTCGGCCACCGCGTCGCCACCCAGCGCCGGATAGGCGTTCATGAGCGCACGCTGTTCCTCCGGGCTCGTCGCGAACAGCGCCTCCTGCAGCGCCGTGCGCAGCGCGGTGCTGTCAGGGAACGGTCGCTGCGTGTAGGCATTCTGGACGACGGACGTCGGCCCCTGGAAGAGCTTGCCGAACGTGGCGGTGAACTCCTCGAGGCTCATCGCGTTGACGTCCTCCAGCCTGATCTGCCCCCGGCCCGGCGCCCCGCTCAGCGCGACTCCCCGGCCGCGCCCCAGGTGGTGGAAGACGGCGTTGAGGCCGATGGCGGTGATGCTGCCCAGGGTGATCCCGCTGCCGAAGATGATCTGGGCCCAGGCGGGCACCGCGTCGACCACCCCGGGCTGGGCGGTGACCAGCATGGCCAGGCCCAGGCTGGTCGCGACGATGACCACGTTGCGGTGGTCGTTGAAGTCGACCCGGGACAGGGTCTGGATGCCGACGACGGCCACCGTGGCGAACATGGCCAGCGCGGCACCACCGAGCACCGGGTGCGGGATGCCGGCCACCACGGCGCCGGCCTTGGGCACCAGGCCGACCAGGATCATGAACCCGCCGGCCGCGGCGACCACCCAGCGGCTGCGCACCTGGGTGAGCCGGACCAGACCGACGTTCTCCGCGAAGCAGGTGTACGGGAAGGAGTTGAAGACGCCGCCGATGGTGGTGGCCAGGCCGTCCGCCCGCAGCGCGGCCGCGATGTCCTTGCGCCCGATCCGCTTGTCGACGATCTCGCCGGTCGCGAAGACGTCGCCGGTGGTCTCCACCGCGGTGATCAGCATGACCACGATCATCGAGATGATCGCCGCGACGCTGAACTTCGGCCAGCCGAAGTAGAACGGCGTCGTCACGCCCACCCACGAGGAGTCCGCGACGGCGCTGAACGTGGCGTCGCCCAGCACCCAGGCCGTCAGGGTGCCCACGACCAGGCCGAGCAGGACGGCGACGGTCGCCATGAACCCGCGGAAGAACCGCTGGATCAGCACGATCAGGGCCAGCGTCCCCACCGCGTAGGCGAGGTTGCGCGCGTTCCCCGGCTCGGGGTGCGCCGCGCCGCCGACCGCGTCGGCCGCGGCGACCGGCAGCAGGGCGAGTCCGATGATCGTGATCACCGAGCCGGTGACCACCGGCGGGAAGAAGCGGATCAGCCGGCTGAAGTACGGCGCGATGAGGAAGGTGAACAGGCCGGCGACGATCACCGCGCCGTAGATCACCAGCAGCCCGTCGGTGCCGCCGCCGGCGGCCAGCCCGATGGCGATCATCGGGGAGACGGCGGTGAAGGTGACGCCCTGCAGCAGCGGCAGCCTGACGCCGATCTTCCAGAAGCCGACGGACTGGATGATCGAGGCGATGCCGCAGGTGAACAGGTCGGCGTTGATCAGGTGGATCAGCTCGCGGTCGGAGAGCCCGATGGCCCCGGCGAGCAGGATCGGCACGACGACGGCACCGGCGTAGAAGGCCAGCAGGTGCTGCACTCCGTAGAGCGCGAGCATGCCGGCGGGTGGGACCTCGTCGACGGGGTGCTTGCGGCGCACGCGGGGTGCCCGCGAGGGTGGTGCCTGGGACATGGCATTCCTCGTTGAGCCAGTCGGGACGGCTTCCGCCATGCGGAAAGGTCTTTCCGCAAGGGCAACGGTAGAGTGAGCTAGGTCACACGTCAACAGTTTGTTGATCTGCAGCGGAGGGCAACTGCCCGCACGCCGCGGGCGCGCACGACGCCCGTCCGGGACACCGCCGGTGCCGGGCGACGTAGGCAGGGCCTAACCTGCCGCCATGCGGCTGGCAGCGGAGTCCACCACCGAGCCCTTCGCCGGCGGGGGCGACACACCGGCGCACGCCACCGGGACCCTTCGGGTCGTCGAGGACGCCGGACCGCGGTGCGACTCCGGACCCTCGGGGACGTCGACCACCGGCCGGGGCGACACCCTGCTGCCGGTGCTCGAGCGCGTGCCGGCCACGGCGCTGACGCCCGGGGCTACTGGCAGCTCGCTCCAGGTCCAGCACGTTGACGGCTGATCCGGTGGCCGGGCGCGACCGGGTGGACCCCGCCCACCCCCTGCTCGTGGCCGTCGCGCCGCTGCTCGACCGGGTCGGGGCGGAGCTCGTCGCCCCGGAGCGGATCACCCCGTCCGACGTCCCGCTGGTGTGGGAGGGCGAGACCGTCGCCGGGGTCCGGCTCCCCGACCCGCCCGGAGAGACCCCCAGCGAGGCGGTGGGCGACCTGGGCCGGCTGCTGGCGGACCTCGCCACGGAGCTCGGCGCACCGCTGCGCGACCTGCCCCGACCGCAGAAGCAGCGCGCCGTCCGCCTGCTGGAGGAGCGCGGCGCCTTCACCTACCGCAAGTCGGCGGAGACGGTCGCGGAGGCGCTCAACGTCAGCCGGTTCACGGTCTACAACTACCTCAACCGCAACCGCGGGTGACCGTGCCGCCGACCGGCGGCTGACGGCGCGGCCGGACGGGGTGCCCGTCCGGCCGCGCCGTCGAGGTCATGGCTCGACGGTGACCTTGATGGCCTCGCCCTTGGCCACGATGTCGAAGGCCTCGAGGGCCCGGTCGAGCGGCAGCCGCGCGGTGATCAGGTCCTTGACCGGGACCTTGCCGGTGGAGATGTACTCCAGCGCGCGCTTGTTGTGCTCCGGCGCGGACCCGTTCGCGCCCATGATCATGAGCTCCCGGTAGTGCACCAGGTTCGAGTCGCACTGGATGTAGGGGTTGGTCTTCGGCAGACCACCGAAGAAGGAGATCCGCCCGCGGCGGGCCGCCATCCGGATCGCCTGCTCCTGGGCGACGTTGGCCGCCGTGGCGGTGATGACCACGTCGGCGCCCCGCCCGTCGGTGAGCTCCTTGACCCGCTCCACGACGTCGACCTCGCTGCCGTTGATCACCTCGTCGGGCTTCACCGCGTCGGCCGACATCTTCAGCCGCTCGGCGTTGACGTCGATGAGGAACACCCGGCTGGCGCCGTTGGCGCGGGCCAGCCGGATGTGGATGCAGCCGATCGGCCCGGCGCCGAACACCACGACGGTGTCCCCCTCCGCCACCGAGATCAGCTCCTGCGCGTTGATGGCGCAGGCGAAGGGCTCGGCCACCGACGCCTCGTCGAACCCGATGTTGTCCGGGATCCGGTTCAGCCCGTCGACCTTGAGCACCTGGCGCGGCACGATCAGGTACTCCGCGAACCCGCCCTCGTACTGGTAGCCCACCGACGTCTGGTTCTCGCAGACCGCCATCCAGCCGCGGCGGCACTCGTAGCACTCCCCGCAGGGCACGGCCGCGATCACCTGCGCGCGGTCACCGACCGACCAGCCGCTGACGTCCGCGCCGACCTCCACCACCTCGCCGGCTACCTCGTGGCCCATGATCCGGGGCGGGCTGATGTTCTGGTGGCCGTTGTTGAAGATCTTGACGTCGGTGCCGCAGGTGGAGCAGTTGCGCACCCGCAGCTTCACCTCGTCCGGACCGCAGGTGGGCTCGGGCACGTCCTCGATCCGGACGTCCTTCGGCGCGTAGAAGCGCAGGACCTTCATGAGCTGGGGTTCCTCCTCGTGGGAACTGCTGGGACGACCGCCCTCCAGGGCCCTCCGCCCGCGCGTGCGAGGCGTGGGGGGAAGGGTGGTCCTTCTACTCGTTGACGTCGTGGAGCAGCCGGTAGACCTCCTCGGCCGAGCCGGCGGCCAGCAGCTTGTCGACCTCGTCGCTGTCGGAGAAGACGATCGCGATCTTCCCGAGGATCTCCAGGTGCCCGTTCTCCACGCCGGCGACGCCGACCGCGAACCGCACCTCGTTGCCGTCCCAGTCGATCGGCTGGTCGTACCGCACCACCGACAGCGCCGAGCGGAGGATGGCGTCCTTGGCCTCGTTCGTGCCGTGCGGGATGGCCAGCGAGTTGCCCATGTAGGTGGACACCGACTTCTCGCGCTCGAACATCGCGTCCACGTAGGCGGGGCTGACCGCCCCGGCGTCGACGAGGAGCTGCCCGGCCTCGCGGATGGCCTCGTCCTTGCTGCGGGCGGTGCCCGGGACCTTGATCTGGGACAGGGTGAGGATGTCGCTCATGGAACTCCCTGGATGAGTGGAACGGCGGACGGCCGGCACCGGACCCGCCGGTGCCGGCCGACCGTGGGCCGGGTCAGTGCGTGGTCCCGGCACCCTGCGTGTTGGTCGACTTCAGCTGGTCGACGATGGCGTCGTACTGCGGGCTGTTCATGAAGTTGTCCACCGAGACGTGCTGCGCCGACGGGGACATCGACCGCGCCCGGGCCGTGAGGTCCTGGTGCGTCACGATGAGGTCGACGTCGTCGGTCAGGTTCGCGATCGCCACGTTCTTGACGTCCACGTCGGCGAAGCCGGCCTTCTTGATCTTGTTGCGCAGCACCGAGGCGCCCATCGCGCTCGACCCCATGCCGGCGTCGCAGGCGAAGACGATCCGCTGCACGGGCTTGGCGGCGGCGTCGTGGTGGTGCGCCACACCGGCGGCCTCCAGCTGGTCCTCCTCCGCCTCCTCCGTCGGGGACAGGACGCCGGACACCGAGCTCCGCTTGCCCTTCATGGCCTCCATCTCGGCCGTCGCCCCCGCGAGGTCGCCGCCCTTCTTGCGGCTGAGCTTCAGCAGCAGCGAGCAGACCACGAACGACGTCGCCGCCGCCAGGAGCACCGAGAGGATCACGCCGATGAAGCTGCCGCCGGGGGTCTGCGCGAGCACCGCGATGATCGAGCCGGGCGCGGCCGGTGCCCGCAGGCCCGCGTCGAACACGGCCAGGGTGCCGATGCCGACCATGCCGCCGGCGATCGCGCCGAGCAGCAGCACCGGCTTCATCAGCACGTAGGGGAAGTAGATCTCGTGGATCCCGCCGAAGAAGTGGATGATCGCGGCCGCCGGGGCGGTGCTGCGCGCCATCCCGCTGCCGAACAGCATGTAGGCGAGCAGCACCCCGAGGCCGGGACCGGGGTTGGCCTCGAGCAGGAACAGGATCGACTTGCCGGTCTCGGCGGACTGCTGGACGCCGAGCGGGGTCAGCACGCCGTGGTTGATCGCGTTGTTGAGGAACAGCACCTTTGCCGGCTCGATGATGATGCTCGCCAGCGGCAGCACGCTGTGGTCGACCAGCCAGTTCACGCCGTTGCCGAGCACCGTGGAGAGGGCCTCGACGACCGGGCCGAAGGCGAAGAAGCCGACGACGGCCAGCGCGGCGGAGGCGATGCCGGCGGAGAAGTTGTTCACCAGCATCTCGAAGCCGGGCTTGATCTTCCCGTCCCACAGCTTGTCCAGCTGCTTCATCACCCAGGCGGCCAGCGGCGCCATGATCAGCGCGCCGAGGAACATCGGCTGGTCGGTGCTGACGATCACGCCCATGGTCGCCACCACGGCGACCACGGCGCCGCGGACGCCGTAGACCATCCGGCCGCCCTGCGCCGCGATCAGCAGCGGGAGCATGTAGCGGATCATCGGGCCGACCAGGCCGACGTTGGGCTCACCCTCGGAATCGGTGCCGAAGCCGCCCAGCCCGGCGACCGGGGTCCAGCCCGACTCGATGAAGAACGCCGTGATGAACCCCCACGCGATGAACGCGGCGATGTTCGGCATGATCATCCCGGACAGGAAGGTGCCGAACTTCTGCACCCTGACCCTGGCTCCGGTCTGCCCCGCAGGTGCTGCAGCTGTGGACGCGCTCACTGGCTTTCCTCTTCCTGGCTCGGACGGCAACCGGATCGCCCGCTGCCCGGCAGGACGTGGGGCTCCGGGACGACGCGGGCGACCGCGGGGACGACGCCGGGCGAGAGCCCCGATCGAGGGACCCAGCGCCCGTTGCGTGACCAGCGTCACGTTCGGCGCTACTCTTGTCAAGACGTTCCCATGCGAATCAACACGAACACACGCGGTCGCAACAGAGCCGGGCGCACTCGGCCGGAAGAGGAGGGTCCGCTGTATCCGGAGGAACGCCAGCAGGCCATCGCGGTGCTGGTCACCCAGCGCGGGCGCCTCAGCGTGGCCGCGGTCGCCGAGCAGTTCGGGGTGACGACGGAGACCGTCCGACGGGACCTCGCCGTCCTGGAACGGGCCCGGATGCTGCGCCGCGTCCACGGCGGGGCGGTCCCGGTCGGCGCGCTCGCCCTGGTCGAGCTCGGCCTCGCCGAGCGGTCCGGGCGGCTGACCGACGAGAAGTCCGCGATCGCCAAGGCCGCGCTGGACCTCCTGCCCGGTGTCGACGGCAGCATCCTCCTCGACGGCGGCACCACCACCGCCGCCCTCGCCGACCTGCTGCCCGCCGACCGGCACCTGCTCGCCGTCACCAACGCCGTACCGATCGCGGCCCACCTGGCCAACTCCCCCGGCGTCGCCGTGCACCTCCTCGGTGGCCGGGTGCGCGGGGTCACGCAGTGCGCCGTGGGCGAGCCGGCGTTGCGGGAGCTCGCCGACCTCCGGGTCGACGTCGCCTTCCTCGGGACCAACGGGATCACCGCCGACCACGGGTTCACCACACCCGACGCCGCGGAGGCGTCGGTCAAGCGGGCGATGGCCCGGGCCGGTCAGCGGGTGGTCGTCCTCGCCGACTCCACCAAGCTCAACCGGGAGACGCTCGTCCGGTTCGCCGCGCCCGAGGACGTCGACGTGCTGGTGACCGACGACGGCGCCGACGAGGAGACGCTCGCCGCCCTGGAGGCCGCCGGCGTCGAGGTGGTCATCGCCTGACGCGCGCCGGCTCCCGGCTCCTTCCGGGAGCCCGGACGGCCACCGCCGCGCGGGAAGGGCACGGGAAGCCGGACCTCCTACCGTCCGACCGTGGGACGAGCACGAGCGGAGGAGACGGCGGCATGAGCGTCGAGGCGACCCTGCCCACGACCGGCGGGGTCTGGTCGTGGTCCCGGGCCGGCGGGGTGGCCGTGCGGGACATGGGACCCGTCGTCCTCGCGCTGGCCCCGCTGGGGCTGGTCGTGGGTCTCACGATCGCGCAGACCGGCACCGGCGCCCTGCTCGGCATCGCCGGAGCCCCGGCGATCTACGCCGGCACCGCGCACCTGAGCCTGCTCACGCTGCTGGCGTCCGGGGCCGGCGTGGGCACGGTGGTCGCCTCGGTGGCCGTGATCAACGCCCGGCTGGTGATGTACGCGGCCGTGCTCGAGCCGCACTTCCGCGGCCAGCCCCGCTGGTTCCGCTGGCTGGCCCCGCACTGGATCGTCGAGCAGACCTTCGTGCTGGTCACCGCCCGCGACGACCTGCGGGACGCCACCGGCTTCCGCCGCTACTGGACGACGCTGGGCGGCGCGCTGGCCCTCACCTGGACCGGCCTGGTCGCCCTCGGCGTGGTCGCCGGGCCGGTGCTCGCCGCCGCGGCGCCCGTCCTGGCCTTCGCCCCGGCCGCCGTCTTCCTGTCGATGCTGGTCCCCCGCGTCACCGACCGCCCGGGGCTGGTGGCGGCCGGCACGGCAGGGGTGGTCACCGGCGCGCTCACCGTCGGCGGCGCCCTGCCCGCCGGGACGCCGGTGCTGATCGGCGCGGCGGCCGGCATCGCGGCGGCCGTCCTCGTCCAGGGCAGGGCGTCGTGACCGCGCTCATCGCCTGCGCGGGCGCCGCCGCGGTGACCTGGCTGCTGCGGGTCCTGTTCATCACCGTCGTCCCGGCCGGGCACCTGCCGGGGCCGGTCCGGCGCGCGCTCCCCCACGTCGGCCCGGCCGTCCTGGCCGCGGTGATCGCCGCCGCGCTGGTCGGCGGCCCGGGCGGTGTGGACCCGGCCTTCCTCGCCGGAGCCGTCGTCACCGCCGCGGTGGCCTGGCGCCGGGGCAGCGTCGTGCTGGCGACCGCCTGCGGGCTGGGCACGGTCGCACTGCTCCACCTGCTCTGAGGTCCCACGTGCGCTGCGGTCAGAGCGCCTTGAGCACGTCCTCCACCCGCTCCCGGGCGTCCCCGAAGAGCATCCGGGTGTTCTCCTTGAAGAACAGCGGGTTCTGGACGCCGGCGTAGCCGGTGCTCATCGACCGCTTGAGGACGACGACGTGCTCGGCCTCCCACACGGTGAGGACCGGCATGCCGGCGATCGGGCTGGCGGGGTCCTCGGTGGCGGCGGGGTTGACCGTGTCGTTGGCGCCGATGACGAGCACGACCGAGGTCTTGGCGAAGTCGTCGTTGATCTCGTCCATCTCCAGGACGATGTCGTAGGGCACCTTGGCCTCGGCCAGCAGCACGTTCATGTGCCCCGGCAGCCGGCCGGCGACCGGGTGGATGCCGAAGCGCACCTGCACCCCGGCCTCGGTCAGCTTGCGGGTGAGCTCGGCGACCGGGCCCTGGGCGTGCGCCACCGCCATGCCGTAGCCCGGCGTGATGACCACCGACTCGGCGTCGCGGAGGAGGGCGGCCACCTCGTCGGCGGTGACCTCGGCGTACTCGCCGTCCTCGGTGGCGGCCACGCTGCCACCCTCGGTACCGAACCCACCGGCGATCACCGACAGGAACGACCGGTTCATCGCCTGGCACATCACGTAGGACAGGTAGGCGCCCGAGGAGCCGACCAGCGCGCCGGTGATGATCAGCAGGTCGTTGTCGAGCAGGAAGCCCGACGCCGCGGCGGCCCAGCCCGAGTAGCTGTTGAGCATCGAGACGACGACCGGCATGTCGCCGCCGCCGATCGAGGCGACCAGGTGCCAGCCCAGCGCCAGCGCCAGCACGGTGAGGGCGGCCAGCACCGGCAGGCTCGGCTCGACGACGAACACCACGGTCAGGACGGCGAAGGCGGCCACCGCGCCGAGGTTGAGCGCGTTGCGGCCGGGCAGCATGAGCGGGTTCGAGCGGATCCGCGCCGACAGCTTGAGGAAGGCCACGATCGAACCGGTGAAGGTGACCGCGCCGATGAAGACGCCGATCCCCACCTCCGCGGAGTGGATGCCGACCGGCAGGTCGAGCAGCTCCGCTTCGCCGGCCGGCGCGCCCTCGACCGCCAGGTAGCCGTTCCAGCCGACCAGGACCGCGGCCAGGCCGACGAAGCTGTGCAGCAGCGCGATGAGCTCGGGCATGCCGGTCATCGCGACCCGCCCGGCCCGCCAGAGGCCGATCGCCGCGCCCGCGCCCATGGCGGCGACGATCAGCGCGATCGCCACCGTCTCGAGGTCGCGGGCGGCGAGACCGACGGTGGCGGCGAGGGCGAGCGCCATGCCGGCCATGCCGAAGCGGTTGCCGGCCCGCGCCGTCTCGTGGCGGGACAGCCCGGCCAGGCTGAGCACGAACAGCAGTGCGGCGACGAGGTAGGCGGCCCCGGCCGCGGTGGTGGCGCTCATCGGGCGGACCGGGTGGGCGTGAACATGGCGAGCATGCGGCGGGTCACGGCGAAGCCGCCGAACACGTTGATGCTGGCCAGCAGGACCGCGACGACGGCCAGCACGGTCACGACGGTGCTCCCGTGCCCGACCTGCAGCAGCGCGCCGACGACGATGATCCCCGAGATGGCGTTGGTGACGCTCATCAGCGGGGTGTGCAGGGCGTGGTGCACGTGCCCGATGACGTAGAAGCCGACCACCACGGCGAGCGCGAAGACGGTGAGGTTGCCGACCAGCTGGCCGGGTGCGAACGCCGTCAGCAGGAAGAGCACCCCTGCCCCGAGCCCGACCAGCGCCGAGCGCCGCGCAGGGGTCATCCGCTCCCGCGCCGGGGCCCTGACCGGGGCCGGCGGTGGCTCCGCGACGGCGGGCGCCGCGGAGACCTGGACCGGCGGTGGCGGCCAGAGCGTCTCGCCGTCCCGGACCACGGTGATGGCGCGCTGCACGACGTCGTCCAGGTCGAGCACCAGCTGCCCGTCCCGGGCCGGGGTGAGCAGCTTCAGCAGGTTGAGCAGGTTCGTGCCGTACAGCTGGGAGGCCTGCGCCGGCAGCCGCCCGGCCAGGTCGGTGTAACCGATGATCGTGACGCCGTTGGCCGTGACGACGACCTGGTCGGGCACCGAGCCGGCGACGTTGCCCCCCTGCGCGGCGGCCATGTCCACGACGACGCTGCCCGGCCGCATGCTCGCGACCATCTCCTCCGTGATCAACCGGGGGGCCGGCCGGCCGGGGATCAGCGCCGTGGTGACGACGATGTCGACGTCGCGGGCCTGCTCGGCGTACAGCTCGGCAGCCCGCCGGGCGAAGTCCTCGGACACCTCCCGGGCGTAGCCGTCCGCGCTCACCTGCTGCTCGGCGGCCCGGACGGCGACGTACTCGCCGCCCACCGAGCGCACCTGCTCTGCCACCTCCGGCCGGACGTCGGTGGCCCGCACGATCGCACCCAGGCTGCTGGCCGCGCCGATGGCGGCGAGACCGGCGACGCCGGCGCCGCAGACGAGCACCTTCGCCGGCGGCACCTTCCCGGCCGCGGTGACCTGGCCGGTGAAGAACCGGCCGAAGGCGTGCGCCGCCTCGATGACCGCCCGGTAGCCGGCGATGTTCGCCATCGAGCTGAGCACGTCCATGCCCTGCGCCCGGGAGATGCGGGGCACGGCGTCCACCGCCAGCGCGGTGATCGGCCGGGTGGCCAGCCGGGCGACCAGCTCGGGGTCCAGCGCCGGGGCCAGCACGCTGATCAGCACCGCACCGTCCCGGAGCGCGTCGATCTCCCCGGGAGCCGGCTTGCCGACGTGCAGCACCACGTCGGCACCCCACGCCTCGGCCGCGTCGCCGACCCGAGCGCCCGCGGCCGCGTAGTCCTCGTCCCGCGCGCTGGCCGCGGCGCCCGCGCCGCGCTCGACGACGACCGCGTAGCCGAGGTCGATCAGGTGCACCACGGTCGCCGGTGTCGCGGCCACCCGTGTCTCCCCGGGGCGGGACTCTCTGGGCACTCCGATGAGCACGGCCACTCCTCCGGCTGGGATCCGTCGTGACCGTCTGTACCCGCTGGGACGCCGTCCCGTCCACCGCACCGCCGCCGCCCCTCACCCGCCGGCGGGGTGTGCGACCCGGCGACCGGCCGCGCGACTCGTCATCCGCACGAGCGTGTCCTATTGACTTTCGATAGGTAGCACGTGACAGTCGATCCATGTTGATCGCACATCGAGCGGTGGCTCCGCTCCGGGTCTTCCTCGTGCTCCTGTTCGCCCTCCTGGTCCTGTTCCAGGTCATGTCGCTGCCCGGTCAGTTCGCGTACATGGCCGAGCAGAACCCGGACATGGCGTACCTCCGGTGGCCGATGACCGCCCTCACCGTGTTCTGGGTGCTGTGCGTGCAGGCGGTGATCGTCTCCACCTGGAAGCTGCTCACCCTGGTCCGCGACGACCGCATCTTCAGCGAGGCGTCCATGGTGTGGGTGGACGCGATCGTGGCGGCCATCGCCGCCGCCTGGGTGACGCTCGGCGGGTTCTCCCTCTACGTCGCCTTCCACGCGGACGACCCCGGGCTCCCGCTGCTCCTGCTCCTCGTGGGCATGGGCCTGTCCGTGCTCGGGCTGCTGATGGTCGTCATGCGCGAGCTGCTGCGGCAGGCCACGACGCTCCGGACCGACATGGAAGCGGTCATCTGATGGCCATCGTCGTCCGCATCGACGTGGAGCTGGCCAGACGCAAGATGAGCGTCGGCGAGTTCGCCGACCGGGTCGGGCTCACGCCGGCGAACGTGGCGGTGCTGAAGAACGGCCGCGCCAAGGCCGTGCGGTTCAGCACCCTCGAGGCCATGTGCCGGGTCCTCGACTGCCAGCCCGGGGACCTCCTCGAGTGGGTCGACGACCCGAACGGCGCCGCGCACACCCCACGTCTGGAGGAGACCCCGTGAAGCACGTCCCGCTCGCCCTCGGCACCGCCCTGGCCGTCACCGTCGGCGTGCTCGCCGTCGTGTACGGCGAGTCCGACGATTCCCCCGGCCTCCAGGGTCTGGGCGTACTGCTCGTCCTCGGCGCGCTCTTCCTCGCCGTCCGGACCCTCCGGCGCGGCCGGTCGCAGGGCACTCCGCCGGGGGGACGCCGGTGATCGAGGTCCGCGGGCTGACCAAGCGCTACGGCGACGTCCTGGCCGTCGACGACCTGAGCTTCGACGTCGAGCCGGGGAAGGTCACCGGGTTCCTCGGGCCCAACGGAGCCGGCAAGTCCACGACGATGCGGATGGTGCTGGGCCTGGACCGGCCCACCTCGGGTGAGGTCCTGGTCAACGGACGGCCGTTCCCGACCGCGGCCGAGCCGCTGCGCGAGGTCGGCGCGCTGCTCGACCCGGGGTCCGTGCACCCGGGCCGCACCGGTCGCAACCACCTCCGCGTGGCGGCCCGGACCAACGGCATCCCGCTGCGTCGCGTGGAGGAGGTGATCGAGCTGGTCGGGCTCGGCCGCGCGGCCCGCCGCCGGATCAAGGGCTACTCGCTCGGCATGCGGCAGCGGCTGGGGATCGCCGCCGCGCTGCTGGCGGACCCGGCCGTGCTGCTGTTCGACGAGCCGGTCAACGGGCTGGACCTCGACGGCGTCCGCTGGATCCGCGGGCTGCTGCGCCAGCTCGCCGACGAGGGGCGCACGGTGCTGGTCTCCAGCCACCTGCTGAGCGAGATGGAGCAGACCGCCGACCGGCTGGTGGTCATCGGCCGCGGCCGGCTGATCGCCGACGCGACGACGGCGGAGATCCTCAGCGGGCTGGGGCACGGGCAGGTGCGGGTCCGCAGCTCGGAGTCCGAGGCGCTGCTGGCCCGGCTGCGGGAGCGCGGCCTCCCGGTCGCCCGGATCGACGCGGACGAGCTGCAGGTCGAGGACGCCACCGCGGAACTGGTGGGCGACCTGGCCAACGCCGCGCACATCCCGCTGCGCCACCTGTCCGAGGTGGCCCAGTCGCTGGAGGACGCCTACCTGGCGCTGACCGGCACGAGCGTGGAGTACCACGGGGGCCGGGACGAACCGGTCCTGACGACCACGGAGGGAGCACGGTGACGGCACTGGCCACACCGGTCCGCGGGACCGACGTCCCGTCCTGGCGGGTGTTCGCGCGCACCTGCGCGGCCGAGTGGACCCGGCTCTGGACGGTGCGGACCACCGGGCTCTTCCTGGCGGCGGCCGCCGTGGTCATGGTGGGGATCGGCACCGCCGCCGGGTTCGACGCGGCCACCGACCCGGCGCCTCCGCACGGCGACCCGGCCTGGGCGATCGTGCCCGTCACCGCCATGCCGGCGCAGTTCGCCCTGCTGGCGCTCGCCCTCATCGCCGTCACGTCGGACTACGCGACCGGCGGGATCGTGCCGACCCTGCAGTGGACGCCGCGCCGCACCGTCCTCCTGCTCGCCCGGCTGGTCGTGACGGTGGCCACCGCCACGACCCTCGGCGTGCTGCTGGGCCTCGGCTCGGCCCTCGCGGCCCACACCGCGGCCCGCCCGAGCCTCACGCTGCCGCTCGACGCGGGTCTGGACGTGCTGGGCACCATCGCACTCGTCTTCGCGGCCGGCACCGCCCTGGCGGTCGGTCTCGGCTTCGTGCTGCGGAACACGGCCGGCGCCCTGGTCACCGTGTTCCTGCTGATGCTGCTGCTCCCGCTGCTGCTGCCGCAGTTCGGCTACGAGTGGATGGCCGAGCTCGCCCAGCTCCTGCCCGGGACGGGCGCGGCGTTCCTCCTGCTCGGCGAGGTGCCGGGGATGACCCGGACGTCGTCGGTGACGACGCTGCTCGTCTGGGCCGGCGGCGTGCTCCTGATCGGCTGGCTGCGCCTGCTGCGGGACGACGCGAACCGGTGACCGCCCGCGGCTCTCTCACGTCGGGACCACCAGCGCGACCGAGGCCACCAGGGCCGCGGCCAGGGTCAGGTGCACGACGCGGGAGAGCCGCGGTCGCCGAAGCAGCGCGGCGAACGGGATGCCGGCGGCCAGCCAGGCCGCGTGCACGACCACGATCACGCCCGTCAGCAGCGCGATCGTCCCGACGGCGTCCGTGGTCGGGTCCCCGGCGCGTGGCGAGCCGGCGTAGACCGCGGCGATCGCCACCCAGGCCTTCGGGTTGCCGGCCCCCAGCAGCGCACCGGCGCCGAGGGTCGGTGGCGGTGCCGTCGTCCTCCGGTCCGTCAGCGGCGGGGCCGTGGCGATGCGGTACGCCAGCCAGAGCACGTAGGCCGCCGAGACGGCCAGCAGCACCGGGCCGGCACCCGGCACGGTCAGGAGGACGCCGGTCACCCCGGTCGCCACCCCGACCAGCACCGCCGTCGTCCCGGCGACCAGGCCCACCGCGTACCGGAGCGCGGGACGGGTCCCGAACGCCGCGACGGCGGCGACGAGGCTGACGGTCGAGGGACCGGGACTGCCCATCACCGCCAGCGCGGTCACCAGCAGCGGACCCGTCGCGTCCCAGGTCATCGCGACACCCGCGCCGGGCTCCCCCGGTAGCGTCCCTGCATGTCCACCGAGGGAACCGGGACGGACGCCGACGGTCTTGCACGATCGTGCGACGCCGACCCCAGCTGGATGCGCTTCGGCCCGGCGGCACCCGGCCTCGAACGGGCCGAGGTCCGCCTGCGGGACTGCGCGTTCGAGCCGCACCGCCACGACGTCTACGCGATCGGCGTGACCACCTCCGGTGTGCAGACCTTCACCTACCGGGGCGAGCGCCGCGTGTGCCTGCCCGGGCAGGTGCACGTCCTCCACCCGGACGAGACCCACGACGGCGCACAGGGCACCGACGAGGGGTTCGGCTACCGCATCCTCTACATCGCCCCAGAACTCGTCCGCGACGCCCTCGGTCGGCGACCCCTGCCCTTCGTCCCCGATCCGGTGCAGGACCCCTCCCTCACGACCGGCATCGTCGCCACCCTGCTCGCGGACATCGACGAGCCGGTCGACGACCTCGCCGCCGCCTCGCTCACCGCTGCGGTGGCGGACTGCCTGCTGGCGCTGAGCGGCGCAGCCGCGCCCCGGCAGGCCCCGATCGACGTGGCGGCGGTGGAGGCCGTCCGGCGGCACCTCGCGGAGCGGGCCCCGGAGCACACGTCGGCCGCGACCCTCGAGGCGATCGCCGGCTGCGACCGCTGGACCCTCGCGCGCCAGTTCCGTCGCACCTACGGCACCAGCCCGGACCGGTACCGCGTGCAGCGGCGGCTCGCGCTGGCCCGCGCTGCCATCGCCGGTGGCGCGTCGCTCGCCCGCGCGGCCGCCGACGCCGGCTTCGCCGACCAGAGCCACCTGACCCGCCACTTCCGGCGCACGTACGGGTTCACCCCCGCCCGGTGGCGCGACCTCCAGGCCCCGGCCGTCGGCTGACCGGGCCGTCGCGACCGGGTCAGAGGATGCGCACGTCGACCTGCACGTCCTCGTGGGCGGCGTGGGTCGTGGCCACGACCAGGTCGACGGCCATCTCCTGGACGTCCTCGACGCTCGCCGCCTCGGTGGTGCCGACGCCGTCCACGTCGATCACCCAGTGGTCGCCCTCGCAGATCGCGGTCGCGGTGTACCCGACCATCGCCCCTCCTCCGTCGAGACACCCAGTCTGACGCCCGGAACGCCCCAGGGGCCGCACGCGGGAGGCCCGGCGTCAGACCGTCGGCGGCCGGCCCGGCACCCGCCCGGCGCGCACAATGGTCGAGGGAAATGCTCGGTCCACGCCACCCGCGCCGACTCCGACACACTTCGCGAATGGCCGGAGAACTGGGTCCCGGGGTCGTGTGACGGGCGGAACAGCCGCGACGTCCAGCACGGAGGCGCAGGTCACAAGCGCGTCGTGGCACGTGAGCACTCACACAGACTAATCTCGAGAATTACCATCCCCGTGGCCATGATCACAAGGTCCCCGCGGTTCTCGACCATTGCCGAGGATTAGTGTCGGGTGCAGAACGAAACCATTTCTCACCTCGGGAGCCTGCTGTGACCTCGATCGCCTCGTACCGCGCCGCCATGGCCCGTCACCTCCGGGACGTCCGCGCCACCCGGGACCACGACGCGGCCCACCTCGGCCGGCCGGTCACCGACCCGGTGCTGCTGTCCAGCCGGGACTGACCCGGCCGGGAGGGCGTCCACGACACGTGTGGGCGTCCCGCCGCGCAGACCACCGACGAGGAGCCTGTGCGCCGCCGTGCCACGGCGGCGCACAGGCTCCTCGTCCGCTCGTGCCCCGCGGGCCCGTGGCCGACGCGCCGTCGCGCAGCCGGCTGCCTCCGGCTGCCGCTGGGCGAGGGTGTTCCGGGAGGGAGAGCTGGTCGTGCCGCGGGCTCGCGGTGCTCACGTCGGAGGTTGCGGTGGACGGGGCACGCTCTGCCGGTGTGCGGTGACGACGTCGGCCGACGCGTGGCCGTTATCCGGCCAGCTGGGTCTGCAGCTGGACGCCAGCGAGCAGTGGGTGGCGGACAACATCAACGCCTACCGCGCCCAGTACGGGCTGGCGCCGCTCACCATCTCCGAGCAGCTGCGCCGGCCGACCATGTGGGGCTCGCTCGACTCCGCCACCCGCACCGACGGCGCCTCCCCCGTCGACCACACCCACTCACGCGGCATGGGCATCGCCCAGCGCGCGGACTTGTGCGGCGGCCACACCGGGCTGATCGGGGAGATCGAGTACGGGGGTGAAGGCGGCACCGCCGACAACCCCTGCTACTACGGCTCGGGTCCCGCCGCGCTGGAGGCGTGGAAGAACTCTCCGCCGCACAACGCGCTGATGCTCCGTGGGGACTTCACAACCTTCGGCGTCGGGTTCGCCTACCTGGGCGTCAACGCCGAGTCGGGCTCCTGGACGGTGATGTTCGGTGACCACTGACAGCACGCGAGCGGCCGAGCCGCGACCCGGTCGAGACCCCCGAGAGAGGTCGTCATGTTCCGTTCGCGCCGCCGCAGGACCGTCCTGACCGCCGTGGCCGCCGCCGGCCTGATGCTCGTGAGGGCTGCGGCCGCGTCCGCCGCGCCTCCCGAGATCCTCTCCGGCGACCACCACCTGATCACCGGCGGGTCGTCCGCGCGCCATCGACGTCGAGTCCTCCTCCACCGCTGACGACCCCCGGTGGTGCAGCGTGCGGTCGACCTGGAGAGCACGAGCCAGGCCTGGCGGGCCCTGCTGCAGCCGGACGGCTACGAGCTCCGCAACGCCAACAGCGACAAGTGCCTGACCGTCGCCGAGGACAGCGAGGCCGCCGGCACCCTGCTCGTGCAGCGGGACTGCGACGGCTCGACCGGTCAGTTGTGGCGGGTGCACGCCGGGGACGTCGACCCCACGGCCGGCTCCGAGTCGGTCCTCACCGGTGAGTTCATCGACGTCCCCGGCAACACCCAGGACGAGAACACCAGGCTCGGACTCCAGCCGGGCAACGCGGACCGCGTCGCCCCCGGCGCGAGCCAGTCCTTCCACACGGTCCGTGTCGACATCCAGCAGCAACCGGGGCCACCGCGACGCCGGTTGATGCCCCGACCGCGCCACGGAGCCTCGACGTGATGCCGCTGATCGGCGGGCGCCACGCACGGCATCGGCCCCGGGCCGAGGTCGTCGCCGCCGTGCCAGGCCGGATGTTGACTGGCTCCAGGAAGGCCGTGACGATGAGGCCGTGCCGGACGTCGCACAGCTCGAGCGGGCGCTGCGCGCGGCGGGTCTGCGGGTCACCCGCCCGCGCCTGGCGGTGTTGAACGCGGTCCACGAGCACCCGCACGTCGACACCGAGGCGCTGATCGGCGCCGCCCGCGCCAGCCTGGGCGCGTTGTCCCACCAGGCGGTGTACGACGTGCTGCGGATACTCACCGACAAGGGGCTGATCCGGCGCATCCAGCCGCAGGGCTCCGTCGCGCGCTACGAGGCGCGGGTCGGGGACAACCACCACCACCTGGTGTGCCGGTCATGTGGCGCCATCAGCGACGTCGACTGCGCCGTTGGGGAGGCACCCTGCCTCATCCCCTCCGCCGACGCGGGCTTCCTCGTCGACGAGGCCGAGGTCATCTACTGGGGCCGGTGCCGGTCCTGCGCGACGGACCTGGCCAGCCTTCCGACCACCGACCGATCCGCAGCACAGAGAGGCACCCCGTGAGCGAGTACGACAAGACCGAGGCCGGCAAGGCCCGGACCGAGAGCACCAGCGAGAGCGAGAACCCGGCGATCCCCTCGCCGACCGCGGTCACCGACCAGCGGCCGCACACCAACCGCGACTGGTGGCCGAACCAGGTCGACCTGACGGTGCTCAACAAGCCCTCGAAGGACTCCGACCCGCTGGGCGAGGACTTCGACTACCGGGCCGAGTTCGCGAAGCTCGACGTCGAGGAGCTCAAGCGCGACCTCGTCCAGGTCATGCGCACCTCGCAGGACTGGTGGCCGGCCGACTGGGGCCACTACGGCCCGCTGTTCATCCGGATGTCCTGGCACGCGGCCGGCACGTACCGCATCGCCGACGGCCGCGGCAGCGGCGCCACCGGCGCGCAGCGCTTCGCCCCGCTGAACAGCTGGCCGGACAACGCCAACCTGGACAAGGCCCGCCGCTTGCTGCTGCCGATCAAGCAGAAGTACGGCCGCAAGCTCTCCTGGGCCGACCTGCTCCTGCTGGCCGGCAACGTCGCGCACGACGACATGGGCCTGAAGACCTTCGGGTTCGCCTTCGGCCGCGAAGACGCCTGGCAGCCCGAGGAGATCTTCTGGGGTCCGGAGGACACCTGGCTCGGTGACGAGCGCTACGGCGGGGACGTCCCGCTCGACCTCGACGAGGGCCACCTCGCGGCGGTCACCATGGGCCTGATCTACGTCAACCCGGAGGGCCCGCAGGGCCGGCCCGACCCGCTCGCATCCGCCCACGACATCCGGGTGACCTTCAGCCGGATGGGGATGACCGACGAGGAGACCGTCGCGCTCATCGCCGGCGGGCACACGTTCGGCAAGACGCACGGAGCAGGGAACCCTGAGCTCGTCGGGCCGGAGCCGGAGGGGTGCCCGGTGCACGGCAACGGCCTGGGCTGGATCAGCCAGCACGGCACCGGCAAGGGCGCCGACACCATCACCAGCGGCCTCGAGGGCGCCTGGACGCCGACGCCGACGACATGGGACAACACCTACTTCCAGATGCTGTTCAGCTACGAGTGGGAGCTGACCGAGAGCCCCGCCGGGGCCAAGCAGTGGAAGCCGAAGAACCCGGAGGCGCAGGAGCTCGTCCCCGATGCGCACATCGAGGGCAAGAAGAACCCGCCGATGATGGCGACCACGGACGTCGCGCTCCTGGCCGACCCCGGGTTTCGGGAGATCTCGGAGCGGTTCTACGCCGACCCCGACCACTTCGCCGACCAGTACGCCCGGGCGTGGTTCAAGCTCCTGCACCGGGACATGGGTCCGCGCAGCCGCTATGTCGGCCCGGACGTGCCGAGCGAAGAGCTCATCTGGCAGGACCCGGTCCCGGCCGTCGACCACGAGCTGGTCGGCGAGGCCGAGGTCGTCGACCTCAAGCAGCGGCTGCTCTCCTCCGGCCTGAGCGTCGCGCAGCTGGTGCACACGGCCTGGTCGGCCGCGGCGTCGTTCCGCGGCACCGACAAGCGTGGCGGGGCCAACGGCGCCCGGCTGCGCCTCGAGCCGCAGGTCGGCTGGGCGGTCAACGCCGGCGTCCAGGACGTCCTGCCGGTGCTCGAGCGGGTGCAGGGCGAGTTCGAGTCGCAGACCGGCAAGCGGGTCTCGCTGGCCGACCTCATCGTGCTCGGCGGCTCGGCGGCGGTGGAGAAGGCCGCGGCCGACGCCGGCGTCCAGGTGACCGTGCCGTTCACACCCGGCCGCACCGACGCCTCGCAGGAGCAGACCGACGTCGACAACTTCCGCTGGCTGGAGCCGCGGGCCGACGGCTTCCGCAACTGGATCGCGCCGGGCAGCAAGCTGGCCCCCGAGACGCTGCTGATCGACCGCGCCTACATGCTCGAGCTGACCGCGAAGGAGATGACGGTCCTGCTCGGCGGGCTCCGCGTGCTCGGCGCGAACACCGGCGGCGTGACGCACGGGGTCTTCACCGACCGGCCCGGCGTGCTCTCGCAGGACTTCTTCCGCAACCTGCTCGACCTGGGCATCTCGTGGCGCACCTCGGCAGAGGCCGAGGGGGTCTACGAGGGCCTGGACGCCGACGGCACGGTCGTGCGCACGGCGACCGCGGTGGACCTGGTCCTCAACTCGCACTCCATCCTGCGCGGCATCGTCGAGGTCTACTCGGCCGACGACGCCCAGGAGAGGTTCGTGCAGGACTTCGTCGCCGCCTGGGTGAAGGTCATGGAGCTCGACCGCTTCGACCTGCGGTAGGCACCACGTGTCCGGACGCCCCGGCCCGCATCGCGCGGGCCGGGGCAGCCGAGCGATGCGGCGGGGTGTCTCCTGCGACCCACGCAGGGCAGCTGACTGACGCCGTCCCGGGTCACTCGGTCCCGGGTAGCCGTACTCCTCGTCGGTGCCCGGGTCGCTCCAGGTCGTGGCCTCGCCCTCCCAGGTGCCGTGTGCACGAAGACGGCGGAAGCGGCACCGTGACAGTGCCGGCGAGCTGATCCGGGGGTCGCACAGCCGGCGAGCCGGTGCGCGACGCTCCGTGGCAAGCCCGCTGACGACCGCTCGCGGGACGCCGCGCACCGCGTGTCACCTGGGGCGACGCAGCGAGCGTCAGCGGCCCCTCGCCCGCGACCGGCGCCGGCCCGCCCGCTCCGCGACCGGTCGCCGCGGCGCCCGCTCCGCGCGCCGCGGTCAGCTTCCTCACCGTGGCCGAGGTCGCGGCGATCATGCGGGTGTCCAAGATGACCGTCCACCGCCTCGTGCACGGCGGGGAGATGGCCGCCGTGCGCGTCGGCCGCTCCTTCCGCGTCCCCGAGCCGGCCGTCCGCGACTACCTCAGCGGCGCCCGCACCGACGTCGCCTGACAGCCCGGCCACGCCACCCACGCAGCCGATCCGGGACTTCCCTCGGGGTCAGGTCGGCGCGCCGGCGAACTGCGCGTTGTAGAGCCGCCAGTAGGCGCCGCGCACGGCGAGGAGGTCCTCGTGGGTGCCCTGCTCCACGATGGCGCCGTCCTGCATCACCAGGATGAGGTCGGCGTCGCGGATCGTGGAGAGCCGGTGGGCGATCACGAAGCTCGTGCGGTCGCTGCGCAGGGCCGCCATCGCGTGCTGGAGCAGCAGCTCGGTGCGCGTGTCGACCGAGCTGGTGGCCTCGTCGAGGATCAGCAGCGACGGATCCGACAGGAACGCCCGGGCGATGGTGATCAGCTGCTTCTCCCCGGCGGAGATGTTCGAGGCCTCCTCGTCGATCACCGTGTCGTAGCCGTCGGGGAGGCTGTGCACGAACCGGTCGACGTAGGTCGCCCGCGCCGCCTCCAGGACCTGCTCCCGCGAGGCCCCGGGGTTGCCGTAGGCGATGTTGTCGAAGATCGTCCCGCCGAACAGCCAGGTGTCCTGGAGCACCATCCCCACCCCGGACCGCAGGTCGGCGCGGCTCATCGTCGCGATGTCGACGCCGTCGAGGGTGATCCGGCCCGCATCGATCTCGTAGAACCGCATGACCAGGTTGACCAGCGTCGTCTTGCCCGCCCCCGTGGGGCCGACGATCGCGACCGTCTGGCCCGGCTCGGCGACCAGCGACAGGTCGCGGATCAGCGGTGCATCGGGCCGGTAGAAGAACGCGACGTGGTCGAACTCGACCCGGCCGCGACGTTCGGCGCGCACCGCGGGCACGGCCGGGTCGGGCGACTGCTCGGGCGCGTCGAGCAGCTCGAAGACCCGTTCGGCCGAGGCGACGCCGGACTGCAGCACGTTGGCCATCGACGCCGCCTGGGTGAGCGGCTGGGTGAACTGCCGCGAGTACTGGATGAACGCCTGGACCTCCCCCAGGCTCATCGACCCCGAGGCGACCCGCAGCCCGCCGACCACGGCGATGGCGACGTAGTTCAGGTTCCCGATGAACATCATCGACGGCATGATCAGCCCGGAGACGAACTGCGCGCCGAAGCCGGCGGACATCAGCTCGTCGTTCTTGGTCCGGAACTCCTCCCCGGCCTCCCGCCGGCGGCCGAAGACGCGCACCAGCTCGTGCCCGGTGAAGGACTCCTCGATCAGCCCGTTCAGCGCCCCGGTGTGCCGCCACTGCGCCACGAAGTAGGGCTGGCTGCGCTTGGCGATCGCCCGGGTGAGCAGCAGCGACACCGGCACGGTGACCAGCGCGATCAGCGCGAGCAGCGGCGAGATCAGCACCATCATCACCAGGACCCCGACCACGGTGAGCAGCGAGGTCAGCAGCTGGCTCAGCGTCTGCTGCAGGCTGGTCGACACGTTGTCGATGTCGTTGGTCACCCGGGAGAGCACCTCGCCGCGCTGCTGCCCGTCGAAGTACGCGAGCGGCAGCCGGTTCAGCTTCGCCTCCGCGTCCTCGCGGAGCCGGTAGACGGTGCGCTGCACGATCCCGTTGAGCAGGTGGCCCTGCCCGTAACCGAAGACCGCCGCGCACAGGTAGATGGCGATCACGCCCAGCAGCACCAGACCGAGGGCACGGGAGTCGATGCCGGCACCGGGGACGACGTCCTGGGACTCGAGCACCCCCAGCACGGTGTCGTTCCCGGCCGCCCGCGCCTGGTCCGCGGCCTCGGCCTCGGTGATGCCGGACGGGAGCTGCCTGCCGATGACGCCGGCGAAGATGACGTCCGTGGCGTGCCCGAGCACCCGGGGACCGATCACGTTCAGCGCGACGCTGACGACGCAGAGCACGAGCACGGTGAGGACGCCGGCCCGTTCCGGCCGCAGCCGGCCGATCAGCCGGCGGGCGGACGGGCCGAAGTCCGACGGCTTCTCCGCCGGCTGTCCGACCCCGGCCCACGGCGGCCCACCGCCCCGGCGTTGAGCCGCCATGCCGCGGGCCGCGCGCGCCGTGTCGGCGTCCTGCCGCGGCGCCTTCCCGGCCTGGCCACGGCCCCTGGTCGACGTGCTCATGCCACCGCTCCCTCGGCGCTGAGCTGGGAGGCGACGATCTCCCCGTAGGCCGCGCAGGACGTCAACAGCTCCTCGTGGCGGCCGGTCCCGACCACGACGCCGTCGTCGAGCACGATGATCTGGTCGGCGTCGGCGATGGTCGACACGCGCTGGGCGACGATGACCACCGTCGCCTGCGCGGTGACCGGCGCCAGCGCCGCCCGCAGCCGGGCGTCGGTGGTGAGGTCCAGCGCGGAGAAGGAGTCGTCGAAGAGGTAGACCTCGGGGCGCCGGACCAGCGCCCGGGCGATCGCCAGCCGCTGCCGCTGCCCACCGGAGACGCTGGTGCCCCCCTGCGCCACGGCGGTCCGCAGGCCCTCGGGCATCGCCCGCACGAAGTCGGCCGCCTGCGCCACCTCGAGCGCGGCCCACAGCTCGTCGTCGGAGGCGTCGGGACGGCCGTAGCGCAGGTTGCCGGCCACGGTGCCGGAGAACAGGTACGGCCGTTGCGGCACCAGGCCGATCCGGCTCCACAGCACCTCCTGGTCCAGCTGCCGGACGTCCACGCCGTCGAGCAGCACCGCGCCGCCCGTGGCGTCGAAGAGCCGCGGGACCAGCGAGAGCAGCGTCGTCTTGCCGGCGCCGGTGCTGCCGATGACCGCGGTGGTCTGCCCCGGCGACGCGGTGAAGGAGATTTCGGACAGCACCGGCGCGACCGCCCCCGGATAGCTGAACGTGACCGCGTCGAAGACGAGCTCCCCGTCCGAGCGCAGCGGCGCGACCGGTGCGGCGGGCGGTTCCACCGATCCCACGGTGTCCAGCACCTCGCCGATCCGGTCGGCGCAGACCGACGCCCGCGGGATCATGATCGCCATGAAGGTCGCCATCATGACCGCCATCAGGATCTGCAGCAGGTAGGCGAGGAACGCGGTCAGCGCGCCGATCTGCATCTGCCCGGCGTCGATGCGGCCGGCGCCGAACCAGAGCACCCCGACGCTGGAGACGTTGAGCACCAGCATCACGATCGGGAAGATCAGCGCCTGCAACCGGCCCGCCGCCGTGGCGACGTCGGTGATGTCGGCGTTGGCCCGGGCGAAGCGGGCGACCTCCTGCGGCTCGCGGACGAAGGCCCGCACCACCCGGATGCCGGTGATCTGCTCGCGGAGCACGCGGTTGACCACGTCGATGCGCGTCTGCACGAGCCAGAACAGCGGCACCATCCGCCGGATCACCAGACCGATCGAGATGACCAGGACGGGCACCGAGACGACCATCAGCCAGGACAGGCCGATGTCCTCGTTGAGCGCCATGACGACGCCGCCGATGCACATGATCGGCGCGGCGACGAGCATCGTGCACGACAGCAGCACCAGCATCTGGACCTGCTGGACGTCGTTGGTGTTGCGGGTGATCAGGGAGGGGGCCCCGAAACGGTTCATCTCCCGCGCGGAGAAGGTGCCCACCCGGTGGAACACGGCGGCCCGGAGGTCGCGCCCGAAGCCCATGGCGGTGCGCGCACCGAACCACACCGCGCCGACCGAGCACACGATCTGCAGCAGCGTGACCGTCAGCATCCAGCCGCCGGTGGACACGATGTACCCGGTGTCGCCCCGGGCGATCCCGTTGTCGATGATGTCGGCGTTGAGCCGGGGCAGGTACAGCGAGGCGATGGTGCTCACCAGCTGCAGCCCGCCGACCGCCAGCAGCGGGCCACGGTAGGCCCCCAGGTGGGTGCGGAGCAGCCGGAGCAGCACGGGCGGTCCCTTCGTCGGTGCGGACGGAAGCGCGGAGCGGCGCTTCCGTCCCGGTCGCGCACGGTGCCGCACGAGGCACTCCCGCGTCAGGTGGGTGGATCGCCGGCCGCTTCGTTGCGGAGGTCACCGATCATCCTCGAGTCTCCACCTCGCCCGTGGACGGCTCCAGGGGTTTTCCGGCGTCCACCGGTCCCGGCGGAGGTGTCGTCGTCCCGATGAGGGGATCGTCGGGGAGCATGCCCGGACCGAGGAGGCGCCGACCCCATGGGTGAGGCCCGCACGCTCGCCTCGGTGTACCGGCACTTCGGTGCGGTCGACTCCGCCGGGACCTCGCCGCTGTACGAGCGCGTCGCCGTCGCGCTGAGCGAGTCCGCCGAGGCGCTGGGCGCCCTCGAGGCGGCACCGGCACGCACGCGGCACCCCGCGCTGGTCCTCGCCGCGTTGCACGACCTCGCCCTCGCCGGACGCGCCCCGGCGCTGTCCGCGGCCTACGCCGCCGCGGACGGCGACGCGGCCGCTGCCGCGGCCATCGACACGCTGCTCCGGATGACCGACGCGGTCGTGGCCATCGCCGTGCGCCGGAAGCCGCAGACCCTCGAGGCCGGACGCTGCGCCGTGCTGTACCCCGCGCTCGCCGAGGCGGCGCGCCGGGCGGGCGCGGATGCGGTCGGGCTGGTCGACGTGGGCTCCGCGGCCGGGCTCAACCTCCATGTCGACCGCGTCGGCATCGCGTACAGCGACGGGCGATCACTGGGTGACCCGTCCGCTCCGGTGCAGCTGTCTGCGGCGCTCGTCGGGCACCGGCCCGTCCCGTCCCGGGCGTTGCCGCAGGTCGTCACCCGGATCGGCGTCGGCCTCGATCCGGTGGACCCGGCCGACCCGGACGACGCCCGGTGGTTGCGCGCGTGCCTGGCGCCGGACCAGCCCGACCGGGCCGCGCGGCTCGACGCCGAGCTGGGGCTGGCGGCGACGGCCCCTCCGCTGCTGCTGCGGGGCGACGCCGTCGAGGTCCTGCCGGACGCGTTCGCCCGGGTACCCGCGGACGCGCTCCCCGTCGTCATCACGACGTGGTCGCTGTCCCGCTCCCCGCTCGAGGACCGCCTGCGCTTCCTGCAGCGCCTCGACGGGGCGGCGGCCGGGCGGGCGGTGGCGTGGGTCTCCGTCGAGGGGGTCGGGGTCGCGCCGGCGATCCCGACCCTCGGCGATCGTCGCGCCTCCGGCCACAGCATCATCGGCCTGGCGGTGTTCGACGGGTCGGCCCTGCACGCCGAGGCCGTCGGCCGCTGCTGGTCGCGGGGCCGCCTGCTGGCGTGGCTGGCCGACTCGTAGCTCGGCCACGTCCCCCGACACGCCGCGGGGAGCCCGCTGACGACCGCTCGCGGAACCCCGCGCACTGCGCGCGTCACCTGCGGCGATGCATCGATCCCCGGCTGCGCCAGGGCCAACTACTGCCGAATCGGACCGGTTCGTCTCGTCCTCCTCCCACTCGCGTGCCCGCAGCAACTTCCTTACTGTCTGTTGCAGCACAGACGCGAACCGTCGCCAGACGGCAGACCGCATCCCGCGCCCCTCGAGGAGACCGACATGACCCTGCCCCAGCGCTCCCCCGCTCCGGCTCTCCCCCGTCAGGCCGCCTACGGCCAGCCCCACTCCCGCCCGGCCGGCGTCCGCCAGCACCCCGGCGCCGGCCCGATCGGTCAGCGGCCCCTCGCCCCCCGACCGGCACCGGCCCGCCCGCTCGCTCCGCGACCGGTCGCCGCGGCGCCCGCTCCGCGCGCCGCGGTCAGCTTCCTCACCGTGGCCGAGGTCGCGGCGATCATGCGGGTGTCCAAGATGACCGTCCACCGCCTCGTGCACGGCGGGGAGATGGCCGCCGTGCGCGTCGGCCGCTCCTTCCGCGTCCCCGAGCCGGCCGTCCGCGACTACCTCAGCGGCGCCCGCACCGACGTCGCCTGACAGCCCGGCCACGCCACCCACGCAGCCGATCGGCGACATCGGGCGGCGAGCTGGAGACCCGGGCCGGCTAGGAGGACCGGTCGGCGTCCGGTCCCGGCCGGGCGCGCGCCGTCCTGATGAACGCAGCCGTCCGTGCGACGCGGGGTTCTGGGTCCTCGGTGAGCGCCTCCAGCGTCCGATCGGCGACCGGGCCGCGGATCTCGGCGAGCGCCTGCACCAGTCGCAGGCGCGCACCGAGCGCGGTCCCCTGGCGGCCGAGCTCCTCGGCGAGCGCGGCCGCGACCTGGTCGTCGACGTCCGACGCGCGGGCGGCCGCGCCGAGCACCTCGGCGGACTCGACGTCCTGGATGCCCGCCACCACCATGCCGATGAGCACGGGGATCGCGCGGACGTCGCCGCGGGCCCCCACCGCGAGAGCAGCGTGCCCGCGGACGGCCGGGTCGGCGTGGGCCAGCGCGTCGGTCAGCAGTGCGGTCGCCCCGTCGCTGTCCAGCTCCGCGATCGCGGTCACGGCTCGCCGTCGTCTCTCCGCGTCCGGGGAGTGGAGGGCGGGCCCGAGGACACGCAACGCCTCGTCGTCCGAGCGCGCCAGCGCCCACCGCAGCGCACCCGCCACGTGGGGATCCGCCTCCTCCAGCACCGCCTCGGCGAGGAGACCTCCGGGCGGGCTCGCGTCGGCCACCGTCGAGAGCGCGCTCCGCTGACGCCAGGACGGGTCGTCCGAACCCAGGCCGCGGATCAACGACACGATGCGCAGGACGTCGGTCCACTCCGTGGGCCGGCCGTCCTCCACGTGACGCAGTCGCCGGAGCAGCTCCTGCTCACGGGCGATGCGTTCCTCCGTGCTGGCGATGAGCTCGCCCACGAGATCGGACGGCGTGAAGCCGGGGTCGTCCAAGGCGCGCCGCAGGTCGCGCAGCGCCAGTCCGAGCGACCTGAGGCTCTCCACGTGGAAGAGCCGCCGGACGTCGTCCGACGAGTACTCCCGGTACCCGCCCGCCGTGCGTCCCGTCGGTGACACGAGCCCGAGGGCGTCGTAGTGGCGCAGCATGCGGGCACTGATGCCTGCATGCCGCGCCACGTCACCGATCAGCACGGTCCCTCGTCCGCGGTCGGGGCGTTCTCCAGGGCGACGACCCGCTTCGCCTCGAAGACCGCTGCGTCGAAGCCCGCCTCGGGGTCGCGCAGCAGACGCTCGGTCGCGATGGCGTGCGCCCGCACGCCGGCGTCCCCGTGCCGAGCGGCGTCCGCGAGGACCGGCACGGCGGCGTCGCCCAGGTCGGTGAGGGCCCGGCTGAGGCTCAGCTGCACGTCCCGGCCGCCGCGCCCCAGCTCGGCCGCGAGCGCCGCGGCGAGCTGCCCCTCGCCACCCGACGGGACGAGCACGACGGCGGCGCGCCACGCGCTGCGGGCCACCTCGTCGTCGGCATCGTGCAGGAGCTCCGGTGTGATCGCCGCCCACCCCCGTGGGTCGCCGACCTTGGAGAGGGTGTGCAGCGCCTGGCTCCGCGCCTGGCCTCCCGCCGCCTTCGTCTCCTCGAGCAGACGCGGGACGGTGACGGACGCGGGGAGCCTGGTCAGCGCCCAGCTGAGCATGTCGCGCACGTAGAAGTCCGGCTCGACCGCGCACCTCTCGACCAGTGCCTCGACGTGGCCTCCCTCGGGGTGCGTACCGGCCGAGAGGGCGGTCTGCAGGCGCCGTGATGGCTCCGGCGAGCTCAGGGCCTGCCGCAACCTCGTGCCGACTCCCGTTCCGTGTGGTGTGTTCACATCGACCTCCTGCACCCAGGAGACACGTTGTCACCGTGTCAAGGTCAAGAGCGGTCCGGCGGTGTCCCGCAGGTGTCGTGACGGATGCCCGGCCGGACGGCTCAGACGCGGGCGAGCTCGCGCTCCGGCTCCGCGGCGGTCGGGCCCTTCGCCAGCTTGCTCGGCCACCAGATCCGCTCACCGATGAGGTGGACGGCGGCCGGCACGAGCAGCGAGCGGACGACGAACGTGTCGATCAGCACGCCGACGCCCACGAGGAAGCCGAGCTGGATCAGGATGACCAGCGGCAGCACGGTGAGCGCGCCGAAGGTCGCGGCCAGGACCAGTCCGGCGCTGGTGATCACCCCGCCGGTGACGGTCAACGCACGGGTCATGCCCGCCCTGGTCCCGTGCACCATCGACTCCTCGCGGGCGCGGGTCATCAGGAAGATGTTGTAGTCGATCCCCAGCGCCACCAGGAAGACGAAACCGATCAGCAGCACCTGCGGATCACTGCCCGGGAAGTCGAACAGGTGCTCGAAGGCCAGCGCGCCGAGGCCGACGGTCGCGGCGGTGCTGAGCGCGACGGTCGCGACCAGCAGCAGGGGCGCCACGATCGCCCGCAGCAGCAGCGCCAGGACGACGGTGATCACCAGCAGCACCAGCGGCACGATCACCGCCAGGTCCCGGGCGGCGGTCTCCTGGGTGTCCAGGTCCTGCGCCGTCGAGCCACCGACCAGCGTCTCGGGGTCGACGTCGCGCAGCGTCGTCCGCAGGTCCGCGACGGCGGCCTGCGCGGCGGCGCTGTCGGGCGCGTCGCCGAGGGTGGCGTCCAGCCGGACCAGCCCGTCGGACTCGACCGGCGCACCGCCACCGGCCCCGGGCGGCCCCGGCTCACCGGTGTAGGGGACGACGTCGACCACGCCGTCGACGGAGGTGGCGGCGTCCGCGACGTCCTCCCACCCGTCGGCCGGCGTGATGATGCTCGCCGGGCTGGCCCCACCCGCGTCGTAGTGGCGGGCCAGGGCCTCCTGCCCGGCCGCGGACTGCGAGCCGCCGCGCACCGCCTCCGACAGCGGGATGCCGTCGTCGTCGAAGGTGGGCAGGAACGCCGCGAGGGCGAACAGACCCACCAGGCTCCAGATCAGCACGCGGGCCGGACGGCGGCCGACCGCGGTGGCCACCCGCTCCCAGCCGCGGCCGGAGCGCTGCTCGTCGCCGTACCGCGGCCGGAACGGCCAGAACGCCGCCCGCCCGAACAGGACGAGGACGGCCGGCAGGAAGGTGAGGGCCGCGAGCATGGCGAAGGCGATGCTCACCGCGGAGATGGGGCCGAGGCCACGGTTGGAGCCGAGATCGGAGAACAGGAGGCAGAGGACGCCGAGGATCACCGTGCCGCCGCTGGCGACGATCGGCTCCCAGGACTGCTTGAGCGCCACCCGCATCGCGGCGAAGCGGGACTGCTCCAGCCGCAGCTCCTCCCGGTAGCGGGCCACCAGCAGCAGCCCGTAGTCGGTGGCCGCGCCGACGACGAGGATCGAGGCGATGCCCTGGCTCTGCCCGTTGACCTTGATCCAGCCCTGGTCGGCGAGGAAGTACGCGACCGCGAGCGAGACGACCAGGGCCATGCCCGCGGTGCCGATGACGAGCAGCGGGAGCAGCGGGCTCCGGTAGACCACCAGCAGGATGAGCAGCACGACGCCGAAGGCGGCGACGAGCAGCAGCCCGTCGATGCCGGAGAAGCCCTCGGCGAAGTCGGAGAAGACCGCACCGGGCCCGGTGACGTAGGCGGTGGTGCCCTCGACGCCGGGCAGGGCGCGCAGCTCGGTGATGACCTCGCCCAGGGTGTCGCCCAGGTCGGGGTCGAACGGGAGGACCGCCTGGACCGCGACGCCGTCCTCGGACGGGATCGGCGGGGATGCCTCGCCGTCCAGGGCGCCCGCCTCCTCGGCGACCGCGACCGCGTCACCCACCCGCTCGGCCACCCCGGCGAGCGCCGCCTCGTCGAGGGCGCCGTCCTCGCTCTCCCACAGCAGGATCACCGGGAGGGTGCGCTCGGTGCGGAACCCCTCCTGCAGCTCGGTGACGCGGGTGGACTCCGCGCTGTCGGGCAGGAAGGCGGCGGAGTCGTTCTCCGACACGGTCGCGAGCTTGCCGCTGAACGAGCCCAGCGGGCCGGCGAGGCCGAGCCAGAGCAGGGCGATCACCGCCGGGAGCAACCAGCGGAGTACAGAGGTGCGGCGGGGCATCGTGGTCCTCGGGGTGGGTAATCTCGATCGTCGAGAGATCTCACGGTACGACGATCGGCGACCGACGGCGAACGGAGGTGACCTGTGTCGGATGACGCAGCGCGCGCCCGGCTGGACATCTCGCTCCTCCTCCGCCGGCTGACCGTCGAACTGGATGCAGTCGGCGGGCGGTTCGCCCAGGCGCACGGGCTGAACCGGACCGATGTCCGCGCGCTCGTCGCGATCATGGACGCGGCGCGCAGCGGGCAACCGATGACCGCCGGCCGGCTCGGCGACGCGGTGGAGCTCGCCTCGGCCTCGACCACCGCGCTGCTGGACCGTCTCGAGCGCGTGGGCCATCTGCGCCGGGTGCGCGACCCCGCGGACGGCCGCCGGGTGGTGCTGGAGATGTCAGAGTCGGCCATGGCCGCGGGCGCCGAGTACTTCGGCGGGCTGCAGCGGGACCTGGCCGCGGCGATGGATGCCTACACCGACGAGGAGCTGGCTCTGGTGGAACGCTTCCTGCGGGACATGACCGCCGTCGCCAGCCGGTACGCGCGCACTGCCGACGGCGAGGACGCCCAGCGCTAGCGGGGAGTGGACGCCCTCGGTCGCGAGGCGTGCCCACGGGTCGAGGGGAGCCCCGCCGCTGCCCGCCGGACGGACACTCCTGGCCTGCTGGGCATGCACGCTGTGCAGATCACCCGCTTGCGGGCCCGAGGTCCTCGACGTCGTCGACCTGCCCGCCCCGTCCCCGGTGAGGCCAGCAGCTCTACGACGTCAGCGCCGGTAGCCGCACGCGGGCCGCTGCTCTGGCCGAGGTCGACGATCGACCATGCCAGCGCCCCAGCCCGTTCAGGGCCGCGGCGTCGCGGCCGACCCCGGCGGGCCGGGCTCGAACAGGACCGTGGGGCGGCCGCGCGCGCCCAGGTGCACCTGCGCCCGCACCCCGTACACCTCGCCGATGAGCTCGGCCGTGAGCACCTCGGCCGGCGGACCGCCGGCCACCGCCCTCCCTCCAGCCAGTACGACGACCGAGTCGCAGAAGGTGGCCGCCAGGTTCAGGTCGTGCAGCGCGATGACGGTCGTGACCGGCAGCCGCTGGACCAGCGACAGCAGCTCCAGCTGGTGCCGGATGTCCAGGTGGTTGGTCGGCTCGTCCAGCAGCAGCTCGCGCGGCTCCTGCGCGAGCGCTCGGGCGATGTGCGCCCGCTGCCGCTCCCCGCCGGACAGGGTGTGCCACAACCGGTCGGCCTTGTCGGTGAGCCCGGTGTGCTCGAGCGCTGCGGCGACGGCCGCCTCGTCGCGGGACGCGGTCGCGCCGAGGAACCCGCGGTGCGGGATGCGCCCCAGTCGCACGACGTCGCTCACCCGGATGTCGGTGTCGGTGTGTGCGTGCTGGCCGACCACCGCGACGACACGCGCGACGTCGCGCCGGGTGAACGAGCCCAGCTCCTCGCCGTCGAGGGTCACGACACCGGAGTCCGGCTTGGACGTGCCCGCGAGCAGACGCAGCAGCGAGGACTTCCCGGAGCCGTTGGGTCCCAGCAGGCCGACGGTCGTGCCCGGTGCCGGCGTCAACGTCACCGTGTCGACGACCAGCACGCCGCCTCGGCGCCACCCCACCCGCTGTGCCTCGAGGGTCACCACGCCCGCCGCTTCCGGATCAGGATCAAGACGAAGGCCGGCACACCGATCAGTGCCGTCCCCACGCCGACGGGCAGGGGCGTGGGCTGGAACGCCACCCGCGAGACGGCGTCCACCCACACCATGAACACCCCGCCGATCAGCACCGTGGCCGGTACGAGCCGGGAGTGGCGCGGCCCCACGAGGAACCGGGCGGCGTGCGGCAGGACGAGCCCCACGAAGCCGATGGCCCCCGCGATGCTGACCAGCGTCGCGGTGATGACCGCAGTGAGCACGAGCAGCAGCATCCGCGTGCGCGCGACGTGGATGCCCAGTGAGTCGGCGACGTCGTCGCCGAAGGAGAAGGCGTCCAGCGCGTGCGTCTGGCACAGGCACCAGATCGTGCCGACGAGCACCACGGCAGCACACAGCGCGACGTCGTCCCAGCGCACCCCCTCCAGGGAGCCAAGCAGCCAGAACATCACCCCTCGGGTCTCATCGGAGTCAGCGAAGGCGAAGATCACGAAGGAGGTGAGGGCGGAGAAGAACTGGGTGCCCGCCACGCCGGCGAGGATGACCCGGTCGGTGCCTCCCCCGGACAGCCCGGCCAGCAGGACGACCAGGCCGAAGGCCACCAGCGCGCCGATGAACGCACCGCCGGACAGACCCAGTACCGACCCGCCCAGACCGAGCACGCCCAGCAGGACCGCGCCGGTGGACGCTCCGGAGGAGATGCCCAGCAGGAAGGGGTCGGCGAGCGGGTTGTGCAGGAGCGCCTGCAGCACGGCGCCGCAGATGCCGAGCCCGGCACCGCAGGCGGCCGCGGTGAGCGCCCGCGGCAGTCGCTCCTCCCACACGATGGCGTCCTTCACCGCCCGGACCGGGACGTCGGCGAGGCCGACGTGGTTGAGCAGGACGTCGCGGATGTTCACCAGTGAGACGTCTGCCGGACCCAGCGTGATGGCACCGGCGACAGAGAGCAGGACAGCGGCGAGCCCGGCAGTGGCGAGGAGGACCCCGCCCACCCCGGGTCGGCGCCGACCCGTACCGGCGTCGCCCGTGCCGACGTGGCGCGTGCCGGCGAGGGCCGACCCTGCGCTCAGGACGCGGTCCCGAGCTGCTCGAGTCCGTCGGCGAGCTTCTCCAGTCCGTCGACGAAGCGGATGGACGGGTTCATCTCCGCGCCGTGCAGAGCGATGTACCGCTCGCCGCGGACCGCCTCCATGGTGCTGGTGAGCGGATCGGCAGCCAGGAACGCCTTCTTGTCCTCCAGACGGTCACCCGGGAACCGGTCGCGCAGGAGGTCACCCAGCACGAGCACGTCCGGGTCCCGCTCGACGACGGTCTCCCAGCCCACGGCCGGCCAGTCCTCGTCCAGGTCGGCGAAGACGTTGGACGCCCCCACCGTGGTGGCGAGCAGGCTTGCGGAGCCGAAGCCGCCGGCCACGTAGGGGCTCTTGGTGTCGGCGAACCAGAACGCCATCGTGACGTCGCGCTGATCGATCCGGGCAGTCGCCGCTGCGGCACGCTCCTGCAGCTCGGCGATCAGCTCGTCCCCGCGGGAGGGCACGTCGAAGGCCTGGGCGAGCTCGCGGATCTCCTGGTACAGCGAGTCGATCTCCAGCAGCCGGGTACGCGTGCCACCGCCGTTGATGCTCTGGCCGTCCTCGCAGTCGGTGGGCGAGAGGTACGGCTCGATGCCGGTCTCGGCGAACCGGGCACGTTCGGCGACCCCACCGGTGGCGTAGTGCCGACCGAAGGAGGCGGTGACCAGGTCCGGATCGGTACCGAGGACCGCCTCGTAGCCGGGCGCGTTGTCGGCCAGCCGCGGGACGGACTCGTTGGCCTGGGCCAGGTCGGGCAGCACCGGGTCGGTCCACGAGGCGGTTCCGACGACGCGGTCCCCGAGCCCGAGGGACAGGAGGATCTCGGTGGAGCCCTGGTCGAGGGACACCACACGCTGCGGCGGGGCGTCGATGGTCAACTCCGTGCCGCAGTTGTCGATCACCAGCGGGTATTCCGTGACGCCCTCGCCCTCGCCCACGCCCCCGTCGGGGGTCGCCGGCCCCACCGGCTCGGAGGCGCCGCAGGCGGTGAGGGCGCAAGCGGAGGCCAGTGCGACGGCCGCGACCCGCAACCGTCGAGTGGACGTGCTCATGTGCGTCGTTCCTTCGTGTGGGTCAGGTGCTGCTCGCCAGGAACCGGCGCGTCGACATGCTGAGTCGCAGTGGACGCCCGGGTGCTTGAGCTTTGGCTAACCTAACTCATCATGGGCTGGGCCGCTGCCGAGGAGGCCGGGCCGCCCCAGGCGCCGGGCAGGACGTGGTCCCCACCCCCGGCATCGGTGCCCGCAGCAGGCCGTGAACCCGTGTACCGGGCCCCGGGCCGGCGCGCAGGCCGGACGGGCGGCCAGGGCGGGCGGTCACCGGTTGGCGGGCTCCTCGGCGGGCACGGCCGGCACCGCTGGGGACGGCGCCCGGCGCGCGGTCGATGCGGCGGGTGATCAGCCACAGCCCGACCGCCGAGAGCGCGGGCAGGACGGCCAGCACCAGCCACGGCAGCGCTGCAGCCGGTCCCGGCTGCGCGGCGCGGTCCAGCAGCGCACCGATGCCCGTGCTGCCCACGAGCACCGCCAGGCCACCGGCCGAGGCCAGGAATCCGAAGTGCGCGCCCAGCCGCCGTTCGCCGGCGAGGCGAGGAACGAGGTCCTGGGCCATCGGGACGGCGACCATCTGCCCGAGGCAGAGCAGCAGCACCATGCCCACCGCCGGAGCGAGCGCCCAGGGCCCCGGTGGCGGCGCGAGCGGAGCGCAGACGGCCACCAGCGCGAACGAGGCCGCCATCAGCCCGAAGCCGAACGGGAGCGCCCGGCGGGGACCCGCCCGCCGGGCGCGGGCGGTGATCCGCAGTTGGCACACCACCACGGAGATCGCGGCCAGGACGAACAGCCAGCCCAGGGCTCCCTGGCTGCCGGTCGCCCGGGTCAGCTCGACGGGGAGGGCCAGGTACAGCTGGTTGTAGCTGAGCAGGTAGGTGCAGTAGCAGGCGGTGAAGGCGAGGAACGTGCGGTTGCGCAGCACGTGGCCCCACCCCGCCATCACGCTCTCCCGTACGCCGCCCTCGAGGGCGCCCTCGGTGCGCACGTCGCCCGGGAGCCAGCGCACATGGGCGAGCAGGACCAGACCGAAGACGCCGGCGGCCACCCAGCAGGTGACCGCGAAGGGCACTGCCAGCAGCACCGCCCCGAGCACCGGCCCGGTGACCGAGCCGAGCCGGCTGGCGATCGCGTCGAGCCCGAACACCTCCGCACGGGTGGCCACGCCGGCGGCCTCGAGCGCGCTGCCCTGGGCGGCGAGTGCCGACTCCACCGCCGGGGAGAACAACGCGGCGGCGAACCCCACCAGCACCGTCCCGGCGAGCACGCCGGCCAGCGAGGTGGTCAGCGCGAGCACGGCGAAGCCCACGATCCGGACGGTCACACCCACGACCACCACCGGCTTGACCCCGAACCGGTCGGCCAGTCCGCCGCCGAGGAAGAACAACCCCTGCTGGCTGAACGTCCGCACCCCGAGCACCAGCCCGACGACGCTGCCAGCCAGTGCCAGGTCCTGGGTCAGATGGACCGCGAGGAAGGGCACCACCAGGTAGAAGCCGATGTTGAACGCGAGCTCGGAGGCGAGCAGCAGGCGCGGCACCGGAGGGAGCCGGCGGAAGAGCACGAGCGGGGTCCAGCTCACGACAGCACCAGCCGCGGCCCGGCGGCGACCAGCGCCCGCCCGGGCGCGCTCCCGGGTGCGGTGACCACCTCGCCGTCCGGGCCGCTGTCGACGATCCGTCCCCGGGCCAGCACCACGACGACGGAGCACAGCCCGGAGACCACACCGGGGCCGTGCGGGACGACCAGCGGCGCGACGCGCTGGATGGCCTCCCGCAGCGAGCGCACCATCTTCAGCCGCCCCCTGCATCCAGCGCGCTCACCGACTCGTCGGCCACCAGGACCTCCCGGATCGGCGCGCGCAGCCGCATCGGGCGGGCGGCGCAGACCGGGCGGCCGGAGGCAGTGCGATGGGTGACCAGCGGAACTCCCCCACGGCGGCCGTGGGACGTGGACCGGCCCACCGGGTAGACAGCCTATTGCCACGGTTTCGCAACAGCGACCCCGGTGGGTCGATGGCGAGGGACCGGGCAGCGAGGCCGTCCCGAAGTCCGTCGGTGGGTGCCGTCGGTGCAGGCGTCGCGGGATCCGCCCTCGCGGCAGCGGCCGCCGGTCCGGCGGTGCAGCTGCCGCGGGTCGCGGGTCGGGCGGAGCCGACCGGCGGTCAGCGGTCGCAGGTCCCGTCCAGCAACTCCTCGACCGATCGCTGACGCCCCTCCGCGACAGCGGCCTCGTACCGATCACCCAGAGCGCGCCGCAGCCGAGGGGACCAGCGGTCGAGTCGGCGCAGCTGGAGCCGCGTGCGCGGTGCACCGACCTCGATCCGCAGCTGCTCGGCACGACCGAGGAGCTGCGCCGCGCGCACGGCGTCGTCGGTGAGCAGCGCCTCGGCGAGCAGTTCCACGCTCTCGGCGAGTGCCGTCGGCTGGCCCAGCTCGCGGGCGGTGTCGGCCGCCCTGCGGTAGAGGCTCAGGGCAGTGACCGGGTCGCCGCCGGCCAGGTGGACCTGGCCCAGCGTCTGCAGGGCCGCCGTGACGCCTTCGGGATAGCCGGCCGACTCGAAGATCTCGAGGCTCTCCCGTGCCGGCGCGGCGGCCTCCGTCGGATGCCCGGCGGCCAGGTGGGTACGGGCGAGCTGCTCGAGGCACAGGCCGACGAGGTGCTGGTCGCCCACGCGGCGCAGCACGTGCCGCGCGTCGACCAGCAGCTGCCCTGCCAGCTCGGTCTCCCCGTGGTCCAGCGCGGTACGGGCGCGCAGCACCAGTCCCAGACCGGTCCCGCTGTCGTGGGCGACCGAGCGGAACAAGGTGACCGCCCTGTCCTGGGCGTCGGCCGCTTCGTCCAGCCGGCCCAGTGCCCACGTGGCCGTCCCGAGGTGCAGCAAGCTCCGGGCCTCGCCCCGGACGTCGTCGATGGCGGCGAAGCCGGCCGCCGCGCGCCGGCACTCCTCCTCGGCCGTGCCCAGCTCACCCATGGACTCCGCATGCATGCCGGTCGCGAGGTGCAGCGAGGCGTCGATGCGGGCGCCGTGCGTTCCGGCGGCCCGCGCCTCCGCGATCCACCGCCGAGCCTCGGCGAACGACCCTTCGTAGGACCAGAACCACGACAGCGAGCAGACCAGCTGAGCGCCCAGGGTGGGCCGAGGCGGGGGTCCGTCCAGGCAGTGCCGCAGCGCCGTGCGCAGGTCGGCCGAGGCGGTGCGCAGTTCGGCGAACCAGCCCGCCTGATCGGCACCGCGGATGTTGCGGTCGGCCTCCTCGGCGAACGCGGCGTACCACCGGGCGTGGCGGTCCCCTGCGGCTCGAACCTCGTCCGGCTGCGTCGCCAGGCGGTCGGCGGCGTAGGCCCGGATCGTGTCCAGCAACCGGAAGTGGTCGTCGTCGGTCGGCGACACCAGGGACTGCCGGACCAGACCCACCAGCAGCCGGAGGCCATCGGTCCGCAGACCCGCTCCGGCAACCTCCACCCCGGCCTCCAGGGAGAAGGGGCCGGCGAAGACGGACAACCGGTTCAGGAACACCGCCTCCTCGTCGGCCAGCAGGTCGTAGCTCCACTCGACGGCTGCCCGGAGGCCAGCATGGCGGGCGGGCGTGCCGGAGCCGCCACCGAGCAGTCGCATGCGGTCGCCCAGGACGCCGGCGATCTTCGCGGGACTGAGCGCAGCGGCATGGGCCGCGGCCAGCTCGATCGCCAGCGGGAGACCATCGAGCAGCCGGCAGACCGTGGCGACGTCGCGGGCAGTGCCCTCGTCCAGCACCAGGGCAGGGCGTACCGCGGCCGCGCGCTCGTGGAACAGCCGCATCGCGTCCGGCAGGGCGAGGGGCGGCACCGGCCACGTCATCTCGCCCGGCACGCCCAGCGGGCGCCGGCTCGTCGCCAGGACGCGCAGCCCCCGGCAGCCGGCGAGCAGCGGCGCGAGCAGCCCGTTGAGGTCCTCAGCCACGTGCTCGCACGTGTCGAGGACGAGCAGCACCTCCCGGCTGCCGATCCAGCGGCGGAGCTCCGAGACGGCATCGCCGGTGGCCAATCCCGTGCCCGCGGCTGTGGCGAGAGCCATCCCGACGCCAGGTCCACGTGCGACGGTCGCGAGATCGGCCCACCACACGACGCCGTCCCGCCCCTGCACCGCCTCCACGGCGAGCCGGGTCTTGCCCACGCCGCCCGGACCGGTCACGGTGACCATCCGGTGGCCGGCCAGCAGCCGGCGCACCCCGGCGGCTTCCTCCTCCCGCCCGATCAGGGGGGTCAGCGGCACCGGGAGCTCCGGCGAGCCCGACGGCGCCGCCGGGATCCCCGGCGGCGCGACGTCGGCGACGGGGTCCGGCTCGGCGGCCGGTGGCGGGTCGAGCGCGGGGTCCTGACGCAGAATCTGCCGCTCGAGCGTCTGCAGCGCCGGGCTGGGGTCGAGGCCGAGTTCGTCGACGAGCGCCGCTCGGGTGGCCTCCAACGCCCGGAGCGCGTCGGCCTGTCGTCCGGACCGGTACAGCGCGAGGGCGAACTGGCCGTGCAGCCGCTCGCGGAAGGGATGCTCGCGGACGAGCTGGGCGAGGTCGGCCAGCGCCTCGTCGTGCCGCCCGAGCGCCAGGAGGCCGGCGGCCCGCGCCTCGTGGGCCTGGAGGCGGAGCTCGTCGAGCCGGGTGATCTCCCCCTGGGCGAATGCGTCGTCGGCCGCCTCGCTCAGTGCCGGGCCACGCCAGAGCGCGAGCGCCTCCGCGGCGAACCGCAGCTGCTGGGCTGCGTTCATCGAGGCCGCGGTGGCGGCCCGCGCCAGGTCTTCGAAGCGGAACATGTCCACGCCGTCTCGCGGTACCACGAGCCGGTATCCGGAGGGCGTGCGGTCGACCTTCACGTCCGTGTCGGCCAGCGCGCGGCGCAGGTAGGAGATCAGCAGGTGCAGAGCGTTGTCGGCGTTGACCGGCGGCTCGTCTCCCCACAGCTGGTCGATGAGGACGTCCCGGGGCACGGCGTCGCCGCGACGCACGAGCAGCGCCAGCAGGAGGCGGCGGGGTCGGCCGCGGCGCACGGGGTGGGACCGCCCGGCGTGCGCCACCTCCAGCGGCCCCAGCACCAGCAGCGACACCGACCGGCCCCGTTCGACGCGTGGGATGACGACGACGGCCGCGAAGTTACCGCTCCGGCGGCCGCCCGCGACACCGGCGCAACAGGACGGCGACAGCCCTCGGACCGACGGTCTCCACGGACGCGGCGAGGGGCCGCGCACGATCCGAGGAGTTCCCATGTCCCGCCTCCTGCACATCTCCGCCTCCCCGCGCGGAGCACGGTCCGAGTCGCTCGCCCTGGCATCGACGTTCCTGGAGACCTACCGGGAGCTGAACCCGCTCGACACCGTCGAGCGGTTCGACCTGTGGGACGGCACGCTGCCGCAATTCGGCCCGGCTGCCGCCGGCGCGAAGATGACGATCTTCGGGGGTGGCGTTCCTGCGGGCCCCGAGGCCGAGGCGTGGAACGCTGCGCGCACCACGTTCGAGCGCTTCGACGCCGCGGACAAGTACGTCTTCAGCGTGCCGATGTGGAATGCCGGTGTTCCCTACATCCTCAAGCAGTTCATCGACGTGGTGAGCCAGCCGGGCATGGTGTTCGGCTTCGACCCGGTGGCCGGCTACACCGGCCTGCTGCGCGGCAAGAAGGCGGTCCTCCTGCTGACCAGCGCGGTGTACGGCCCGAGCCGGCCGGCGTCCTTCGGCTCGGACTTCCAGTCCCCCTTCCTCCGCGACTGGCTGCAGTGGGCAGGCGTCCGCGAGATCGCGGAGGTGCAGTTCCGACCCAACCTGGCCACTGAGGACGCCGCGGCCGGCCGTGAGCGGGCGCACGAGGACGCCCGGCGGCTCGCGGCCAAGTTCTGAGCGGGGGAGCTCGGTGAGCCGCTCGCCCGAGGAGGTCGTCCTGGGCTTCCTGCTGGACGTCCGCTCCGGAGAACGGCCCGAGCGCGTCCACGACCACCTCGCCCGCTGGGTCGTCGCCCGCCAGGGACGGCCCGGCGCGAAACGCACAGCGGCGGTCCGCGACCCCGATCAGCACGTCCGGCACGTGCGCGAGATGCTCTCCTCGGTCGGGCCGTGGACCTTACAGGTGCTCCACCTGACTGCGTGCGGCGACCTGGTGGAGGCGTCGTGGCGGCAGACCGGCCGTGTCGTCGAGCACGGCGGGGCGCGCTACCGGGTCGAGGACGATCGCATCATCGAGTACTGGATCGAGTTCCGTCACGACGTCGCCAGCCCGGGAGGAGCACTCCGGTGACGAGCACACCCGAGCCCCAGGTCCTGTGGTACACCGCCTTCAGCGCCACCACGGACGGCGGCAATCCGGCGGGCGTGGTGCTCGACGCCCGCGGGATGACCACCGAGCAGATGCTCGCGACCGCCACCGAGGTCGGGTTCTCCGAGACCGCGTTCCTCGAGCCGCGGGAGGACCGCTTCGCCGTCCGCTACTTCAGCCCGCGGGCCGAGGTCAGCTTCTGCGGGCACGCCACCATCGCCTCGGCCGTGGCCTGGGCACAGCGGCACGGCCCGGGCCGGCTGCGCTTGGACACTCCCGCCGGCGAGGTCGACGTCGTCGCAGGGACGGCGGACGACGGAACCGTCCGGGCGACGCTCACCAGCGTTGCGCCACGGACGGTCGACCTCGGGGACGACGACCTCCGCGACCTGCTCGTCGCGCTGCGGTGGTCGCACTCCGATCTCGACCCGGCACTGCCGCCGCGGGTGGCCTACGCGGGGGCCTGGCACCCCGTGCTCGCCGCCGCGACCCGCGACCGGCTGCGTGCGCTGGACTACGACTTCGATGCCCTCGCCGCCCTCATGGACGCGCGTGGGTGGACCACGGTGGACCTCGTGTGGCGCGAGGGCCCCACCACCTTCCACGCTCGCAATCCCTTCCCGCCGGGCGGGGTCGTGGAGGATCCGGCCACCGGTGCAGCCGCCGCGGCCTTCGGCGGATACCTGCGCGAGGGTGGGCACGTCGGCGTGCCCACCACGGTCACGGTGTTCCAGGGCGCCGACATGGGACGCCCCGGGGTGCTGGAGGTCGGCATCCCCGCCGACATCTCGAGCGGCATCGACGTGACGGGGACCGCTGTCGCGCTGGAAGCGATCGCGTAGCCCTACCCTCGGCCGGCTACGAGGTGAGGGGACGGCCCGGATCCTCCCGACGACTCGAGACACGGACCCAGGCCGCTGACGCAACCTGACCGCCCCTCCCGAACCGGGTCGACTGGCGCGGGGTCGGTCCCTCCCGCCACGGCGCTGCGGTGGCCGGACACACAGCTCGATGCGGTCGTTCACCTAGCCTCAGGCACATGCGTGCCGTGCAGATCACCCGCTTCGGCGGACCCGAGGTCCTCGACGTCGTCGACCTGCCCGACCCCGTCCCCGGCGAGGGCCAGCAGCTCTACGACGTCAGCGCCGCCGGCATCAACTTCGCCGACACGCACCAGACCGAGAACAGCTACCTGGCCCCGCAGGAGCTGCCGCTGGTCCCGGGAGCCGAGTTCGTCGGCATGCCGGCGGACGGCGGCCCGCGGGTGGTCGGCCTGCTCGCCGGCGGCGGCTACGCGCAGAAGGTGGCGGCGTCCCCGCGGCTGACCTGGCCGGTGCCCGACGGCGTGACCGATGACCAGGCGCTCGCCGTCGTCCTGCAGGGCACGACCGCCTGGCACCTGCTCCGCACCAGCGCGCACCTCTCCCCCGGCGAGTCCGTCGTCGTCATAGCCGGCGCCGGCGGCGTCGGCTCCCTCGCCGTCCAGCTCGCCCAGCGCTGGGGCGCCGGCCGGGTGATCGCCACCGCCTCGAGCGCGGAGAAGCGGGCCCTCGCCGAGGAGCTCGGCGCGGACGCCACCGTCGACCCGGCCCTCGCCGACGACGACCCGAAGCAGTTCACCGCCGCGCTGCGCGAGGCCAACGGCGGCCGGAAGGTCGACGTCGTCCTGGAGATGACCGGCGGCAACGTCTTCGACGGCTCGCTGTCCGCGCTGGCCCCGTTCGGTCGGCTCGTCGCCTACGGCACCGCCGGCCGCGTGCCCCCGAAGCCGGTCGACCCCCACGCGCTCATGGGCACCAGCCGGGCCGTTCTCGGGTTCTGGCTCGCCCACTGCTTCAGTCGCCCGAAGATGCTGGACGAGGCGATCGGCGAGCTGCTGCCGCTCGTGGCCGAGGGCGCCCTCCGGCCGGTCGCGGGCGGGCAGTACCCGCTGTCCGCCGTCCGCGAGGCGCACCAGGACCTGCTCGCCCGCCGCTCCACCGGCAAGCTCGTCCTCGACCCCCGCCGCTGACGGCCCCGGCCGCTCAGGCCAGGATGCGGTGCCCGTCGGCCGCCTCGGCCTTGAGCAGGATCCGCCGGGCCGGGAGGTAGCGGCCCTCGCGGAGGCTGCGGGCCCGGTCCGGGTCGGTCCGGGCCAGGACCAGGGTCTGGTCGAGCTCCCGCTTGTTGTCCAGCAGCGCGACGAGCCGGCCCAGCCGGTCGGCGGCCGAGCGCTGGATGACCCCGCCGAGGTAGCGCTCGCCCGGCCGCCGGGTGACCGCGTCGATCGCCTGGACGACCTCCTCGGGCACGTCCAGGGCGCGCAGCCGGTCGACGTCGTAGCGGCGGGTCACGTCGGGGTGGTCACGGGTGTCCTCGATGACGCGGTGCAGAACGGCCGCCATCTCGGCGAGGACGCCGTACGGCACGGCCGACTCGGCGAGCGGGAGCAGCCGGTACAGGTAGTAGTCGCGGCCGTGCTCGTCCACCTGACCCTCGTGCGCCTCCATCGCCAGCAGGTGGGCCGACGCCACCGTGAACAGCACGGGATGGAGGCTAGGAGGCGCGGGCACCCGGATGGCGGTCCCGGTGAACGGCACGGTGCCGGAACCGCTCCGGGCCGGGGCTACAGCAGGCGGGACGTCCACAGCAGCGAGGCGACGATGCCGAGGAAGGCGAACAGCAGGCCGCCGCGGACGAACCACGGGCTGATGTCCTGGGGCTCGGTGGTGTAGCCGATCTGGCTGCCGAGGTCCTCGTAGACCTCCTCCAGCTCCTGCTGGCTGGCCGCCTCGCTGTAGCTGCCGCCGGTCTCCTCGGCGATCTGCTCCAGCGTCGCCCGGTCCACCGGCACCGGCACGGTCTCCCCGTTGAGGTCCAGGGTGCCGTAGTCGGTGCCGAAGGCGATCGTCGAGACCGGCACCTCCGCGCCGTTGGCCGCGTCGATCGCCTGCGTCGCGTCCCGGCCAACGGTGCTGTACCCGTCGGACAGCAGCACGATCCGGGCCGGCGGCGCCGCCTGCCCGTCGGACTCGAGGCTGGACTGGAAGTTCGCGATGGCGGTGAGCGAGGTGAAGACGGCGTCACCGATGGCGGTCGCCTCGGCCAGCTCCAGGTTGTCGATCGCGGTGCTCACCTGGTCCCGGTCGGTGGTCGGGGTGACCAGCGTGGTGGCGGTGCCGGCGAAGGAGACCAGCCCCAGGTTGATCCGGGCAGGCAGCACGCCGACGAACTGCTTGGCCGCGATCTGCATCGCCGCGAACCGGTCGGGTTCGACGTCCGTGGCCTGCATGGACAGGGACACGTCCACCGCCATGATCACCGTGGCGCGGTCCCGCGGGACCCGCACCTCGGTGCTCGGCGCGGCCAGCGAGGCGACGAGGACGGCGAGACCCAGCGCCACGAGCCCGAAGGCCACGTGCCGCCGCCAGCCGGCCCGCTTCGGCACCAGCGAGCCCAGCAGCGCCACGTTGGTGAACCGCGCCGCGTAGCGGGCCCGCCGCAGCTGCAGCAGCACGTACAGCGCCACGAGCGCGACCACCGCCAGCAGGGCGAGCAGCCACCACGGGGACTGGAAGGTCATCGGGAGGCTCCTCCGGTGCCGGCGCGCCGGCGGTCGGCGACGAAGCGGACGACGTCGGCCAGCCAGTCCCGGTCGGTGCGCAGCCGCAGGTGCGCGGCACCCGCCCGGCGCAGCGCGGCGGCGATCTCCGCGCGCTGGGCGGCGGCGCCCTCGGCGAAGCGGCGGCGGAACGCGGCGTCCCCGGTCGGCACCTCCAGCGTCTGCCCGCTCTCCGGGTCGACCACGGTGAGCAGCCCGACGTCGGTCAGCTCCAGCTCCCGCGGGTCGAGCACCTCGATGGCGAGCAGCTCGTGCCGCGCGCCCAGCCCGCGCAGCGGCCGCTCCCAGTCGGCGTCGCCGAGGAAGTCGGAGATCACCACGACCAGCCCGCGGCGCCGCGGTGGGCGGCGCAGCAGCTCCAGCGCGGCGGCCAGGTCCCCGCGCCGTCCACCGCCCGCGCGGGGCGTGGCGACGACGGAGCGCAGCAGCCGGTCGGCGGCCAGCCGGCCGGCCGTCGCCGGGTAGCGGTCGACCCGCTCGCCGGTGGTGACGATCGCGCCCAGCCGGTTGCCGCCGCGCACGGTGAGGTGGCCGACCGCGGCGAGCCCGGCGACGGCGAGGTCCCGCTTCTCGCACCCGGCGGTGCCGAAGTCCAGGCTCGCGGACAGGTCGACGACCGCCCAGGTCTCCAGCTCCCGGTCGGCGATGGTCTCCCGCACGTGCGGGACCTGCGTGCGCGCGGTGACCGGCCAGTCCATCCGGCGGACGTCGTCGCCCGGGTGGTAGGCGCGGGCGTCGCCGGCCTCGCTGCCCGAACCCGGCACGAGGCCCAGGTGGTCGCCTTGCAGCAGCCCGTCCAGCCGGCGGCGGACGGTGAGCTCGAGCTTGCGGAGCAGCGCCTCGGCGGCCGGGCCGCCGCTGCCGAAGTGCGGCGGCGCGCCCGGCGGCGGGGAGGGGTGCCCGGTCACACCCGTTGCGGACCCGGGCCGCCGTCGGCCCGGCCGCCGTCCGACTGCCCACCCGGCCCGGCCCCGTACTGGGGAGCCGGCATCGGGAGGCCGGGCGGCTGCCAGCCGCCGGGGCCGGCCGGGAACGGGGCGACCGGCCCACCGGGTGAACCCGGCCCGTAGCCGTCGGCCCGCTGCCGCGGCGTGACCTGCGGCAGCGGCACGCTCTGCACGATCCGCTTGACGACGTGGTCGGCCGGCACCCCGTCGGCCAACGCGTCGTAGGAGAGCACCAGCCGGTGCCGTAGCACGTCGGCGGTCACGTCCAGGACGTCCTGGGGCAGCACGTAGTCGCGGCCGCGGATCAGCGCGAGCGACCGGCTGGCCGCGATGAGGCCGAGCGAGGCGCGCGGGCTGGCGCCGTAGGACACCCAGCCGGCGACGTCCGGCATGCCGTGCTCCCGGGGGGCGCGGGTGGCGACGACGAGGCGCACGACGTAGTCGACCAGCGCGTGGTGCACGAAGACCTCCGAGGCGGTCCGCTGCAGCCGTCGCACGTCGTCGGGGCCGAGGACCGGCTCGGCCACCGGGGGCACCGAGCCCATCCGGTAGATGATCTCCCGCTCCTCCTCGGGGCTCGGGTAGTCGACGAGCACCTTGAGCAGGAAGCGGTCGCGCTGCGCCTCGGGGAGCGGGTAGACGCCCTCGTTCTCGATGGGGTTCTGCGTGGCGAGCACCAGGAAGGGGTCGGGCAGCGGGTGGGTGACCCCGCCGATCGAGACCTGCCGCTCGGCCATCACCTCCAGCAGCGCGGACTGCACCTTCGCCGGGGCCCGGTTGATCTCGTCGGCGAGCACGAAGTTGGCGAACACCGGGCCGAGCTCGGTGTCGAAGGCGTCCTGCCCGGCCTTGTAGATCCGGGTGCCGATGATGTCCGCCGGGACCAGGTCGGGGGTGAACTGCAGCCGGGCGAACCTGCCGCCGACGACCCGGGCGAGCGTCTCGACGGCGAGGGTCTTGGCCACGCCCGGCACGCCCTCGAGCAGCACGTGCCCGCGGGACAGCAGGCCCACCAGCATCCGCTCGACCAGCCGGTCCTGCCCGACGATGACCCGCTTGATCTCGAACAGGGCGCGTTCGATGCGTGCGGCGTCGACCGACGGCGGGGTGTGCTGATCCGGGGAGGGAGCGCTGCTGGCGGCGGTCACGCCGCCAGTCTCCTACAACCGGCTGTGCGGGCACCCGGTGCGCACAGCGGGTCCGCCGTCGCGCTCCGCTGCGACACGCCACGATGGATGCAGGGTGCATCGGGCGCGTCGTGAGCGCACTTTCGTACCGGCTTGACTGCTAGCCTGATCAGCGCGTCGGGCAGCTCCCCCCGTGGCTGCCCGACGCCCTCATGTGTTCGGCCCCCTCAGCCGGTCGGCCGGACGGCCCCGAAGTAGTCGCCGCCGTACCACATGCTGCTGATCCTGACGACGTCGCCGCTCTGCGGGGCCTGGACCACCTGGCCGCCGCCGATGTAGAGCGCCACGTGGTAGATCGAGGTGTACGAGCTCCCGGTGCCCCAGAAGACCAGGTCACCGGCCTGCAGGTCGGACTTCGCGACCGTGTTGCCGCTGAACCGGTTCCACTGCTCCCGGCTGGTGCCACCGATCGCGATGCCGGCCTTGGCGTAGGCGTACTGGGTCAGGCCCGAGCAGTCGAAGCCCCAGATGGCGGTGTCCGGCGCGATGCCGTAGCTGGGGCCGCTGCTGCCACCACCGCCCCACGAGTAGGGCAGGCCCAGCTGGCTCCTGGCGGCGGCGATCGCGGTCTGGACGGCGGACCCGGACGGCGCGCCCGCCGTCGTCCCCCCGCCCGACGGCGCGCTCCCGGACGACGAGCCCCCGGACGACGAGCCCCCCGACGGCGCGCTCCCGGACGACGGCCGGGACGCCGACGACCCGGACGACGACCCACCGGACGGCGGCCGGGACGCGGACGACCCGGACGACGACCCGCCGGGCGGGGGCGCGGCCGCAGTGGCCCGCTGGGCGGCCGCGGCGGCCGCGGCTGCGGCGGCCTGCTGCCGCGCGTGGGCCTCGGCAGCCGCACGGGCACCCTCCAGGCCGTACAGCGTCTGCTGCGCCTGCTCGAGCTCGGCCTGCACCGACACCTGCTGCGCGGCGAGGGCGTCGGCCTGGCCGCGGGAGGCGACCTCCTGGGCCTGCGCCGCGGCGAGCAGCGTCTCGGCCTCGGACTTCAGCGTGTCGGCCTGGGCGACCGCCGCCCTGGCGGCCTCGTCGGCCGCGGTGGCCTGCTCCTCCAGCACGGTCAGCTGGGCGAGCACGTCGGTCCGGTGCGCGCCGGCGGCGTCCAGCAGCGCCGCCCGCTCGATCAGCTGCGCCGGGCCCTCCGCGCTGAGCAGCGCAACGGTGCCCGACGCGGTGCTGCCCTCGATGTAGCTCTCCCGGGCGAAGGTCGCGACGTCGGCGCGCCCCTGGTCCAGGTCGGCGGCGGCCTGCACCGCGGCGGCGGCCGCCGTGTCCGCGGTCGCGCGGGCGGCGTCGTAGGCCTCCTGCTTCTCCTCGTAGTCCTGCAGCGCGATGTGCGAGGCCGCGGAGGCGGCGTCGGCGGCGGTCTGGGCCTCGGCGAGCTGGGCGGTGATCTCACCGATCCGCGTCGCCGCGTCGGCCTTCGCCTGCTCTGCCGCGCTGATCTGGGCGTCACTGGGGTTCACCGGCGCGGCCGTCGCCGTGCCCGGGATCCCGAGGAGGCCGACGGCGGCGACCGCTCCTGCCCCGATCACCCGGCGGGCCCAGCGGCTCCTCGTCCGGTGTCCGATCCGTGTCCCGACCTGCTCGCGCACTGGGTTGCTCCTCCGTTGCCCGGTCCACCGCACGGCGGACCCGGTCTCGACCAGTCCAGGCACACCCGTCGGGGTGTGCTCTCGACCTGGTCATCGACCGGTTCGGGCTACGGACCGAGCGCCACGGGCGCTTCTCCCCCGAAGGGAGGATGCGCAACGGCGCAGCCGGGCTCCTCCTGGCGGAGCCCCGTCGCAGGGGCCCGCGCCGAGGCTGCGAGACGTGGCGGCGGGGGTCCTCCTACTGGTGGTCGGACGCCGTCCAGAAGTCCTGGCGGAGCTTGAACTTCTGGATCTTGCCGGTGGCGGTCCGCGGGATCGCCTCCCGGAACTCCACCCGCTTGGGCGCCTTGTAGTGCGCCAGCCGGGCGCGGCAGTGCGCGATGATCTCCGCGTCGGTGGCCGTCGCGCCCTCGGCGAGCACCACCAGCGCGGTGACCATCTCGCCCCACTTGTCGTCGGGCACCCCGATCACCGCGACCTCGGCCACCGCGGGGTGGCTGAAGACGGCGTCCTCCACCTCGATCGAGGACACGTTCTCCCCGCCGGTGATGATCACGTCCTTCTTCCGGTCGGAGATCGTGAGGTAGCCGCCGTCGTCGAGGGAACCGCCGTCCCCGGTGTGGAACCAGCCGCCCACGAGCGCGTCCGCGGACGCCTCCGGGTTCTCCCAGTAGCCCGCGAGCACCGTGTTGCTCTGGGCCAGCACCTCGCCGGACTTGTCGGTGGAGAGCCGGGTGCCCAGCGCCGGCACCCCGGCCCGGGACAGCGCCTTCGCCCGGTCCTGCGGATCGAGGTCGTCGTACTCGGCCCGCGGTCGGTTGATGGTCAGCAGCGGCGCGGTCTCGGTGAGGCCGTAGATCTGGTTGAACTCCCAGCCCAGCTCCTCCTCGACCCGGGCGATGGTGCGCGACGGCGGTGGGGCCCCGGCGACGATGATCCGGACGCGGTCCCGCCCGGGGACCTCGCCGTCCCACTCCGCGGCGGCGTCGAGGACGGCGTTCCACACCGCCGGCGCCCCGGCCATCAGCGTGACGCCGTGCCGCTCGACGCGGCGCAGGATCTCCGCGCCGTCCACCTTGCGCAGGACCACCTGCGTCGCCCCCACGCCGGCCGCCGTGTACGGCAGCCCCCAGCCGTTGCAGTGGAACATCGGCAGCGTGTGCAGGTAGACGTCGCGGTCGCCCACCTGCATGTGCAGGCCGAAGGTCACCGCGTCCACCCACAGGTTGCGGTGGGTCATCTGCACGCCCTTGGGCCGCGCCGTCGTCCCGCTCGTGTAGTTGACGGCGGCGGTGGCGTCCTCGTCGGGCTGGGCCCACGGCGCCGGCTCGGCGTCGAACCGCAGCAGCCCGGACTCGTACTCCTCCCCCACCACGAAACGGTGCTTCGCGCCGACCCCGCTCAGCAGCGGCTCCAGCTCGGGGTCGACCACCAGCACCTGCGCGCCGCTGTGCTCGACGATGTAGCGCACCTCCTGCTGCTGCAGCCGGAAGTTGATCGGCACGACCACCCGGCCGGACGACGGGACGCCGAACAGCAGCTCCAGCAGCCGGGCCGAGTTGTGGCTGACCACGGCCACCCGCTCGCCCTCCCCCACGCCGAGCGCGTCGAGGCCGGCCTGCACGGCGCGGGCGCGGCGGGCCACCTCCCGGTAGGTCAGCTCGCCGAGGGACGGCGCCGGCTGGGCGGGCTCGTCGACGATGCCGACGCGGTCGCCGTAGACGAGCTCGGCGCGGTCGAGGAAGTCACGGGTGGTGAGGGGCACGCGCATGCCGGCTCCCGGTGCCGAGGCCGGCTGCGCCGCCGGCCGCTTGACGTGGTGGGCGTCACGCTAACCGGCCAAGGGGCCGCCGGACGACCCGCCGTCGCGGGCGAGCAGCCGTCCCGCGGTGGGCGGCGCGCACCCAGCGGTGACCCGTCTCACGCAGGGTGAGGAAAGGGTGGCCTTGGTCCGCGAACCCGGCACGGGGCTGGGAAGATGTCCGGTGGAACATCGAGGCGCAGCAGTAGCGCGCGCGGGACGAGTTGAGGGTGAGGCGCAGCAGTGGCAGCCAGCAAGGACAGCTTCGGAGCCCGGTCGACGCTCGACGTCGACGGCACCGAGTACGACATCTTCCGGCTCGACGCGGTGGAGGGAGCTGAGAAGCTGCCCTTCAGCCTGAAGGTCCTGCTCGAGAACCTCCTCCGCACCGAGGACGGCGCGAACATCACCGCCGACCACATCCGTGCCCTGGCCAACTGGGATCCGTCGGCCGAGCCCGACCAGGAGATCCAGTTCACCCCGGCGCGCGTGGTGATGCAGGACTTCACCGGCGTCCCCTGCATCGTCGACCTGGCCACCATGCGCGAGGCGATGGCCGACCTGGGCGGCGACCCGCAGAAGATCAACCCGCTCGCCCCGGCCGAGCTGGTCATCGACCACTCGGTCATCGCCGACGTCTTCGGCACGCCGGAGTCCTTCGAGCGCAACGTCGAGATCGAGTACCAGCGCAACGGCGAGCGCTACCAGTTCCTCCGCTGGGGCCAGGGCGCGTTCGACGACTTCAAGGTCGTCCCCCCGGGCACCGGCATCGTCCACCAGGTCAACATCGAGCACCTGGCCCGCGTGGTCTTCCCGCGTGCGGAGGGCGACCGCACGCTGGCCTACCCCGACACCTGCGTGGGCACCGACTCCCACACCACGATGGTCAACGGCCTGGGCGTGCTGGGCTGGGGCGTCGGCGGCATCGAGGCCGAGGCCGCGATGCTCGGCCAGCCGGTCTCGATGCTCATCCCCCGGGTGGTCGGCTTCAAGCTCACCGGCGAGCTGCCCGACGGTGCCACCGCCACCGACCTGGTGCTCACCATCACCGAGATGCTGCGCCAGCACGGCGTGGTCGGGAAGTTCGTGGAGTTCTACGGCGCCGGTGTCTCCGCCGTCCCGCTGGCCAACCGGGCCACGATCGGCAACATGAGCCCGGAGTTCGGCTCCACCGCGGCGATGTTCCCCATCGACGGGGAGACGATCACCTACCTGCAGCTCACCGGCCGCAGCGAGGAGCAGGTCCGGCTGGTGGAGGTCTACGCCAAGGAGCAGGGCCTCTGGCACGACGCGTCCCGCGAGCCGGCGTTCTCCGAGTACCTGGAGCTGGACCTCGCCACGGTCGTCCCGTCGATCGCCGGCCCGAAGCGCCCGCAGGACCGGGTCGCGATCACCGAGGCCAAGGAGGCGTTCCGCGAGGCGCTGCCCACCTACGCCCAGGTCGACCAGGTCTCGCACGACCCCGACGTCGCGCCGGAGGCCGAGTCGACGGTCGACGAGGCGTCCGAGGAGTCGTTCCCCGCCTCCGACCCGGCCAGCCCGTTCGCCTCCGGCAACGGCGCGGCCGGCAAGCCGCACACCGCCGTCCACGGCAGCCCGAACACCGAGCGGGCCTCCCGCCCGACCCGGGTGGTCATGGAGGACGGCACCGAGACGTTCGTCGACCACGGCCACGTCGTGATCGCCGCGATCACCTCCTGCACGAACACCTCCAACCCGCAGGTGATGATCGGCGCCGCACTGCTGGCCAAGAAGGCCGTCGAGCGGGGCCTGACCACCAAGCCGTGGGTGAAGACGACGCTGGCGCCGGGGTCCAAGGTCGTCATGGACTACTACGAGAAGGCGGAGCTGACCCCCTACCTGGAGAAGCTGGGCTTCTTCCTGGTCGGCTACGGCTGCACCACCTGCATCGGCAACTCCGGCCCGCTGCCGGAGCCGGTCAGCAAGGCGGTCAACGACGCCGACCTCGCCGTCGTCTCGGTGCTCTCGGGCAACCGGAACTTCGAGGGCCGGATCAACCCCGACGTCAAGATGAACTACCTGGCGTCCCCGCCGCTGGTCATCGCCTACGCGCTGGCCGGCTCCATGGACGTCGACCTGAACAACGACCCGCTGGGCCAGGACGCCGACGGCAACGACGTCTTCCTGCACGACATCTGGCCGTCGCCGCAGGAGGTCCAGCGGACCATCGACCAGGCGGTCTCGGCGGAGCAGTTCGGCCGCAGCTACGAGGACGTCTTCGCCGGCACCGAGCAGTGGCAGAACCTGCCCACGCCGTCCGGGGACACCTTCGACTGGGACCCCGAGAGCACCTACGTGCGGAAGCCCCCGTACTTCGAGGGCATGCCGGCCGAGCCGACCCCGGTCCAGGACATCACCGGCGCCCGCGCGCTGGCCGTCCTGGGCGACTCGGTGACGACCGACCACATCTCCCCGGCCGGCTCGATCAAGGCCGACTCCCCCGCCGGGAAGTACCTGCAGGAGCACGGCATCGAGCGCCGCGACTTCAACTCCTACGGGTCCCGCCGCGGCAACCACGAGGTCATGATCCGCGGCACGTTCGCCAACATCCGGCTGCGGAACCTGCTCGCGCCCGGCACCGAGGGTGGCGTCACCAAGAACCACCTCACCGGCGAGACGACGTCGATCTACGACGCCTCACGCGCCTACATCGACGCCGGCATCCCGCTGGTCGTGCTCGCGGGCAAGGAGTACGGCTCCGGCTCCTCCCGCGACTGGGCGGCCAAGGGGACGGCGCTGCTCGGGGTCAAGGCGGTCATCGCCGAGAGCTACGAGCGGATCCACCGGTCGAACCTGATCGGCATGGGCGTGCTCCCGTTGCAGTTCCCGGAGGGCCAGGACCGGGAGTCCCTCGGCCTGACCGGGGACGAGACGTTCGAGATCACCGGGGTGACCGCGCTGAACGACGGCAGCATCCCGCGCACGGTGAAGGTCAAGGCCCAGCCGTCCGATGGCCCTGCCGTCGAGTTCGACGCCCGGGTCCGGATCGACACCCCCGGTGAGGCGAGCTACTACCGCAACGGCGGGATCATGCAGTTCGTGCTGCGCTCGCTGCGCGGGACCGTCGCCGCCTGATGGACCTGGGACTGGGCGGTCGCGGCTACCTGCTCACCGGCGCGAGCCGGGGGCTGGGGCTGGCGACCGCCCGGGCCCTGGTCGACGACGGCGCCCGGGTGCTGATCAGCTCCCGCGGCGCCGACTCCGTGGACGCCGCCGTCGCCTCCCTCGGTGGGGCGCCGGCGGCGTCCGGGCTGACGGCCGACCTGGCCGATCCCGCGGCGGCTCCGGCACTGGTGGAGGCGGCCACCGCGCGCCTGGACCGGGTCGACGGGGCCCTGGTCTCCGTCGGCGGGCCGACGCCGGGCAGCGTGCTCGACGTGGCCGAGGACGACTGGCGGGCCGCCTTCGACGCGGTGCTGCTGGGCACCGTGCGGCTGGTCAAGGCGCTGGTGCCGGTGCTGGGCCGGGGTGCCGCGATCGGCCTGGTGCTCTCCTCGTCGGTGCGCGAGCCGATCGGCCACCTGGCCATCTCCAACGGGCTGCGGCCCGGGCTGGCGATGACCGCGAAGGCCTTGGCCGACGAGCTCGGCCCGCGCGGCATCCGGGTGTTCGGCCTGCTGCCCGGCCGGATCGCCACCGACCGCGTGGTCGAGATCGACGGCCGGCAGCGCGATCCCGCGGCGGCCCGGCGGGCCGCCGAGTCGACCATCCCGCTGCGCCGCTACGGGGAGCCCGCCGAGTTCGGCCGGGTGGCCGCCTTCGCCCTGTCCCCCGCCGCCTCCTACCTGACCGGCATCATGCTGCCGGTCGACGGCGGGCTGATCCGGTCGCTGTGACGAAGGACCCCCTCGCCCCCGGGGAAGGACCCCGTCCTCCCATCCCTTCGCAGGCTCAGGGCGGTGCCCTGGACGGGGCCATCCGAGCTCGCGGCGGGCCCCTGGGAGGGGGCCGACCGGTGCTGGTGGCGTGCGCGCACGGTACGCGCAACCCGACGGGACGCCGGCTGATCGCCGAGCTGGCGCTGGCGGCCCGTGACCTCCGCCCCGGGCTGCGGACGACCGCCGCGTTCGTCGACGTCCAGCCGCCCACCGTGGTGGACGTGGTGCGGGGTCTGGCCGACGCAGCCACCCCGGCGGTCGTCGTCCCGCTGCTGCTGTCCGGCGGCTACCACGTGCACGTCGACATCGCGGGTGCGGTCGCCGCCCACCCGCGAGCGGTGGCCGCGCGGCCGCTGGGCCCGGACCCCCGGCTGGTCGCGGTGCTCACCGACCGGCTGGCCGGGGCCGGTGCCGACCCCCGCGACCCGCGCACCGCGATCGTGCTCGCCGCCGCCGGGTCCAGCGACCCCCGGTCGGTCCGGGACGTCGAGGACACCGCCGGCCTGCTGCAGCGGAGCTGGGCGGGGCCGGTGACGACCGGGTACGGCTCCGCCGCGCAGCCGCCCGTCGCCGATGCGGTGACCGCGGCGCGGCGGGCGGGCGCCGAGCGGGTGGTGGTCGCGGCCTACCTGCTCGCGCCGGGGCACTTCCACGACAAGCTGCGGGGAGCGGGCGCGGATTCCGTCACAGCGCCTCTGCTCCCCGACGAGCGGATCGCCGCGGTGCTGCTCGACCGCTTCGACGCCGCGCTGACGACCGTCCCGGCCTGACTCAGGCCGTCCAGCCGAGCAGCCGCTCCCCCGCGGTGATGGCCAGCCACCACGTGCCGTACGCGAGGACGGGGACGGCGGGCGTCCACCACGACCCGCGCCGGGCCAGCACGATGAGCGCCGCCCCCAGCACCAGCCACCAGACGCCGAGCAGGACGATCGCCCACAGCGGCGCGAGCAGCCCCGAGGCGGCGTAGAGGACCCCGACGGCGGCGTGACCGATCGCGGCCAGCCCGGCCAGCAGCCAGGTCGCCGTGTTCGGGCGGCTCACCGTGGGTCCGGGCCGGTCGCGGCCGGCCGTCCCGGATCGGCCGACCACTGGGACCAGGAGCCCGGCCACAGCGCCGCGTCGATGCCCACCTCGGCGAGGGCGGCCACCTCGTGGGCCGCGGTGACGCCTGAGCCGCAGTACACGCCGACCGTCGTGCCCGGCCGGACCCCGAGCTGGGCGAACCGCTCGGCGAGTACAGCGACGGGAAGGAGACGGCCGTCCGGACCCACGTTGCCGGTCGTCGGTGCGCTCACCGCACCGGGCACGTGCCCGGCCCGCGGGTCGACCGGCTCGACCTGACCGCTGTACCGCTCGGCGGCCCGGGCATCGAGCAGCACGCCACCGCCGCCGGTCAGCGCGGCCGCGTCCTCGATCGACAGGACCGGCAGGCACCCGCCGGTCAGCGTGACGTCCCCCGGCGCGGGGACGACCTCGCCGGCCTCGACCGGCCCGCCGGCCGCCGTCCACGCCGCGAGCCCGCCGTCCAGGATCGTCACGTCGGCCAGCCCGCCCCAGCGCAGCAGCCACCAGGCGCGGGCGGCGGCCAGCCCCGGCCCCGCGTCGTGGACCACGACCCGGGAGCCGTTCGAGACGCCCCACCGCCGCGCAGCTGCCTGCAGCGACTGCACCGAGGGAAGGGGGTGCCGCCCCTCGGCCACCGACCCGGGTGCGGCGAGTTCGGTCTCCAGGTCGACGTACACCGCGCCGGGCAGGTGCCCCTCGAGGTGCTGCTGCCGGCCGTGCGGGTCGCCGAGCGCCCAGCGGACGTCCAGCAGCACGGCCGCCGCCGGGTCGGCGAGCAGGTCGGCGACCGGCGTCAGCACGGTCACCGGGCGGCCTCGAGCTCCGCGGTCAGTGCGGCCAGGACGTCCGCCCGGCCCCCGTAGCGGGCCGGCGTGCTCTGCAGGACGGCGATCTTCCAGCGGCTGTCGTCCTCCACCGCGACCAGCGAGTGCACCGTGTGCAGCGAGGGCTCGAGCGCGTTGCTGCCCGGCGGGACCATGCCGGCGACCGCGTGCAGCACGGCGACCCCCTCGGTGAGGCGGCGGACCGAGCGGACGATCCCGACGAACGTGGGGGTGGCGTGCTCGGTGAACAGCCGCCGCATGTCGGCGGCGATGGTCAGCCGGCCGCTGCGCAGGGTGCCGTCGAGGTCGATCATCTCGCCGTCATCGGCGAACACCGAGGACACGGTGACCCCGCTGCGCTGGTTCCACCCGGCGAGGAAGCGGGCGTACAACGCCCGGATCTGGGTGTCCTGCGGATGGCCTGCGCTCAACGACTGCTCCTGCCGGTGGTGCGGGTGGGACAGGAGTCCACGCTAGTGGCCTCCCGGCGCGCACCGCCCACCCCGCGCCGCGGCCGGCCGAGGACGGCCCTTCCGACGATCAGAAGGCGGCGACGGTCTCCGCCACGAAGCCGTCGCGCTGCTGGGACACGTGCCAGACCCGGACGTCCTTGCCGCCCATGCTGTCCTTCTCGTGGAAGCGGACCAGGTCGCCCAGGGGAACCCCGTGACCGCGGATCAGCAGCTGGCCGTCGGTGCCGTCGATGGTGAACTCCGCGTCACCCAGGAAGAGGTCCAGCGACACGGGGTCGCCGGCCGGCGGCACCACGACCGGGTAGGGCTTGCCGGACGCGACGGACAGCGGGGTGCGAGCAGTCATTAGAACCCTGTTCTCGGGACGATGTGCCGACGGTCGCCGACACCTGTCCACGGTGCCACGCCGGCGGCCGCGGGGTCGAACCGCCGGTGCCGCCGCGCCCACGACGGCGACGGAATGTATCCGGAACGTCATCCTCCCGTCACACAGCGGCGGATGAGCTGTGCGCGGTTTCAGCGGGCGCGAACTGCGTGCGGTACAGGTCCGCGTAGTGCCCGCCCGCCGCGAGGAGCTCGTCGTGGGTGCCGCGCTCGACGATCCGACCCTCGTCGACGACCAGGATCTGGTCGGCACCGCGGATGGTCGACAGCCGGTGGGCGATCACCAGCGAGGTGCGGCCGGCCAGCGCGGCGTCCAGCGCGTGCTGCACCGCCACCTCCGACTCGCTGTCCAGGTGCGCGGTCGCCTCGTCGAGGATGACGATGCCCGGCGCCTTGAGCAGCACCCGGGCGATCGCCAGCCGCTGCTTCTCCCCACCGGACATCCGGTACCCGCGGTCGCCGACGACGGTGTCCAGCCCGTCGGGCAGCGCCGCGACCAGCGCGGCGATCCGGGCTCCGGTCAGCGCCGCCCACAGCTCGTCGTCCGTGGCCTCGGGCCGGGCGTAGCGCAGGTTCGCGCGGATGGTGTCGTGGAAGAGGTGCGCGTCCTGGGTCACGACGCCGATGGCCTCGCGCAGCGAGGCGCTGGTGACCTGCCGGACGTCGACCCCGCCGACCCGCACCGCCCCACCGGTGACGTCGTAGAGACGGGACACCAGGGCGGCCATCGTCGACTTGCCCGCCCCCGACGTGCCCACCAGGGCGACCAGCTCGCCCGGCTCGGCCCGGAACGACACGTCGTGCAGCACGTCCGTGCCGCTGTGCTGCTCGGGCACGGCGACGTCCTCGAGCGAGGCCAGCGACACGTCCGCGGGTGCCGGGTAGCGGAAGGACACGTGGTCGAACTCGATCGACCGCTCGCCGGCCGGCACCGGGACGGCGTCGGGTGCCTCCGCGATCATCGGTGCCAGGTCGAGCACCTCGAACACCCGGTCGAAGCTGACCAGCGCGCTCATCACGTCGACCCGCACGTTGGCCAGCGCGGTCAGCGGGCCGTACAGCCGGGACAGCAGCAGGGCCAGCGCCACGACGTCGCCGGCCGACAGCGACCCGGTGAACGCCAGCGCCCCGCCCAGGCCGTAGACCAGCGCGGTGGCCAGCGCCGCGACCAGCGTGAGCGAGGTGAAGAAGACCCGCCCGTACATCGCCGACAGCACGCCGATGTCGCGGACCCGGGCAGCCCGGCCACGGAAGGACTCCGCCTCGGCCTCCGGGCGCCCGAACAGCTTCACCAGCAGCGCCCCGGCCACGTTGAACCGCTCGGTCATCGTCGCGTTCATCGACGCGTTGAGGCCGTAGGACTCCCGGGTGATCTCCTGCAGCCGCTTGCCGATCCGCTGCGCCGGCAGCACGAACAGCGGCACCATCACGATCGACAGCAGGGTGATCTGCCAGGACAGGCTGAACATGACCCCGGCGGTGAGCACCAGCGCGATCACGTTGGAGACGACGCCGGACAGCGTCGAGGTGAAGGCCCGCTGCGCGCCGATGACGTCGTTGTTGAGCCGGCTGACCAGGGCGCCGGTCTGGGTCCGGGTGAAGAAGGCGACCGGCATGCGCTGCACGTGCTCGAACACCCGGCTGCGCAGGTCGTAGATGACTCCCTCGCCGATCCGGGCGGAGTACCAGCGCTGGGCGAGCGAGCCGACCGCGTCGAGCAGGGCCAGCCCGGCGATGAACAGCGCGATCCGGACGACGTCACCTGCCGACCCGGTGAGCCCGGCGATGCGGTTGACGATGTCCCCGGCCAGCAGCGGCGTGACCACGCCGATCACCGAGGAGAACACCACCAGCGCGAGGAAGGCGACCAGCTCGCGGCGGTAGGGCCCGGCGATGCCGAGGATGCGCCGGACCGTCCCTTCGGGGATCTGCCGCGCGGTCACGGACGCGTCCTGACGGAACGACCGCATCGCCGCCATGGAGGTCATCGGGGAGTCCACCGCGGCCTCCTTCTCCCTCCGCGCCGGCCGGGTGCCGGCACGGTCCGAGTGTCGCGGTCAACACCGACGGAACGGGGGCTGTTCCTCAGCGGCCGGCCGCCAGCGCCCCCAGTCGGCGGACCTGGGCGGCGCGCTCGGCGACGTCCTGTGCCGCCGGCTCGTTGCGCACCGCGGACCGCAGCAGCGCGAGGGTCTCCCGGGCGGCGCCGGCGTCGGGCGCCAGCAGCGCCGCGACCAGGTCGGCGACGGCGCCGTCCAGCTGCTCCATCGGGACGGCGACGTTCGCCAGCCCGGTGCCGACCGCCTCCGCGGCCCCGACGGCCCGGCCGGTCAGGCAGATCTCCACGGCGCGGCTGTACCCGACCAGCTCCACCAGGGTGCTCGTGCCGGTGAGGTCGGGGACGAGGCCCAACGTGGTCTCCGGCAGCCGGAGCTGCAGGTCCTCGGCGACCACCCGGAGGTCGCAGGCGAGGGCGAGCTGCGCGCCGGCGCCGATGGCATGGCCCTGGACGGCGGCCACCGACACGATCCCCGGCGACCGCAGCCAGCGGAACGCCGCCTGGTAGCCGCGGATGCGTTCCTGGGCGTCCTCGGCCGGCAGCGCCGCGAGCTCACCCAGCCCGCCGCCGCCCAGCCCACCGCCGCCCAGCCCACCGCCGCCCAGCCCACCGTCGGCCTGCCCGGCGAGGTCGAACATGCGGCGGTCCAGGCCGGCGGAGAAGGCCCGCCCCGCGCCGCGCACGACGACCACCCGCACGTCGTCGTCGAGACCCTCACCGGCGGACCGCAGCGCGGCCCAGGTCGCGGGGGTCTGCGCGTTGAGCTGGTCCGGCCGATCGAGGGTGACGGTGAGGACGGCGCCGTTCCGCGCCGTCCTCACCCACCCGGGGTCGGCCTCCGTCACGCAGTCTTCTTCGCGTTCCTGTTCGCACCGCCCCGGCCACGCAACGTCGCCCCCGACTCGGACAGGAGGCGGTGCACGAATCCGTAGGAGCGGTTGGTCGAGGTGGCGAGCGAGCGGATGCTCTCACCGCCGTCGTACCGGTTGCGCAGCTCGTCAGCCAGCGACGACCGGTCGTCCCCGGTGATCCGCTTGCCCTTGCTCAGGTCCGTGGTGCTCGAGTCGGCCATGACTCTCCTCCGTGTCAGGGGTGCCGTCGGCTCTGCACCGACGGTGCCCGCTGTTCCCCCGGCGCCGCGGTCCCAGTGACCTCGGCGTCCCACGACTGATGATCACCCAGGCGCACAGGGTCGGCCACTGCAAGCGGCCGATCACGGAACGGAGACGTCGGGCCAGTGACCCGACCTCCCGTTCAGGCGAGCCCGTGGGCCTGACTCCGCGCCCCGGTCCGCTCCTCGCTCGTTCCTCGCTGCGAGGCTCCCGGGGCTGCCGTCAGGCGAGCGACACGAGGTCGGCGAAGTCCTCGCTCCAGGTGTCCTCGGTGCCGTCAGGGAGCAGGATCACCTTGTCCGGGCTCAGCGCGCGGACGGCGCCCTCGTCGTGGGTGACCAGCACGATCGCCCCGGCGTAGGTGCGCAGCGCCTGCAGGACCTGCTCCCGGCTGGCCGGGTCGAGGTTGTTGGTCGGCTCGTCCAGCAGCAGCACGTTCGCGCCGGAGACGACCAGCGTGGCCATCGCCAGCCGGGTGCGCTCACCGCCGGAGAGGGTGCCCGCCCGCTGGTCGACCGCGTCCCCGGAGAAGAGGAACGCGCCGAGGATGCGCCGCAGCTCGGTGTCGGTGGACTCCGGCGCCGCGGACCGCATGACCTCGAGCAGCGTGCGGTCCATGTCGATCGTCTCGTGCTCCTGGGCGTAGTAGCCGACCCGCAGCCCGTGCCCGGCGACGACCGCGCCGGTGTCCGGGGTCTCGGTGCCGGCCAGCATCCGCAGCAGGGTCGTCTTGCCGGCACCGTTGAGACCGAGGACGACAACCCGGGTGCCCTTGTCGATCGCCAGGTCGACGTCGGTGAAGATCTCCAGCGAGCCGTAGCTCTTGCTCAGCCCCTCGGCGGTGAGCGGCGTCCGGCCGCAGGGCGCCGGGGTCGGGAAGCGCAGCCTGGCGACCTTGTCCTGCACCCGGACCTCGGCCAGCCCGGCGGCCAGGCGGGCGGCCCGCTTGTCCATGCTCTGCGCGGCCCGGGCCTTCGTCGCCTTCGCGCGCATCTTGTCCGCCTGGGCGGTCAGCGCGTCGATCTTCTTCTCCGCGTTGGCCCGCTCGGCCTTGCGGCGGCGCTCGTCGGTCTCCCGGGCCTGCAGGTAGCGCTTCCAGCCCAGGTTGTAGACGTCGACGGTGGCGCGGTTGGCGTCCAGGTGCCACACCTTGTTGACCACCGCGTCCAGCAGCTCGACGTCGTGGCTGATCACGATCAACCCGGCGCGGTGGCTCGCCAGGAAGCCCTTGAGCCAGGTGATCGAGTCGGCGTCCAGGTGGTTGGTCGGCTCGTCGAGCAGCAGCGTGTCGGCGTCGGAGAACAGGATCCGGGCCAGCTCCACGCGGCGGCGCTGACCGCCGGACAGGGTGCGCAGCGGCTGCTCCAGGATCCGGTCCGGCAGACCCAGGTTCGTGCAGATGCGGGCGGCGTCGCTCTCCGCGGCGTACCCGCCGAGCGCGGCGAACTGGTCCTCGAGCCGGCCGTACCGGCGCACCGCGCGGTCGCGCTCGGCGTCGTCCGCCGGCTCGGCCATGGCGATCTGGGCCTTGGTCAGCTGGGCCTTGAGGACGTCGAGGCCCCGGCCGGACAGCACCCGGTCGCTGGCGGTGATGTCCAGGTCGCCGCTGCGCGGGTCCTGCGGCAGGTAGCCGAGCTCGCCGGTCACCTCGACCTTGCCCGCGTGCGGCACACGCTCGCCGGCGAGGGTGGTGAGGGTGGTGGTCTTGCCGGCACCGTTGCGCCCGACCAGCCCGATCCGGTCGCCGGGTTGCACGCGCAGGTCGGCGTCGCTGATGAGGATGCGGGCGCCGGCGCGCAGCTCCAGGCCGGTCGTCGTTATCACTGATCCCACGGTAGGCGCTCCGGGCCCAGGTTCCGACCGGGTTTCCGGTGATGTGGACGGCATTGCCCGTCCGGGGCACGTCCTGGGGACAACCGGCCTCGACCGGCGGCGCGCCCGCCAGGATGCGTCCATGCTCCCGCGCCCGAGGCCGTCCGGTCCTCCCGGTCCGCCCTGCCCGGTCTGCCTCACGCCGGTGACCAGCGCACCCGGGGCGGCCTGCCCCGTGTGCGGGCTCCCGGCGGCCGGCCAGGCCGCGACGGTGGTCGCCCGGATCGGCGCCACCCTGCACGAACTGGCCCGCGACCGGGACGCCCTGCTCGTCACGCTCCGGGCGGCCGCGCCCGGCCCCGCCGCCGCGCTTCCTCCGGCTGTCCCGACCGACTGGGCCCCGCCGCATCCGCCACCGGCCCGGACGCCACCGCCGACACCACCGCCGCCCCCGTGGACGCCGCCCGCCGCCGCACCACCTCCCCGGCCGCACCGCCCGCGGCTGAGCCCGCAGCAGGTGCTCCTGGGCCTGGGTGCCCTGCTGGTCGTGGCCGGCGCGCTGGCGTTCGTGGCGGTCGCCTGGACCCGGTTGGGCATGACCTTCCAGGCGCTCGTGATGCTGGCGGTCACCGCCGCCGCCTGTGCTGCGTCGGCCTGGGCCGCGCGCCGCGGCCTGCGTGCCACCGAGGAGGCGCTGGCCGCCGCGGGCGCCGCCCTGCTGGCGGTCGACCTGGGCGCGGCCCACGCCCTGGGGCTGCTCGGCGCGGACGCCGTACCGCTGCGGCTGTGGACCGCGCTGTCCTGCGCCGTCGTCGCCGCGGCCGCCGGCGGGCTGCACCGGGTCACCCGCTCCACCACCACCTGGCCGCTGGTGTGCCTGCTGGCAGCCCAGCCGGTGGCGGCGCTGCTCCTCCCGCCGGACCTGCTCGGGAGCCCGGATGGAGTCGCCGTCGTGCTCGGGGTCGCGGCGGCCGACCTGGCCGCCACCGCGGTGCTGCGCCCCGGTGTGGACCGGGTCGCGCAGGTGCTGGCCGGCGTCTGGGTCACCGTCGGGGTGCTCGGCGGGCTCGTCCTCGCCGCCGGCGACGACGCGGCCGAGTCGTGGGGGGCGACCGCCGCCCTGGTCGCCGCGGGGATCGCCGCGACCGTCCTCGGCCGGCAGCCGCGCCTCGCCTCCCGGCTGCCCTCGACGGTGGTCGTCGTCGCGACCGCGTCCGGCGTCGCCGGGCTCGCTCTCGCCGGGTCGCTGCGCACGCTGGGCGCCCCGGGTCCGGTGGTCGCCGGCGCGCTCGGCCTGGCCGCGCTGACCGGCGCCGGCGCCGTGCTGACGCGCACGGGGACCACCGGGGCCGCGCTGCTGGCGGCCGGGACGGCGCTCACCGCGACCGGCTGCCTCCTGCTGGACGACGCGGGGCGGTTGCGGCCGCTGGCCCTGCTCGCCCTGGCCGCGGCGGTGCCGGCCGCGACGGCCGCGGTCCGGCTGCCCGGCGTGCGGGCCTGGGCCACCGTCGCCGCCCTGCTCGCGCCGGCGGTCGCCGTCGAGCTGGCTCTGGAGGACGGCTGGCTGGCGGCCGTGCCCGCCGGCCTGCTGCTGGCCCTGCTCGGCGCGGTCGGCTTCGCGGTCGGCGCGCTGCGGTCCGGACTCCCGGACGAGTGGGCCGGGCCGGCCGCCGGCTCGCTCGCCGGGGTCGCCGCGGCGGCGATCAGCAGCGACGTCGGCGCCTGGGGCCAGGTCGGCCTGCAGCTCGCCGTCGTGGGGGCCGCCGCGGGCTGCTATGCCCTCGTCGGCGGCCGCCGGTGGGTCGGCGCGGTGGCGGTGGCGGACCTCGTCGCCGCGAGCTGGGTGGCGATCGCCGGAGCCGGCGTGCAGACCCCGGAGGCCTACACGCTGCCCGCAGCGGCGGGACTCCTGCTCGTCGCCGTCCCCCGGCTGCGGGACGGTGCCCCGTCCTGGTCGGCGGAGGGGGCGGCGGTGGCCGTCGGGCTGCTGCCCTCGGCGTTCGTCGTGGTCGCCGAACCCACCGCGCTGCGCCTGGTGCTGGTCGTCGCCACGGCGGCCGTCCTCACCGCCGGTGGCGCGCTGCACCACCGGCAGGCGCCCTTCGTCCTCGGCGCCGCGACGCTGGCGTTCGTCGTCCTGGGGCGGCTGGGCCCGTACGCGCCGCTGCTCCCCCGCTGGGTGGTGCTCGCCACGGCCGGGCTCCTGCTGCTCGTCGTGGGCGCGACCTACGAGCGCCGCCGGCAGCAGGCCCGCGAGGCGGTCGCCTGGGTGGCCCAGATGAGCTGAGCCCGGCCGCCGCGCCGGCCCCGCGGGCCGTAGCGTGAGCCGCAGCCGGCCGGACGAGGAGGTGCAGCGTGCCGCGGACCCCGGAGGTCGTCTACCCACCGCCGGTCGGCTCGCTGCCCACCCCGCCGCCCGCGCCCGACGACGAGGACGGGCTCGGCCAGCTCACCCTCCAGCAGGTCCTGCTCGGCGCGGGCGCCGTCGCCCTGGTCGCCGCCGGATCCGCCTCGCTGGGCCCCCGGGGCTGGCTGCTGCAGGCCACGCTGGCGCTCGCCACCGCCGCCGCGTCGCTGCTGTGCGGCCGCCGCGGCCTGCGGGCGTCGGAGGAGACGCTCGCCGCGTCGGCCGTCGTGCTGGTCCTGATCAGCAGCCGGGCCGCGGACGGCACGTCGGCGGCGGTCACCGTGCTCGGGGGCCTCGCGGTCGCGTGCCTCGTCCTGGGCCTGGTCCGGCGGACCTCCGTCGCGTGGCCGCTGTCGGCCTGGGTCGCCGGGCAGGCCGCCGTCCTCACCGCGCTGGACGGCTGGTACCAGACCCGGGCGATGCTGGTGGGGACCGTGCTGGGAACGGCGCTCGTGGGCCTGCTGGTCACCCGCTGCGCCCGGCAGCCGCTGGCCGTCCTGACCCTCGCCACGACCGTCCCGTGGTGGCTCACGGGGGTGGCCTGGGGCCTCCTGCTGATCTGGCGGACGCCGGAGCTCGGCGTGGCCGCCGGGATCGCCGCGCTCGTCGTCGCCGCCGCGGCCGGGCTGGCCTGGCTGCGCGCCCGCCAGTCGCTGCGCCCGCTCCTGGGCCCGCGGGCGGCCGTCCCCGTGGTCGCCGGCGTGGTCGCCGCGGCCGCCGTCTCGGGGGCGCTGGACGCGGCCGGCCGCGCGGGCACCTCGACCAGCGGCTACCTCGGGCTGGCGGTCGCGACGGTGGTGGCCCTGACGGCCTCGCCCCAGCCGAACGCGGTGGCCCGGCCGACGGGGCTGGCGTCCGCGACGGCGCTGACCGGCCTGGCCGGCGCCCGGCTGCTGGCCACCGGCCACTGGTCGCAGCTGGCCGGCCTGCTGCTGGCCGCGGCGCTGCCGGCCCTCCTGGTGGCCGCCCGGCAGCCCGAGGACCGGCCCGGCGCCCTGCCGGTCGCCGTCGGCTGCCTGACGGGCGCCGTCCTGCTCACCGAGGCCGACGGGGCGCTGCCGGTCGCCCTCGCCGGGCCGCTGCTCGTGGTGCTCGCCCTGGTCGCGCTGACCGGCGCAGCGCTCCTCCGCGGGCACCGGTCGGAGGTGCCCCTGGCCGGGAGCGCCGCCGCCGTCGCGGTGGTCGCCGTGATCGACGTGGCCCGGCACGGCGACCTGTCCCCGGTGGCCGTGAGCCTGGCGGTCCTGGGCGCCGCGGGGTTCGGTTACGCCGTGCTGGCGGGCCGGCAACCGGCCCGGGTCGCCGGGTGCCTCGCGCTGGTGGCCGCGGCGTGGCTGGCAGCCGCGGACGTCGGTACGACCGTGCCCGAGGCCTACACCCTCCCGGCCGCGGTGGTGCTGTCGCTGTACGCCGGGCACGGGCTGGTCGACGACCCCTCGTGGTCGACCCTGGGGCCGGCGCTCCTGACCGCCTTCGCCCCCTCCACCCTGCTCACGCTCGTGGACCCGGACACCCCGCGGGTCGTGCTGGTCGTCGCCGGGGCGACCGTCGCGGTGCTCGTTGGCCACCGCTGGCGGCTCCGCGCGCCGTTCGTGGTGGGCGCCGTCTCGCTGGTCGTGGTCGCGGTGGGCCGGGCGGTGGCGTGGCTGCCGGTGCCCGGACTGGTCGCCCTGGCCGCGGCCGGCAGCGCGCTCCTCGCCGCGGGGATCAGGTACGAGGCCGGCCGCCGGCGGCGCGCCACCCAGCTCCCGGACCACGTCGCCGACCTGCGCTGACCGCCGTTGCTACAGCCGCTGTAGCGCCATTCCCGCTGGGACGACGGTCAGGGACCGAAGAGGACCTCGGCGCAGACCGGCCGCCAGCCGGCGGAGAGGAAGGCCCGGAGGGACGCGGTGTTCGCCGGGGCCACCTGCGCCCACAGCGGCTCGCCGGCAGGTTGCAGCGCCGGGGCAGCGGCGGCCAGCGCGGTGCCGAGGCCGCGGCCCCGGGCCTGCGGAGCCACCTCCACCGCCGCTTCCCAGCGGCCCGCGACGCCGCGCCCGAGGACGAGCAGGCCGGCGCCGTCGGGCGTCGTCCAGACCCGGACGCCGGTGCGGTGGGCCAGCGCGCGCCGGACCCGCGGGTGCTGCGCCGGCGTCGCCTCGACGAGATCGACGCCCGGTCCGGCGGGCGGCGGCGGCGCGGCCAGGACGGCGTCGACCACGCCCGGCTCGGCGCCCACCCGGTCGGCGAGCGCGGCCAGGAACCGAGCTCCCAGCGGCGCGGCGAGGGGGTCGTGCGCGACCTGGACGGCGACCCAGGACGGGTCGACGTCCGCCGCGACGACGTGCCACGCCGTGCCCCCGACCGACGACGAGTGCCCGCGCCCCGAGGGGCGCGGGCACCGTGGTGACGCTCGCATCGGCCGGCACGGTCTCCCCCGTGGCCAGCCGGTCGAACAGGGTTCGGAGCTGCAGCGTTACACCCGGAAACCCAGGGCGCGCAGCTGCTCGCGGCCGTCGTCGGTGATCTTGTCGGGACCCCACGGCGGCATCCAGACCCAGTTGATCTTGATGTCGTCGACGAGGCCGGGGCCGGGGCCGCCGGTCAGCGCCTGCCGGGCCTGGTCCTCGATGACGTCGGTCAGCGGGCAGGCCGCCGAGGTCAGGGTCATGTCGATGATGGCGACGTTGGCCTCGGTGTCCACGTCGAGGCCGTAGACGAGGCCGAGGTCGACCACGTTGACCCCGAGCTCGGGGTCGACGACGTCACGCATGGCCTCCTCGACGTCCTCGAGCAGGGCGGACTTGCCGCCGAAGATGCCCTCGTCGGCCGTGGGCCCGGGGGTGGTGGGCTCGCTCATGTCAGTTCTCTCCTTGCCAGGCGCGGGCGCTCGCGTCCTTCAGCGCCATCCAGCTCATCAGCGCACACTTGATCCGGGCCGGGTACTTCGAGACACCGGCGAAGGCGACGGCGTCCTCCAACTCGTCCTCGAGCTTCTCCGCCACCGATGCGTCGCCCTTGCTCTGCATCAGCGTCATGAAGTGCTCGCCGGTCTCCAGCGCCTCGGGCACCGTCCGACCGACCACCAGGTCGTACATGGCCGAGACCGACGCCTGGCTGATCGAGCAGCCCATCCCCTCGTAGGAGACGTCGGCGATGGTGTCGCCGTCCAGGTGCACCCGCAGCGTCACCTCGTCCCCGCACGTCGGGTTGACGTGGTGGACCTCGGCCTCGAACGGCTCCCGCAGGCCGCGGCCGTGCGGGTTCCGGTAGTGGTCCAGGATGATCTCCTGGTACATCGACTGCAGCTGCATCAGGCGGTTGCCTCCTCCGGCGTCGTCCCGAAGAAACGCTGCGCGGCCCGCACACCTTCCACGAGCGCGTCGACGTCGTCGTAGCCGGTGTGCACGTAGAACGTGGCCCGGGTGGTCGCCGGCACGCCGAAGCGGCGGACGACCGGCCAGGCGCAGTGGTGCCCCACCCGGACGGCGATCCCCAGGTCGTCGAGGACCTGGCCGACGTCGTGCGGGTGGATCCCCTCGACGGTGAAGCTGATCGCTCCTCCGCGGGCGACGGTGTCCGGCGGGCCGATCACGGTCACGCCGGGGATCGCCTGCAGCTGCTCCAGCGCGTACCCGGTGAGCGCCTCCTCGTGCGCGTGCACGTCGGCCATGCCCAGCCGCTCGAGGTACTCGACGGCCGCGCCCAGCCCGATCACCTGCGCGGTCATCGGCACGCCGGCCTCGAAGCGCTGCGGCGGGGGCATGAAGGTGCTGCCCTCCATCCGCACGACCTCGATCATCGAGCCACCGGTGAGGAACGGCGGCAGGGCGTCGAGCACCTCGTACCGCCCCCACAGCACGCCGACCCCGGTGGGCCCGAGCATCTTGTGCCCGGAGAAGACCAGGAAGTCCGCGCCCAGCTCGGTGACGTCGACCGGCTGGTGCGGCACCGACTGCGCGCCGTCGACCAGCACCAGGGCGCCGACCTCGTGCGCCCGGGCGACGATCTGCTCCAGCGGGTTGATCGTGCCCAGGATGTTCGACTGCTGGGTGACCGCGACCAGCTTGGTCCGCTCGTTGACCACCGTGCCGAGGTCGGCGAGTTCCAGCCGGCCGTCGTCGGTCAGGCCGAGCCAGCGCAGGGTCGCCCCGGTGCGCTCGCACAGCTGCTGCCACGGCACCAGGTTGGCGTGGTGCTCCATCTCGGTCACCACGATCTCGTCGCCCTGCCCGACGGCGTACCGGCGGAACTCCGGCTCCTTCGCCGTCGCGGCGTTGGACAGCGCGTAGGCGACGGTGTTGATCGCGTCGGTGGTGTTCCGGGTGAAGACGACCTCGTTCTCCGGGGCGCCGATGAACCGCCCGACGGCCGCCCGGGCCGCCTCGTAGAGGCCGGTGGCCTCCTCGGCGAGCTGGTGGGCACCGCGGTGCGGGGCGGCGTTGTGGTTCTCGTAGAAGTCCCGCTCGGCGTCGAGCACCGACCGCGGCTTCTGCGACGTCGCCCCGGAGTCCAGGTAGACCAGCCGGCGGCCGTCCCGCACGGTTCGGGAGAGGATCGGGAAGTCCGCCCGGATCGCCTCGACGTCCAGAGGCAGGGGCACCTGCTGCGCCCCGGCGGGACGCGAGACGGTCACGGTCATGCCTTCGCCGTCTCCTTCGAGTCCGCCACGTACGCGGCGTAGCCCTCGTTCTCGAGCTTGTCGGCCAGCTCGGAGCCGCCCTCGTCGACGACCCGGCCGTTGACGAACACGTGCACGTAGTCGGGCTTGATGTAGCGGAGGATCCGCGTGTAGTGGGTGATCAGCAGGACGCCGACCGGGCTGTCCGCCTTGGCGCGGTTGACCCCCTCGGAGACGACCCGCAGCGCGTCGACGTCCAGGCCGGAGTCGGTCTCGTCGAGGATCGCGATCCGCGGCTTGAGCAGCCGCATCTGCAGGATCTCGTGGCGCTTCTTCTCACCGCCGGAGAAGCCCTCGTTGACGTTGCGCTCGGCGAAGGCGGAGTCCATCTCCAGCGCCTCCATCTCGGTGCGGACGTCCTTGACCCAGGTGCGCAGCTTGGGCGCCTCGCCGGTGATGGCGGTCGCCGCGGTGCGCAGGAAGTTGGACACGGACACCCCGGGGACCTCGACCGGGTACTGCATGGCCAGGAACAGGCCGGCCCGGGCGCGCTCGTCGACGGTCATGGCCAGGACGTCCTCGCCGTCCAGGGTCACGGTGCCGCCGGTGATCGTGTACTTGGGGTGCCCGGCGATCGAGTAGGCCAGGGTCGACTTGCCCGACCCGTTGGGGCCCATGATCGCGTGGGTCTCGCCGCCGCGGACGGTCAGGTCGACGCCGCGGAGGATCTCCTTGGCCTCGTCACCCTCGCCGACGGAGACGTGCAGGTCGCGGATCTCCAGCACGCTGGTGCCGGTGGTGCCGGCGGACGTGCGGGTCGCTGTGGGGCTGGTCACGGTGTTCTCGCTCCTCAGTTGCTGGCCACGGCGAGGGGGGCGTCGACGTCGACCAGGACGTCCTCGCCCTCCACCCGGACCGGGTAGACGGGGACCGGCTCGGTGGCCGGGAGGTTGGTGGGCTGCCCGGTGCGCAGGTCGAAGCACGACCCGTGCAGCGCGCACTCGATGGTGGGGGCGCCGTCGAACTCCTCGACCTCGCCCTCGCTGAGCGCGACCTCGGCGTGCGAGCAGACGTCCTCGATGGCGAACAGCTCACCCTCGAAGTCGACGACGGCGATGTCGACGTCCGGCAGCTCGACCCGCAGGGCGCCGTCCTCGGGGACCTCGGACCGGGCGCAGACGCGCTCGAAGGCCATGGGTCAGGCCACCTCGACGGGCTGTTCGTCCAGCTCGGGCAGGGCGCCGAGCCGCCGCTCGATGGCGGTCATCAGCCGGTCCTGCAGGGCGGGGATGCCGATGTGCTGGACGACGTCGGCGAAGAAGCCGCGCACCACCAGGCGACGCGCGGTCTCGGCGTCGATCCCGCGCGAGCACAGGTAGAACAGCTGCTCGTCGTCGAACCGGCCGGTCGCGCTGGCGTGGCCGGCGCCGACGATCTCGCCGGTCTCGATCTCCAGGTTCGGCACCGAGTCGGCGCGGGCGCCGTCGGTGAGCACCAGGTTGCGGTTGAGCTCGTAGGTGTCGGTCCCGACCGCCGTGGGGCGGATCCGGACGTCGCCGATCCACACGGTCCGCGCGTTCTCGCCCTGCAGCGCGCCCTTGTAGACGACGTTGCTGCGGCAGTGCGGCGTGGCGTGGTCGACCCAGAGCCGGTGCTCCTGGTGCTGGGTCTCGTCGGCGAAGTACAGGCCGAACAGGTCTACCGAGCCGCCGGGACCGGCGAACTGCACGTTGCTGACCAGCCGCACGAGGTCGCCACCGAGGGTGACCACGACCTGCTTGAGGGTGGCGTCCCGGCCGACGACGGCGTCGAACTGGGTGCCGTGCACGGTGCCCGCGGCCCAGTCCTGGACCGAGACGACGGTCAGCTGCGCGCCGTCCCCGATCAGGAACGAGACGGTGCCGGCGTACCTGGCCAGGCCGCTGTGGTCCAGCACGACGGTCGCCTTGGCGAACGCGCCGACCTCGACGACGATCTGGCCCCAGACGACGTCCTCGCCGCCCGTGCCGGACAGCCCGAGGGTGACCGGGCGGTCGAGCACGGCCTCCGGGGCGATGCGGACGACGGCCGCGCCGTTGCTGCGCCGACGGGTGAGCGCGGCGAGCCGGTCGACCGGCTCGGGCAGGCCCTTGAGCAGCGGGTCGTCGGCCTCCACGCCGGACAGCTCGACGCCCTCGGGCAGGTCGGTGTCCCACTGCAGGTGCGCGTCGGAGGGAGCGCCGTGGAGCAGCTGGCGGGCGCGGCGCATCGGGGTGAAGCGCCACTCCTCCTCGCGGCCCGTGGGCACGCCGAAGGCGTCGGGGTCGGTCGAGGTGAACCGCTCGGCCGGCGAGCCGGTCGGGGCGGGGCCACCGTGGGAGTGCGCCCCCGGCGAGACGTCGCCGGCGGTGCCGGTGCCCGCGGCCGGGGTGGTGGGCGGGCCGGCCTGCGCGCCCACGCCGGGAGCGAAGAGCTCCCCGGCGAGGGCCGCGGTGTCCGTGGTCAGGGTCGTCTGGTCGTCCATACCTGCGTCCTGTGGGGCCGACATCAGCCGACGGCACCTTCCATCTGCAGCTCGATCAGGCGGTTCAGCTCGAGGGCGTACTCCATGGGGAGCTCTCGGGCGATGGGCTCGACGAAGCCGCGCACGACCATCGCCATCGCCTCGTCCTCGGACAGACCACGGCTCATCAGGTAGAAGAGCTGGTCGTCGCTGACCCGGGAGACGGTGGCCTCGTGGCCCATGGCGACGTCGTCCTCGCGGACGTCGACGTAGGGGTAGGTGTCCGACCGGCTGATCGTGTCCACCAGCAGCGCGTCGCACTTCACCGTCGACCGGGAGCCGTGGGCGCCCTCGTCGATCTGCACGAGGCCGCGGTAGGAGGTGCGGCCACCACCGCGGGCGACGGACTTGGACACGATCGTCGAGGAGGTGTGCGGGGCGGCGTGCACCATCTTGGCGCCGGCGTCCTGGTGCTGGCCCTCGCCGGCGAAGGCGATGGACATGACCTCGCCCTTGGCGTGCTCGCCGGTCATCCACACGGCCGGGTACTTCATCGTCACCTTGGAGCCGATGTTGCCGTCGACCCACTCCATGGTCGCGCCCTCGTGGGCCACGGCCCGCTTGGTGACCAGGTTGTAGACGTTGTTCGACCAGTTCTGGATGGTCGTGTACCGGCAGCGCGCGTTCTTCTTGACGATGATCTCGACGACCGCCGAGTGCAGGGAGTCGGTCTTGTAGATCGGCGCGGTGCAGCCCTCGACGTAGTGCACGTAGGCGCCCTCGTCGATGATCATGAGGGTCCGCTCGAACTGGCCCATGTTCTCGGTGTTGATCCGGAAGTAGGCCTGCAGCGGGATCTCCACGTGCACGCCCTTCGGCACGTAGATGAACGAGCCGCCGGACCACACCGCGGTGTTCAGCGCGGCGAACTTGTTGTCCCCGGAGGGGATGACCGAGCCGAAGTACTCACGGAACAGATCCGGGTGCTCCTTCAGCGCCGTGTCGGTGTCGAGGAAGATGACGCCCTGCTCCTCGAGGTCCTCACGGATCTTGTGGTACACGACCTCGGACTCGTACTGGGCCGCGACGCCGGAGACCAGCCGCTGCTTCTCGGCCTCCGGGATGCCCAGCTTGTCGTAGGTGTTCTTGATGTCGTCGGGCAGCTCGTCCCACGTGGTGGCCTGCGCCTCGGTGGACCGCACGAAGTACTTGATGTTCTGGAAGTCGATGCCGGAGAGGTCCGACCCCCAGTCGGGCATGGGCTTCTTGCCGAAGATCTTCAGGGCCTTGAGCCGGCGCTCGAGCATCCACTCGGGCTCGTTCTTGCGGCGGGAGATGTCGCGGACGACGTCCTCGTTGATGCCACGGGTGGCCGAGGCACCGGCGACGTCGGCGTCCGCCCAGCCGTACTGGTAGCGGCCGAGCGAGTCGATCGTCTCGTCCTGCGTCATCGGCGTGCTGGCCACCGGCTGCTGGGTGCTGGTCATGCGGGGGTCCTCTCCCGGTCGAACGAGGGGGTGGATGGAGTGCTGGCGCCGGCCGGTCCGGTCAGGTGCTCGGCGGCTGCAGCGCGACCACCAGGTACAGGGTCCGGCAGGGGTGTTTTGTTCCCGCTACGCGGGGTGACCTGCCCGGGGATGTGCGTCGTGCAGACGCCGTCGCCGTGGGCGATGGTCGCCAGTCGCTGGACGTGCGTGCCGACCAGCCGGCTGATCACCGCGGTCTCAGCGTCGCACAGCTGGGGGAACTCGGCCGCGACGTGGGCGACCGGGCAGTGGTGCTGGCACAGCTGCTCGCCGCTGGAGGTGGCCCCGCCGCCGATCGACATCGCCATCGCGGCGTAGCCCTCGGTGGTGAGCGCCGCCGCGACGACCTGCGCCCGGTCGACGGGCTCCGCCGAGGTCGACTGGGCCTGCCGGACGGCGGCGGAGCAACGCTGCTCCAGGCCGGAGAGCTGCTGCTCGGCCACCTCACGGACCGCCTCGGGGCCGCCGTGCGCCGCGACGAACCGCAGCGCGGTCAGCGCCAGGTCGTCGTACGCGTGCGGGAACGAGGCGCGGCCGGCCTCGGTGAGGGTGAACCGGCGGGCGGGCCGGCCGCGACCGCGTCGCCCGGCGGGCGCGTGGGCGTCCACGCCCTCGGCCACCCGCCCGGTGACCAGCAGCGCGTCCAGGTGACGGCGCACCGCCGCCGGCGAGACGCCCAGGCGAGCGGCGAGCTCGGCGGCGGTCTGCGCGCCGTGCTCCAGCAGGAGGGCGCTCACCCGGTCACGGGTGCGGCCGTCATCGGCCGGAGCCGAGGACGGGACACGCGCCGGGGTGGATTCCACAACACGATTGTGTGCTTATTCGGGGCGCTCGCAAGCAAGGTCGCCCTTACCTGCCGCGGCCAGGAGACGCAGGTCACCCGCCCGCCGGGGTCCCGCTCGTCACCTCCTCGGGTCCCCCGGGGGTTGCCGCGGGGTCGGTAGCATCGGCGCCGTGCCGGCCCTCTCCGCCCAGCTCCGTCGTGCGGCGGTGGCCCCCGCAACCGTCTCCCGGGTCGCCCTGGCCAACGTGGTCGCCAACGGGCTGATCGTCGTCACCGGCGGGGCCGTCCGGCTCACCGGGTCCGGGCTCGGCTGCCCCACCTGGCCGCGGTGCACCGACGACAGCTTCGTCGCCACCCCCGAGCTCGCCGGGCACGGGGCGATCGAGTTCGGCAACCGGCTGCTCACCTTCGTGCTGACCGCGGTCGCGATCGCCACGCTGCTCGCGGTGTTCCGCTCGGCCCGGCGGGACCTGCGCCGGCTGGCTGTGCTGAGCTTCCTGGGCATCCCGGCGCAGGCGCTGCTCGGCGGGGTCACGGTGCTCACCGGCCTCAACCCGTGGACGGTCGCCGCGCACTTCCTGCTCTCGATGGTGCTGGTGCACATCGCGACCACGCTGTGGCTGCGGTCCCGCGAGCCCGGGGTGGGGCAGCTGCTGGTCCGGCGTCCGTTCGCGTCGCTGATCACGGGGATCGCCGCCACGGTGGCGGCCGTGCTCGTCATCGGCACGGTGGTGACCGGCAGCGGTCCGCACAGCGGCGACCCGGCGGCCGGGCGGACCGGGCTGGACCCGGAGCTGATGAGCCAGCTGCACGCCGACGTCGTCTTCCTGCTCATCGGCCTGACCGTCGCCCTGCTGGTGGCCCTGCACGCCACCGACTCCCCCGGCCGGGTGCGGCGGGCGGCGCGGGACCTGCTGGTCCTGCAGCTCGCCCAGGGCGCCATCGGCTACGCGCAGTACTTCACCCACCTGCCGGCGGTGCTCGTGCTGCTGCACATGGCCGGCGCGGTGCTGATCACCGTCTACACGGCGCGACTGCTGTGGGCGGTCCGCGGGCCGGCGTCCGAGCTGCCGGTCACCGGGGCGACGCTGGCCACCCGCGCCGTCCGCTGAGCGACCGCGGGCGCCGTCCCCCCGCAGCAACGACCGTCCTCCCGCAGCAGCGTGCCGCCGGGGGACGGTCGTTGATCAGGTCACCTGATCAAAGCTGGGTGATCAGAGCAGGACGTCGACGACCAGGGCGATCGAGAGCAGCGTCATGTACGTGATCGACACGGAGAACAGCCGCATCGGGCGGTCGGGCACGCCGGCCTTGATCCGGCCCAGCCAGGCGTGTGACTCCGCGACGTACCAGGCGCCCAGGCCCAGGGTGGCGATGCCGGTGGTCCAGCCCAGCTGGGGCGTCACCGGCGCCATCAGCAGCGAGGTGCCCAGCGTGCCCCAGGCCCAGGCGACGGACTGACGCCCGACGCTGACCGGTCCGGCGACCACCGACAGCATGGGCACCCCGGCCCGGAAGTAGTCGTAGCGGAACCGGCTGGCCAGGGCCCAGAAGTGCGGCATCTGCCAGCAGAAGACGATGCCGAAGAAGACCAGCGCCGGCCAGTCCAGCGAGCCGGTGACCGCGGCCCAGCCGATCAGCACGGGAGCAGCGCCCGGCAACCCGCCGAAGACGGTGTTGTGGTGGGTCCGGCGCTTGAGCACCATCGTGTAGAGCACCGAGTAGGCCAGCACCGCGGCGGCCGCGAGGGCTGTGGCCAGCGGCGTGGTGAAAAGGCCGAGCAGGACCAGCGCGACCCAGGCCAGCAGCACACCGAAGGTCAGCGCGGCACGCGGCTCGATCACCCCGCTGGGGATCGGCCGGTCGCGGGTGCGGGACATCAACCGGTCGATGTCCCGGTCGTACCAGCAGTTGATGGTGTTGGCCGCCCCGGCCGCGAGCATCCCGCCGACCAGGGTGGCCACGACCAGACCCGTGCCCGGCCAGCCCCCGGCCGCCAGCATCATCGCCGGCAGCGTGGTGACCAGCAGCAGCTCGACGAGCTTCGGCTTGGTCAGCGACACGTAGGCGCCCACCGTCGCCCGGGTCGAACGGGCCGTCCGGGCGCGGTCGACGGGACGGTCGGAGATGGCCGTCACCGCGTGCCCGGGAGCGCGGTGACGCGCAGGCAGCAGGGCACCACGTGGTCCTTCTCCGCCGGGGATGGGTTGCCGGACCACTGTAGCCCGGCGGCCCACCGGGAACCGCCCGGTACCACTAGGGTTTGATCACGTTGACACTGCGCGTCCAGCGGGTAGGGCGGTCGTCGAGGACGCCGGCGCACCCACCGCTTCCGACTCTCGACCGCGCCACCCCGGGCGGCCGTGGTGCGCACCGTCGTCCGCCCGGGGTGGTGGCCTGCGCCCTGGGCGGCCCGACACCGACCGACCCCGAGGGAGCACCGAGCGCCACATGAGCACCGACAGCGGAACGACCACGAAGAGCACCGCGCCCGAGGCTCCGGCCGAGGCCACCAGCGACGCCCCCACCGGCTCGCCGCGCCAGCCGGAGCCCACGCTGCCCGAGGGCTTCGGCGAGCTGGACCGCAGGGCCATCGACACCGCCCGCGTGCTGGCGATGGACGCCGTCCAGAAGGTCGGCAACGGCCACCCGGGGACGGCGATGAGCATGGCGCCCACGGCGTACCTGCTGTTCCAGAAGTGGCTGGCCCACGACCCGAGCGACCCGCACTGGGTCGGCCGGGACCGCTTCGTGCTGTCCATGGGGCACTCCAGCCTGACCCTGTACGTGCAGCTGTACCTCTCCGGCTACGGCCTGGAGCTCGAGGACCTGCAGGCGCTGCGCACCTGGGGATCGCTCACCCCGGGCCACCCCGAGGTCCACCACACGCCCGGCGTCGAGACCACCACCGGCCCGCTGGGCCAGGGCGTGGGCAACGCCGTCGGCATGGCGATGGCGGCCCGCCGCGAGCGCGGCCTGTTCGACCCCGAGGCACCGGAGGGCGAGAGCCTCTTCGACCACACCATCTGGGCGTTCGCCTCCGACGGCGACCTGCAGGAGGGCGTGAGCGGCGAGGCCTCCTCCATCGCCGGCACCCAGCAGCTGGGCAACCTCGTCGTGGTCTACGACGACAACAAGATCTCGATCGAGGACCACACCGACATCGCGTTCACCGAGGACGTCGGCAAGCGCTACGAGGCCTACGGCTGGCACGTGCAGCACGTGGACGACGGTGAGGACCTCGCCGCCGTCGACGCCGCGTTCGCCGCCGCCAAGGCCGAGACCCAGCGCCCGTCGATCATCGTGCTGCGCACCGTCATCGGCTGGCCGTCGCCCAACAAGCAGAACACCGGTGCGGCGCACGGCTCGGCGCTCGGCGACGACGAGGTCCGGGCCACCAAGGAGATCCTCGGCTTCGACCCGGAGCAGACGTTCGAGGTCGCCCCCGAGGTCATCGGGCACGCCCGCGAGGTCGTCGAGCGCGGCAAGGCCGCGCACGCCGCCTGGGACGAGCGGTTCGCCACGTGGGAAGAGGCCAACCCGGACGCCGCCGCGCTGCTGTCCCGCATGCGCACCCGCACGCTGCCCGAGGGCTGGGCCGAGAAGCTGCCCAGCTGGCCGGCCGACCCCAAGGGCGTGGCCACCCGCAAGGCCTCCGGCGAGGTCCTCGCCGCCCTCTACCCCGAGCTCCCCGAGCTGTGGGGCGGTTCGGCCGACCTCGCGGAGAGCAACAACACCGCGGTCAAGGGCGAGCCGTCGTTCCTGCCGGCCAACCGCCAGACCAAGATGTGGACCGGCGGCATCTACGGCCGCACCCTGCACTTCGGCGTCCGCGAGCACGCCATGGGCGCGATCATGAACGGCATCGCGCTGCACGGCGGGACCCGGGTCTACGGCGGCACGTTCCTCACCTTCTCCGACTACATGCGCGGGGCGGTGCGGCTGGCGGCGCTGATGCAGCTGCCGGTCACCTACGTGTGGACGCACGACTCGATCGGCCTGGGCGAGGACGGCCCCACGCACCAGCCGATCGAGCACTACGCCGCGCTGCGGGCGATCCCCGGCCTGGACTTCGTCCGCCCGGCCGACGCCAACGAGACCGCCGTCGCCTGGCGGACGATCCTGGAGAACAACGACCGGCCCGCGGGCCTGGCGCTGTCCCGGCAGAACCTCCCGGTGTTCGACCGCGACCAGTTCGGGTCGGCCGAGGGCGTGGCCAAGGGCGGCTACGTCCTGGCCGAGGCCTCCACCGGCACCCCCGAGGTGGTCCTCATGGGCACCGGCTCGGAGGTCCAGATCGCGGTGGCCGCCCGCGAGGTGCTGGAGGCCGACGGGGTGCCCACCCGCGTGGTCTCGCTGCCCTGCTGGGAGTGGTTCGCCGAGCAGGACCAGGCCTACCGCGACGAGGTGCTGCCGCCGTCGGTCAAGGCGCGGGTCAGCGTCGAGGCCGGCGTGCCGATGGGCTGGCGCGAGTTCGTCGGGGACGCCGGGCGGATCGTCGGCCTCAACCACTACGGCGCCAGCGCGGCGTTCGCCGTGCTGTACGAGCAGTTCGGGCTCACGCACGACGCCGTCGTGGCGGCCGCCCGGGAGAGCATCGAGGCCGCCGCCTCGGGCGCTGCGACGCCCGCGGGGCCCGGGGTGTCACGCGGCGGGCTGCCCCACGCCACCGGCGACCGCTGAACAAACCCCACACACAGAGAACCCGAGGGAGGGCACGTCATGGCCCAGAACGAGAACCTGGCCCAGCTGTCGAAGGCGGGGGTCGCCGTCTGGCTCGACGACCTGTCGCGCGACCGCATCCGCAGCGGCAACCTGCAGTCGCTGGTCGACGAGCACAGCGTCGTCGGCGTCACCACCAACCCGAGCATCTTCGCCGCGGCGATCAGCGGCTCGAAGTCCTACGACGACCAGCTGCACGCGATGGCCGTCCGCAAGGTCAGCGTCGAGGAGGCGCTGCGCACCATCACCGCCGCCGACGTCCGGGACGCCTGCGACCTGCTCGCGCCGGTCGCTGCGCGCACCGGCCGGGACGGCCGCGTCTCGCTGGAAGTGGCCCCGGGCCTGGCGCACGACACCGACGCCACCGCCGCCGAGGCGGCGCACCTGTGGTGGCTGGTGAACCGGCCGAACCTGTTCATCAAGATCCCGGCGACGGTCGCGGGCCTGCCTGCGATCACCACGACCATCGCCAAGGGCATCAGCGTCAACGTCACCCTGATCTTCAGCCCCGAGCGGTACCGGGCGGTCATGGACGCCTACCTGTCCGGGCTGGAGCAGCGGCTGGCCGACGACCCGGACGCCTCCTTCGAGGGCATCGAGTCCGTCGCGTCCTTCTTCGTCTCCCGCGTGGACACCGAGATCGACAAGCGGCTCGACGCGGTCGGGGCCGACGCCTCCCTCAAGGGCAAGGCCGGCATCGCCAACGCCCAGCTGGCGTACCAGGCCTACGAGGAGGTGTTCTCCTCCGACCGCTGGAAGGCGCTAGAGGCCAAGGGGGCGCAGCCGCAGCGGCCGCTGTGGGCCTCGACCGGGGTCAAGAACCCGGAGTACTCCGACACGATGTACATCAGCGAGCTGATCGCGCCGGACACGGTCAACACCATGCCGGAGAAGACGCTGATGGCCTACGCCGACCACGGTCAGCCGGGCACCGCGGTCCAGGAGGCCTACGCCGACGCCGAGCAGGTCATGAAGTCGGTGGCCGAGGCCGGGGTCGACCTGGACGACGTGTTCCGCGTGCTCGAGGAGGAGGGCGTGCAGAAGTTCGTCGACTCCTGGGACGAGCTGACCACCTCGGTGGAGGAGCAGCTGGAGGACAAGGCCTGACCGGGCGGACGCCGGCGAGGCCGTCCTCCGCCGGCGTCCGCGCCGCACGTCCGCACCACCCGGAACAGTCCCGCCGTCCGGCGCAGCGCCGAGCCGGACGGCGGGTCCCCTCGCCACCCCTCCGAGGACGGAACCCCGATGTCTTCCAACCCGCTGCGCGATCCGCGGGACCGGCGGCTGCCCAGGGTGCCGGAACCCTGTGCGCTCGTGGTCTTCGGCATCACCGGCGACCTGGCGCGCAAGAAGCTGCTCCCGGCGGTCTACGACCTGGCCAACCGGGGACTCCTGCCCACCAACTTCGCCCTCCTCGGTTTCGCCCGGCGCGACTGGGGCGACGTCGAGTTCTCCGAGCTGGCCCGCTCCGCCGCCCGTGAGCACGCCCGGACCCCGTGGCGCGAGGAGGTCTGGGAGCGGCTGGCGAACAGCGTCCACTTCGTGCAGGGGTCGTTCGACGACGACAACGCCTTCGACGAGCTGGCCGGCGCGCTGACCGAGCTCGAGGGCAGCCACGGGATCGGCGGCAACGCGGCGTTCTACCTGTCCATCCCGCCGGCGATGTTCCCCGTCGTGCTCAAGCAGATGCAGCGCACCGGGATGGCCGAGAGCAACCGGGGGCGCTGGCGGCGCGTGGTCGTGGAGAAGCCCTTCGGGCACGACCTGGCCTCCAGCCGTGAGCTCAACGAGCTCGTCGACTCGGTCTTCAGCGCCGACGACGTCTTCCGCATCGACCACTACCTGGGCAAGGAGACGGTCCAGAACCTGCTGGCGCTGCGGTTCGCGAACACCCTGTTCGAGCCGGTCTGGAACGGCCACCACGTCGACTCGGTGCAGATCACCATGGCCGAGGACGTCGGCATCGGCGGCCGCGCCGGGTTCTACGAGAAGACCGGCGCCGCCCGGGACGTGCTGCAGAACCACCTGCTGCAGCTGCTGGCGCTCACCGCGATGGAGGAACCGGTCGAGTTCTCCGCGGAGGAGATCCGCACCGAGAAGCTGAAGGTGCTCCGCGCGATCTCGGTGCCGGAGGACAAGGAGCGCTTCGCCGTCCGCGGGCAGTACGAGCAGGGCTGGCTGGCCGGGCAGCGGGCCATCGGGTACCGGGAGGAGGAGGGCGTCAGCCCGGAGTCCAGCACCGAGACCTACGCCGCGGTGCGGCTGGGGGTGGAGACCCGCCGCTGGGCCGGCGTCCCCTTCTACCTGCGCGCCGGCAAGCGGCTCCCACGCCGGGTCACCGAGATCGCCCTGGTGTTCAAGCGCGCCCCGCACCTGCCGTTCGCGCCCACCGACACCGAGGAGCTCGGCCACAACCAGCTCGTGATCCGCGTCCAGCCCGACGAGGGGGTGACCCTCAAGTTCGGCTCGAAGGTGCCCGGCAGCGTCATGGAGGTCCGGGACGTCGCCATGGACTTCCTCTACGGCGAGCAGTTCACCGAGGCGAGCCCGGAGGCCTACGAGCGCCTGCTGCTCGACGTCCTCCTCGGCGACGCCACCCTCTTCCCGCGCAACGCCGAGGTCGAGGCCTCCTGGGCGGTCATCGACCCGCTCGAGGAGTTCTGGGTCGGCACCACGCCGCACCCCTACCGGGCCGGCGAGTGGGGTCCGCGCGCCGCCGACGCGATGCTCGAGGCCGAGGGACGTCAGTGGCGCCGGCCGTGACCCCGTCCCTCCCCTCCCCCGTGCCCGCTCCCGAGGAGACCCCGTGACCACGCTCTGGGACACCACCGGATCCGCGGTGGTCAAGGAACTCGCCGCCCAGCGCCGCACCGGCGGGGCGGTGATGAGCGGCGTCGCGCTGACCCTGGTCGTCGTCGCCGACGAGCGCCGGGTCGCCGAGGCCGAGCAGGCGGCGACGGCGGCCGCCGAGCTGCACCCGTGCCGGCTGCTCGTCGTGGTCCGCCGCCAGGTGGAGGCCCCGATGCCGCGGCTGGACGCCGAGGTGCAGATCGGGGGCCGGCTGGGCCCCGGCGAGGCCGTGGTCATGCGCATGTACGGACGGCTGGGTCTGCACGCCGAGTCGGTCGTGCTGCCCCTGCTGGCCGCCGACGCCCCGGTCGTCACCTGGTGGCACGAGTCGCCGCCGGAGCTCATCGCCCACGACGCCCTCGGGGTGATCGCCGGCCGGCGGATCACCGACTCGTCGCTGACCGACGACCCGGTGGCCGCGCTGCAGATGCGGGCGCGGGACTACGCCCCCGGCGACACCGACCTCGCCTGGACCCGCAGCACGCCCTGGCGGGCCATCCTCGCCTCCAGCCTGGACTCGGTCTCCGGCCGGCGCGGCGAGCCGGTCCGGGTGGAGGGCGGTCAGATCGAGGGCGACCCCGGCAACGCCACCGCCCGGCTGGTGGCCGGGTGGCTGTCCTCCCGCTGCGGCTGCAGCGTCCCCGTGGTGCGGGGCGAGCGCAGTCCTGGTCCGTCGGGCATCTCCGGGGTGGTCCTGCGACTGGACGAGGACGAGGAGGTGCGCCTGCACGACGACCGCAAGGGCGGCGCGGTGATCAGCCAGCCCTACCGGCCCGACGCCGTGGTGGCGCTGCCCGAGCGCACGCTGGGCGAGCTGGTCGGCGAGGAGCTGCGGCGGCTGGACCCCGACGAGCCCTACAGCGAGGCGCTGGAGGCGGTCACCGGGATGTCCGCACTGAGTGAGCGGAGCGCCAGCCGGGACCACATCTGGCACGACCCGATGCGCCCCGACCAGTCGGCGCCGGGCAACGACGGCGACGGCCGGACGTCCACCCCGGCCGCCGCCCGGCCGGCACCGACCGTCCCGGTCACCTCGGCGGACACCGACGAGGTCGCCCAGAGCGGGGAGCACGACGACCCCCGGGACGACTCCGACGAGCAGCAGGTCGTGCAGTCGGCGGACGCGCCGTCTGCCGGGGAGGCGACGCGGCGATGACCCAGCAGTCCCCGGGGGACCGGATCGACGAGGCGCTCGCCGACCACGGCCGGCCCCGGCACGAGGGCCAGACGCCGGACGTGGTCGTCCAGCCGGACGCCGAGCACCTGGCGCGGGTGGTCGCCTCCGCGTTGGTGGCCCGGCTGGCGGCGGCCCAGGCCGTGCACGGGACGGCGTCGGTGGTGCTCACCGGCGGGGGGATCGGCACCGCCGTCCTCGAGCGGGTCGCCGACCTCGCCGCGGAGCCCGAGCACGCCGTCGTGGACTGGCAGCAGGTGGACGTGTGGTGGGGCGACGAGCGGTTCCTGCCGGCCGGCTCCGACGACCGCAACGAGACCGGCGCCCGCACCGCCTTCCTCGACCGGGTGGGCCTGGACCCGGAGCGGGTGCACCCCATGCCGTCCTCGGACGCCGGCTTCGACGAGCCGGAGGACGCCGCCGCCTGGTACACCGAGCAGCTCGCGGCCGCGGCGACGCCACCCGGGCCGGCGGGCCCTCCGCAGGAGTCCGCCGCGAGCGCGGAGGCGGCCGGGGGCAGCGGGGGCCTTCGACTCCCCCGCTTCGACGTGCTGATGCTCGGCATGGGCGGGGAGGGGCACGTGGCGTCGATCTTCCCGGGGTCGCCGGCCGCGCGGGACGAACGGCCGGTGGTCGCCGTCCGGGACTGCCCCAAGCCGCCACCCACCCGGGTCAGCCTCGGGTTCCCGGCCATCACCTCCGCCGAGGAGGTGTGGCTGCTGGTCAGCGGCGAGGCGAAGGCCGACGCGGTGGCCCGGGCGCTGTCGGGCGACGTGACCCCGGTGGAGCTGCCGGCCGCCGGCGCCCGGGGCACCCGGGCCACCCGCTGGCTGCTCGACGAGGCCGCCGCGAGCAGGCTGCCGCGCGCCTGAGGGAGAGACCCCGGACACGACGATGGCCGGCCACCCTCGGGGTGGCCGGCCATCGGTCGATCATGCGCCGCGGCGGGCCCGCAACCGGGACAGCGCCTCCTCGAGGAGTGCGTCACCGTCAGCGTCGCTGCGCCGCTCGCGGACGTAGGCCAGATGCGTCTTGTAGGGCTCCGTGCGCGGTGCCGGCGGCGGGTTCTGCTCGTCGAGGCCGGCCGGGAGGCCACACCGCGGGCAGTCCCAGGTCTCCGGCAGCTCGACGTCGGCCGCGAAGGCTATCCGGGACTCGTGTCCGTTCGCGCACCAGAAGCCGACCCGCCGGCGCGGCGCGGCCTCGCCCCGCTCGGCCTCCCCCATCGGCCCCGCACCGACCCGACTGCCCCGGATCGCGTTCCCACCAGCCACGAGCGGCCCCCTGATCGTCGCCTCGACGCGGCACCGAGTTGATCACCGCCCGGGCAGTCTAGGGCCTCCCCGGCCGGACTCAGGTCACGATGCGAACACCGTCTGTATCGGCTCGCAAGCGTCCGGAAGAACTGCGGTTCTCAGCCCGGCCGTTCCGCGGAACGGCCAGGTCAACCGGCCTTGATGAGGATGCCGAGCGCGACGATGCAGACGGTCCAGACCAGGCCGGCGAAGACGGTCATCCGGTTGAGGTTCTTCTCCACCACCGAGCTGCCCGACAGCTGCGAGGAGACCGCGCCACCGAACATCGAGGACAGCCCACCGCCCTTGCCGCGGTGCAGCAGGATGAGCACCACGAGCACGATGCTGGTGAGCACCAGCAGCACGTTGAGGACCAGCTCCATGCGATTTCTCCTGTCCCGTGGGCACGGGTGACGGCAGGCACCCTGACGGGCGGGACTGACGGCGGACACTGCTCGGGCCGGGGAGCCGGCCTCTCGACGTTCCAGCCTAGCCGACCGCCGGTGGCGTCCCCCGCGACCGACTCGTCGGGCCGACCCGTCAGCCCACCCTGTCGCCCGTCGCCCGTCGGCTTCCGCGCCCCCGGTCGCTGGCGCTCCCTGCGATGCTCCCTGCGGCTGTCAGCCGACGCCGGCAGTGGCCACGTCGTAGCCCCCGTAGGGCTGCATGACCACGCCGTTGCGCAGCCGTTGCCCGCTCAGCAGCTGGACCTTGTTGGTGGCCAGCGGCACGTACACGCCGGTCTCCTCCACCGCGCCGACCACCTGCTGCCAGGCCTCGTCGGCGGCCGCCGGCTCCGCGGCCGCGCGGGCGGTGTCGACCAGGGCGTTGATCTCCGGGACGCCGAGGTGGGCGTAGTTGGTGTTGCCCACCGTGCGGATGGACCGCCCGTCGACCAGCGGCACCAGGAACGACGCCGGGGTCGGGAAGTCCGCCGTCCAGGTGGCCAGCACGATGCCGTAGCCGTTCGCGGTGACCGACTCGGGGTTGCCGACGTCGGTGGCGTAGTACGTGGTCGGGTCCAGCCGCCGCACGTCCGCCGTGATGCCGACCTCGGCGAGTGCCCCGGACACGGTGTCCGCCAGGGCGACGGCGCCCGTGGCATCGGGGACGGCGAACACCGTGCTGAACCCGTCGGGACGGCCGCACCGCGCCAGCGCCTCCCGGGCGGCGTCGAGGTCCGGCCGCGGATCGGTCTGCTCGGGCCCCCCGTCGAGCGCGCGGGGCCAGAGCCGGGCGGTCCGGACCGCGCTGGTCGCGCCGCCGAGGCTCTCCTGGACCGCGGCCCGGTCGACGACGGCGGCCACCGCGGCCCGGCAGTCGGCGTTGTCCATCGGGGCCACGGTCGTCGGCAGCGCGAGCAGCCGCACCGAGCCGGTGGTCACGTCGTCGACGCGGGCGGCGACCTGCTCGTCGTCCAGCCGGCCGGTGGTGATGGTCTGCTGCACCCCGCTGCCGGACACGTCGATGTCGGCCGAGCCGGCCAGCAGCGCCTGGTCGCGGGCCAGGCCGGACATGCCGGTGCGGACGACGACCGCGTCGGGCAGCGCGGTGCGCACCTCGTCGGTCGCCGGGTCCCACTCCGGGTTGCGCTCCAGCCGGATGCCGGCCCGGGGATCGACGGAGGTGACCGTGTACGGCCCCGACGACACCGGGTCGGCCCCGTAGGCGCCGGCGGCCTGCTCGCCGACCGGCACCGGGCTGCTGGAGGGCAGCGCCATCACGAACGGGAAGTCCAGAGCGGGGGTGGTCAGCGTGAAGGTGATCGTCCGGTCGTCGGGCGTGGCGATCGAGCCGAGGCCGAGCCTGTCCGGGGTCTCGTCCTGGTAGGGACCCGCGTAGGGGTTGGCCGGGTCGTCGAGCAGGTCGACGACGTAGCTGGGGCCGCCCACCACGACGTCGGAGGCGAAGGACCGCTCGATGCCGTACTTGACGTCCCGGGAGGTGATGGGCTGGCCGTTCTCGAAGCGGACGCCGTCCTTGAGCGTCCAGGTCCAGGTCCGCCCGCCGTCGGGTGTGGTGCCCAGGTCGGTGGCGAGGTCGGGGACCAGCTCGTCGGTCCGCCCCGGCTCGCTCGAGTAGGTCACCAACGTGCGGACGTACAGCCGCATCAGGTTCCAGACACCGGGCACGTAGGAGCGCTGCGGGTCCAGGCTGTCCACCTCGCCGGTCACCAGCCGGAGCGTGCCGCCGGTCGCGTCCGACGGGGCGCGCACCCCGTCGACCCCCGCGCCGGCCTCCCCGGTGAGGGTTGGCACCCCGGCCACGCCGCTGTTGCCGCTGCCGCAGCCGGCCAGCAGCCCGAGGACGAGCAGGAGGGACAGCACGACGGCCGGCCGGTGCGCGCCCCGGAGGGGACGGCGGCCGGCCGGCCGTCGGTCAGTGCGGTGGATCACCGTGGTGCTGCTCCGCCCGGTCAGTGCCGGCGGCGGTCAGCCCCCGTCGGCGGCGTGTCGACAGATCGATGCGAACTCGTCGGCGTCCAGGCTGGCACCGCCGACGAGCGCTCCGTCGACGTCCGGCCCGGCGAGGATGCCGGCCGCGCTACCGGCCTTCACCGACCCGCCGTAGAGGATACGGACGCCCGCCGCCGTCCCCGGGCCGAAGCTCTCGGCGAGCCGCGCCCGGAGTGCCGCGCAGACCTCCTGCGCGTCGTCCGGGGTGGCCACCTCACCGGTGCCGATGGCCCACACCGGCTCGTAGGCGACCACCAGGCCGCCGAGCTGCTCGGCGGTCAGCCCGGCCAGGGCCGCGTCGAGCTGGCCGGTGCAGTGCGCGACGTGCGCGCCGGCCCGCCGGACGTCGAGCCCCTCGCCCACGCAGAGCAGCGGGGTGAGCCCGTGCCGCAGCGCGGCCTGCACCTTGGCCGCGACGACGGCGTCGTCCTCGGCGTGCAGCGTGCGCCGCTCCGAGTGACCGACGACGACGTACTGGCAGGCCAGCGCCGCCAGCATCACCCCGCTGACCTCGCCGGTGTAGGCACCGGAGTCCTGCGCCGAGAGGTCCTGCGCGCCGTACCCGATCCCCAGCTTGTCCCCCGCGACCAGCGTCTGGACGCTGCGCAGCGCGGTGAACGGCGGGAGCACGACCACCTCGGCGGCCTCGAGCTGGACCTCGGTGAGCGAGAACGCCAGCTTCTGGACCAGCCCGATGGCCTCGAGGTGGGTCAGGTTCATCTTCCAGTTGCCCGCGATGAGCGGACGGCGCCCCTCGCGGACCGCCGGGGTGTTCCTCGTGCGTGCCATCGCCATCCCCTCAGTCGGCGAGCGCCGCGAGACCCGGCAGCTGCCGGCCCTCGAGGTACTCCAGGGACGCGCCGCCCCCGGTGCTGATGTGCCCGTACGCAGCCTCGTCGAGGCCGAGCTGCCGGACGGCGGCGGCGGAGTCGCCCCCGCCGACCACCGACAGCCCGTCGACCGCGGCGACCGCCTGCGCGATCCCGCGGGTGCCGGCCTGGAAGGGGGCCAGCTCGAAGACGCCCATCGGCCCGTTCCAGAACACGGTGCGCGCGTCCCCGAGCGCGGAACCGAACAGCTCCACGGTGCGCGGGCCCACGTCGAGACCCATCTGCCCGTCCGGGATCCCCTCCACCGGGACCACGGTGGTCTCGGCGTCGGCGCTGAACTCCGGCGCGCACACGACGTCGAGCGGCAGCACGATGCGGTTCCCCGCCTCGGCCAGCAGCCGTCGGCAGGTGTCGACCTGGTCGGCCTCCAGCAGCGACTTCCCGACGCCGTGCCCCTGGGCGGCCAGGAACGTGAAGCACATCCCGCCGCCCACCAGCAGGGTGTCGACCTTCGGCAGCAGCGCCTCGATGACGGCGAGCTTGTCGCTCACCTTGGAGCCGCCGAGCACCACGACGTAGGGCCGTTCCGGGCTCTCGGTGAGCCGGGTCAGCACCTCCAGCTCCCGCGCGACCAGCCGCCCGGCGGCGTGCGGGAGGCGCTGGGCGATGTCGTACACCGAGGCGTGCTTGCGGTGGACCGCGCCGAAGGCGTCGTCGACGTAGAGGTCGGCCAGCCCGGCCAGCCGGTCGGCGAGCTCCCCGCGGACGGCGTCGTCCTTGCTGGTCTCCGCCGCCTCGAAGCGGACGTTCTCCAGCAGCAGCACGCCCCCGTCGGCGAGCTCCGCCGCCCGGCCGGTGGCGTCCGGCCCGGCGACGTCGGCCGCCAGCGGGACGTCGGTGCCCAGCAGCTCGCCCAGGCGCGCGGCCACCGGCGCGAGGGAGTACTGCGGGTCCGGCTCACCCGCGGGACGGCCCAGGTGCGCGGCCACGACGACCCGGGCGCCGGCCTCCCGCAGCGCCTGGATCGTGGGCACGCTCGCCCGGATCCGGCCGTCGTCGGTGATCGCGGCCGCGCCCTCGCGGAGCCGGGCCTTGTCCAGGGGGACGTTCAGGTCGGCGCGCACCAGGACGCGCCGACCCGCGACCCCGTCGGCGATGAGCTCGTCGACGGACCGCATCACTGGAGCTTGCTGCCGACCAGCACGACGGAGTCGACGAGGCGGTTGGAGTAGCCCCACTCGTTGTCGTACCAGCCGAGCACCTTCGCCATCGGGCCGAACACCTTGGTGAGCTTGGCGTCGTAGATGCACGACGACGGGTCGGTGACGATGTCGGAGGAGACGATCGGCGCGTCGGTGTAGGTGAGGTACTTGCCGAGCGGGCCCGCGGCGGCCTCGCGGTAGGCGGCGTCGATGTCCTCGGCCGAGGCCTCACGGCTCAGCTGGACGGTGAGGTCCGTGGCCGAGCCCGTGGGCACGGGCACGCGGATGGCGTAGCCGTCGAGCTTGCCCTTCAGGTCCGGCAGCACCAGGCCGATGGCCTTGGCGGCACCGGTGGAGGTCGGCACCATGTTGAGCGCGGCGGCGCGGGCCCGGCGGAGGTCCTTGTGCGGGCCGTCCTGCAGGTTCTGGTCGGCGGTGTAGGCGTGGATCGTGGTCATCAGGCCGCGCTCGATGCCGAACGCGTCGTTGAGCACCTTGGCCAGCGGGGCCAGGCAGTTCGTGGTGCAGGACGCGTTGCTGATGATGGTCTGGGAACCGTCGTACAGGTCGTCGTTGACGCCCATGACGATCGTCAGGTCGTCGCCGGTGGCGGGCGCGGAGATGACGACCTTCTTCGCGCCCCCGGAGTCGACGTGCTTGCGCGCGTCATCGGCCTTGGTGAAGAAGCCGGTGGACTCCACGACGACGTCCACGCCGAGCTCGCCCCACGGCAGGTTCCCCGGGTCACGCTCGGCCAGCACCTTGAGGGTGGCACCGCCGACCTTGATGCCGTCCCCGACGGCGGAGACCTCCTCGGGGAACTTGCCCAGGATGCTGTCGTACTTCAGCAGGTGCGCCAGAGCCTCGGGGGTGGTGAGGTCGTTGACCGCCACGATCTCGACGTCCGCGCCGCTGGCGGCCACTGCCCGATAGAAGTTGCGGCCGATCCGACCGAACCCGTTGATCCCGACCCGTACCGTCACTGCGGACCTCCCAGACCGTGTCGCGCAACCGGACCCGGGTGGCCCGGCCGCAGCGTCGACCACGCGTGTGCGCGGCCACATCGCGCCCAGAGCCTATCGGCCCGCACCGTGGCACCCGACCGGCCGGTCCTCGCCTCCGGGGGCGCCGGTGGCGGGGACCGGTCGGGTCACTGCGCCAGCATGTCGTCGGTGACGACGGACTCCGTGTCGGGGATGCCGAGGTCCTTGGCCCGCTTGTCCGCCATGGCCAGCAGACGCCTTATCCGGCCGGCCACCGCGTCCTTGGTCATCGGCGGATCGGCCCGCTGGCCGAGCTCCTCGAGCGAGGCCTGGCCGTGCTCCAGCCGCAGCCGGCCGGCGATCAGCAGGTGCTCGGGAGCGTCGTCGCCGAGGATCTCCAGCGCGCGCTCCACCCGGGCGCTCGCCGCCACCGCCGCCCGCGCCGAGCGGCGCAGGTTGGCGTCGTCGAAGTTGGCCAGCCGGTTGGCGGTGGCGCGGACCTCCCGGCGCATCCGCCGCTCCTCCCAGGCCATGACGGCGTCGTGCGCGCCCATCCGGGTGAGCAGCGCGCTGATCGCGTCGCCGTCCCGCACCACCACGCGGTCGGTGCCGCGCACCTCGCGTGCCTTCGCGCCGATGCCCAGCCGCCGGGCCGCGCCGACCAGCGCCATCGCGGCCTCCGGGCCCGGGCAGGTCACCTCGAGGGACGACGACCGCCCCGGCTCGGTCAGCGAGCCGTGCGCCAGGAAGGCACCCCGCCAGGCGGCCTCGGCGTCGCCGATGCTGCCCGACACCACGGACGGCGGCAGGCCCCGCACCGGGCGGCCCCGCTGGTCGACCAGGCCGGTCTGCCGGGCCAGTCCCTCGCCGTGCTTGGCGATCCGCACCAGGTACCGCACGCCGCGGCGGATGTTGCCGCCGGCCAGGACGCTGACCCCGCTGGTGTAGCCGTAGACCTCGCTGATGTCCCGGCGCAGGCGCCGGGCGACCGAGCCGGTGTCCAGCTCCGCCTCGATGACCACGCGGCCGCCGACGATGTGCAGCCCCCCGGAGAACCGGAGCAGCGCCGTCACCTCGGCCTTGCGCTCGGACGTCTTGGTGCACTCCACGCGGGAGAGCTCGTCCTTGACCATCGCCGTCATCGCCACGACGTCCACCTCCCTGCGCGCCCGCCGCGACCTGCTCTCGTGTCCCCAGCCATCGCCCTCAACGGTTGTTCCTCTCCCCCTGTGTGCCGGCCGTGCCCCGGTCGTGCCGGGGCCCTCCCCCGCCGGTCACCGCGCACCGACCACGGAGGCCAGTGCGGCGGCGAGCCGGGAGGGTTCGTGCCGTGGTGCGCTGTCGGGCGCGGCGACCGGTGCGAGCACCAGCTCCGCCCCACATCCCTGCACAGCAGACAGGAGACCACGCCGGTCAACAACCGCAGCCGCATCCGCGATCACGGTGTGGAGCGACACGCTCCCCAGATGGGCCAGCAGGACGCGCAGGTGCTCCTCCGGCGAGAAGCCGTCGGTCTCCCCCACCTGCGGCTCCAGGTTCAGCACGACGACCACCCGGGCCGGGCTGACCTCCAGTGCCTTGCGCAGTCGCGGGATCAGCAGGTGCGGCAGCACCGAGGTGTACCAGGAGCCCGGGCCCAGGCTGATGACGTCGGCCGCGGCGATCGCCTCGAGCACGGCGTCGGGCACCGGCGGGTCGGCCGGGGACACCTGGATCTCGGTGACGTGGCCGGGCGTGGAGGCGATCGCGACCTGCCCGCGGATCCGGCGGGTCTCCTGCGGGTCGTCGGGATCGACGCTGGTCACCGTCGCGACCAGGTCCAGCGGCACCTCGGCCATCGGCAGCACCCGGCCGGTGGCGCCGAGCAGGTCCTCCACCACCTGGAGGGCGCGAACGCTGTCCCCGCCGTACATCTCCGTGAGACCGGTCAGCACGAGGTTGCCCACCGGGTGCCCGGCCAGCACACCCTCGCCGCCGAACCGGTGCTGCATCAGCCGCACCATCTCCTGGGTCCGCGGGGCGTCCCCGGCCAGCGCTGCCAGCGCCATGCGGAGGTCACCCGGCGGCAGGACCGGCATCTCCCGCCGGATGCGACCGGAGGACCCGCCGTCGTCGGCGACCGTGACCACCGCGGTCACGTCGGGGGTGAGCTGACGCCAGGCGCCCAGGGCGGCTGCCAGGCCGTGGCCGCCTCCGAGGGCGACCACCCTGAGGGGCGGGCCGGCCACTACTCGCGCCCCAGGTCGCGGTGGCGGGCGGTCGCGGGCACGCCCTCGGCGGACAGCCGGCGGGCGAACTCCTCGGCGATGGCGACGCTGCGGTGCTTGCCGCCGGTGCAGCCCACCGCGAGGGTCAGGTAGCGCTTGCCCTCCCGCTGGTACCCGGGCAGGAGCAGCCGGAGCACCTCCATGTACCCGTCCAGGAACGGCTCGGCGGAGTCCTGGGCCAGCACGTAGTCGCGCACCTCGGCGTCCCGGCCGGTCATCGGCCGCAGCTCGGGCACCCAGTGCGGGTTCGGCAGGAAGCGGGCGTCGACCACGAGGTCGGCGTCCAGCGGCAGGCCGTACTTGAACCCGAAGCTCAGCACCGTGGCGACGACCTGCGGGGGTGCCCCGTGCTCGACGAACGCGGACTCCAGGGTGTCCCGCAGCTGGTGCACGTTGAGGTCGCTGGTGTCGATCCAGAGGTCGGCCTCCCCGGCGATGCCGGTGAGCAGCTCCCGTTCGGCGTCGATCCCGTCGATCAGCCGGCCGCTGCCCTGCAGCGGGTGCTCGCGGCGCACCGACTCGTACCGGCGGATCAGCACCTCGTTGCGGGCGTGCACGTACACCACCCGCGGCCGGTGCCCGGCCCCGGCGAGCAGCCGGATCGCCTCCTGCAGGTCGCTGGAGAACGCACGGCTGCGCACGTCGACGACGGCGGCGAAGCGGCGCAGGTCGCCGCGGGCGCCCAGCTCGACCATCGGCTGCAGCAGGGCAGGCGGGAGGTTGTCGACGACGAAGAACCCGAGGTCCTCCAGCACCCGGCCGGCGCTGTTCTTGCCGGCACCGGACAGCCCGGTCACCACCACGACGTCCAGCGGTGGCAACTCGGTGGTGCTGCCGTCCAGCGACGGCGGCACGTCGCTCTGCGGTCCCGCCGGCGGCCCCTCGGCCGCACGGTGCTCCCCCGCAGGCCCTCCTCCGGAGGGCGGCGACCCGAGCGCGCTCACGCGCCCGCCCCGGCGGCCGGCCGGACCCGGCCGACCTCGGCCATCTCGCCCGCGGCGGGCCCGTGGACCGGCCGCTCCTGCGCGGCGGAGGGCAGCGCCTCGTCGTCCGGGCCGGCGCCCTCGACGTCGGGGTCGGGCTCGGCGGGCGGCGCCCCCGGCTCGGCGACGGCGGCGAGCACCGCCTCCGCGGTGCGCCGGCCGATCCCGGGCACCGCGGTGAGCTCCTCGACCGTGGCCGCCCGCAGCCGTTTGAGCGAGCCGAACTGCTTCATCAGCGCCTTCCGCCGGGTCTCGCCGAGCCCCGGGACGTCGTCCAACAGCGAGACCAGCATCGTGGTGGATCGTCGCTGCCGGTGGTAGGTGATCGCGAACCGGTGGGCCTCGTCCCGGACCCGCTGCAGCAGGTACAGCGCCTCGGAGGTGCGCGGCAGGATCAACGGGTCGGGGTCGTCGGGCAGCCACACCTCCTCCATGCGCTTGGCCAGGCCGCACACCGCGACGTCGATGATGCCGAGCTCGGCCAGCGACCGGCTCGCGGCGGCCACCTGCGGCGCCCCGCCGTCGACGACCAGCAGGTTCGGCGGGTAGGCGAACCTGCGCGGCCGGCCCTCCTCGGCGGCGATGCCCTGGTCGTCCCGGCGGTCGGCCTCCTCCTTGAGGTGGCGGGCGAACCGCCGGCGGACCACCTCGGCCATCGCCGCGGTGTCGTCGGTGCCCTGCGCGACGGAGAACCGCCGGTAGTCGGACTTCTTGGCCAGGCCGTCCTCGAACACGACCATGCTGGCCACGACGTTGGTGCCCTGGACGTGCGAGATGTCGATGCACTCGATCCGCAGCGGCGCCTCGGGCAGGTCGAGCGCCTCCTGGATCTCGGCGAGCGCCAGGGAGCGGGCGGTGAGGTCGCTGGCCCGCTTCACCCGGTGCCGCGCGAAGGCCTCTTTGGCGTTGCGCTCGACGGTCTCCATGAGGTTGCGCTTGTCGCCGCGCTGGGGCACCCGGAGGGACACCCGGGAGCCGCGCAGCTCGCTGAGCAGCTCGGCGTAGACGTCGGCGTCGTCCGGGAGCTCGGGCACGAGCACCTCGCGCGGCACCGCCTCGCCGGCCTCCCCCACGCCGGTCTGCTCGTCGACCCCGCCGTACACCTGCAGCAGGAACTGCTCGACGAGCTGGCCGGTGGTGATCTCCTCGACCTTGTCGATGATCCAGCCGCGCTGACCGCGGACCCGCCCGCCGCGCACGTGGAAGACCTGCACGGCGGCCTCCAGCTCGTCCTGCGCGAAGGCGACGACGTCGGCGTCGGTGCCGTCCCCGAGGACGACGGCCTGCTTCTCCATGGCCCGTTTGAGGGCGCCGAGGTCGTCGCGCAGCCGGGCGGCCTTCTCGTACTCCATCGCCTCGGCGGCCTCGGCCATCTCCCGCTCGAGCCGCTTGACCATCGAGTCGGTCCGGCCGGCCATGAAGTCGCAGAAGTCGTCGACGATCTCCCGGTGCTCCTCGGCGCTGACCCGGCCGACGCAGGGCGCGGCGCACTTGCCGATGTACCCGAGCAGGCAGGGGCGGCCGATCTGGCTCGCCCGCTTGAAGACGCCGTTGGAGCAGGTGCGGGCCGGGAAGACCCGGGTGAGCGTGTCCAGCGTCTCCCGGATCGCCCAGGCGTGCGCGTAGGGCCCGAAGTACCGGACGCCCTTCTTCTTCGGCCCGCGCATCACCTGCAGCCGCGGGTACTCCTCGTTCAGCGTCACGGCCAGCGACGGATAGCTCTTGTCGTCGCGGTAGCGGACGTTGAAGCGCGGGTCGAACTCCTTGATCCAGTTGTACTCGAGCTGGAGTGCCTCGACCTCGGTGCCGACGATGGTCCACTCGACGGACGCGGCCGTGGTGACCATCTGCCGGGTGCGCGGGTGCAGGCCGGCGACGTCGGCGAAGTAGCTGTTGAGCCGCTGCCGGAGGCTCTTGGCCTTGCCGACGTAGATGACCCGGCCGGCAGGGTCGCGGAACCTGTAGACCCCGGGGCACTCCGGGATGCTGCCGACCGCGGGCCGATACGTGGAGGGGTCGGGCATGTCACCAGATTAGGTCGACACGCCGACAGTCCGGCGGACCCGTCCCGCCCTGCGGGAACGCCCAGCAGAACGCCCGTGGACGACGGCCGTCCGCCCCGCGCCGGCCGTCCGCGGGCGGCACCGCCGGTCGCCGATCCACCCGCCGCCGACGGCTGCCCTCCCGGGCCGGTCCCGGCCCGGGAGGGCGGACGTCAGCTGGCCTTCTTGCGGGCCCGCTTCTTCGGGGCAGCGGCCGCGGCCACCGCCTCCGGGTCCAGGATGGTCGCCAGGAACCGGCCGGTGTGGCTCTCGGGCACCGTCGCGACGAACTCGGGCGGCCCCTCGGCCACGACCTGGCCCCCGCGGAAGCCGCCTTCGGGACCCATGTCGATGATCCAGTCGGCGCTCTTGATCACGTCGAGGTTGTGCTCGATCACGATGACCGAGTTGCCCTTGTCGACCAGGCCTTGGATGACCAGCAGCAGCTTGCGGATGTCCTCGAAGTGCAGTCCGGTGGTGGGCTCGTCGAGGACGTAGATGGTGCGTCCGTTGGACCGCTTCTGCAGCTCGCTGGCGAGCTTCACCCGCTGCGCCTCCCCGCCGGAGAGCGTGGTGGCCGGCTGGCCGAGCCGCACGTAGCCCAGGCCCACGTCGGTGAGCGTGCGCAGGTGCCGGGAGATCGCCGGGATGGCCTCGAAGAAGTCGGCGGCTTCCTCGATCGGCATGTCGAGGACCTCGGCGACCGTCTTGCCCTTGTAGTGCACCTCGAGGGTCTCCCGGTTGAACCGGGCGCCCTTGCACACCTCGCAGGGGACGTACACGTCGGGGAGGAAGTTCATCTCGATCTTCAGCGTGCCGTCGCCGGAGCACGCCTCGCAGCGGCCGCCCTTAACGTTGAAGGAGAAGCGGCCGGGCTGGTAGCCCCGCATCTTGGCCTCGGTGGTGCTGGCGAACAGCTTGCGGACGTGGTCCCAGACGCCGGTGTACGTGGCCGGGTTGGACCGCGGGGTGCGGCCGATCGGCGACTGGTCGACCCCGACCACCTTGTCCAGCTGGTCGAGACCGGTGATGGTCCGGTGCCGGCCGGGCACCATGCGGGCGCGGTTCAGCTCGTTGGCCAGCGTCGTGTAGAGGATGTCGTTGACCAGGCTGGACTTGCCGGAGCCGGAGACCCCGGTCACCGCCACCAGGCAGCCGAGCGGGAAGGCGACGTCGATCCCGCGCAGGGTGTTCTCGCGGGCGCCCTTGACCACCAGCTCCTTGCCCGGGGCGGGCTCCCGGCGGTTCGCCGGGATGGTGATCTCCCGGCGGCCGGACAGGTACTGCCCGGTGAGCGACCGCTCGCTGGCCAGCAGGTCCTGGTAGGTGCCGCTGACCACCACCTCACCGCCGTGCTCGCCGGCACCGGGACCGATGTCCACGATCCAGTCGGCGTGCTTGATCGTGTCCTCGTCGTGCTCGACGACGATCAGGGTGTTGCCCATGTCGCGCAGCCGGACCAGGGTCTCGATCAGCCGGACGTTGTCCCGCTGGTGCAGCCCGATCGACGGCTCGTCGAGCACGTACAGGACGCCGACCAGCCCGGAGCCGATCTGGGTGGCCAGCCGGATCCGCTGCGCCTCGCCGCCGGCGAGGGTGGCCGCCGGGCGGTCCAGGGACAGGTAGTCCAGGCCGACGTCGACGAGGAAGGACAGCCGGGCCTGGATCTCCCGGAGCACGCGGTCGGCGATCGCCTTCTCCCGCTCCCCGAGCTCCAGCGCGCCCAGCCACTGCGACGCCTCGCCGATGGAGAGGTTGGTGACCTCCGCGATCGACCGGCTGTTGAGCTTGACCGCGAGGATCTCCGGCTTGAGCCGGGTGCCGTGGCAGACGGGGCACGGCACGTCGCGCATGTAGCCCTCGTACTTGTCCCGCATGAAGTCGCTGTCGGTGTCCTCGTGCCGGCGCTCGAGGAAGGGCAGCACGCCCTCGAAGGCGGCGTAGTAGCTGCGCTCGCGGCCGTAGCGGTTCTTGTAGCGGACGTGCACCTGGTCGGGCGAGCCGTGCAGGACGGCCTTCTGCACCCGGGCGGGCAGCTTCTCCCACGGGTCCTGCATGGAGAAGCCGAGCATGTCCGCCAGGCCGCTGAGCAGCCGGAGGAAGTACTCGTTGCTCATCGACCCGGCCCACGGCGCGACCGCGCCGTCGGCCAGGCTCTTGGTCGGGTCCGGGATGACGAGGTCCGGGTCGACCTCCTTGCGGGTGCCGATGCCGGTGCACTCCGCGCACGCGCCGAACGGCGAGTTGAAGGAGAAGGACCGCGGCTCGAGCGCCTCGAAGGACAGCCCGTCGTCGATGCAGGCGAGGTGCTCGGAGAAGGTGCGCTCGCGGTGCGGGTCGTCCTCGGGCAGGTCGACGAAGTCCAGCACGACCAGCCCGCCGGCCAGCCCCAGCGCGGTCTCGACCGAGTCGGTGAGCCGCCGCTTCGCGCTCTCCTTCACGGTGAGCCGGTCGACGATCACCTCGATCGTGTGCTTCTCCTGCTTCTTCAGCTTCGGCGGCTCGGTCAGCGGGTGCACGGTGCCGTCGACCCGGACCCGGGAGAACCCCTGGGTCTGCAGCGAGCTGAACAGGTCGACGTACTCGCCCTTGCGTGCCCGGACGACGGGGGCGAGCACCTGGAACTTGGTGCCCTCCGCCATGGCCAGCACCTGGTCGACGATCTGCTGCGGCGTCTGCCGGGAGATCGGCTTGCCGCAGTTGGGGCAGTGCGGCTGACCGGCGCGGGCGTACAGCAGGCGCAGGTAGTCGTAGACCTCGGTGATCGTGCCGACGGTCGACCGCGGGTTGCGGTTGGTGGACTTCTGGTCGATCGAGACCGCCGGGGACAGCCCCTCGATGAAGTCGACGTCCGGCTTGTCCATCTGGCCGAGGAACTGGCGGGCGTAGGCCGACAGCGACTCGACGTACCGGCGCTGGCCCTCGGCGAAGATCGTGTCGAAGGCGAGGCTCGACTTGCCCGAGCCCGAGAGCCCCGTGAACACGATCATCGCGTCGCGGGGCAGGTCGAGGTGGACGTCCTTGAGGTTGTGCTCGCGGGCGCCGCGGACGACGAGCCGGTCCATGTGATCCCTGTCGGTCGCAGTGGTTCGGGTCTGGCTGAGCCAGAGGTGGGACGGTGCTCCGTGCTCTCGCGCGCTGTCGGTCATCGCCGAGGAGAACGCCTCCCCGGTGGGGTGCACTCCCCCGCCGGTGTGTCGGCTGCGTCTCTCCCGGTGACGACGGTGCCCCCGGGACGGCGCGTCAGCCGACCGGGTCCCGGGGGTCGAACACGGGGGCGTGCCGGCGCCAGGGCAGCCGGCGCTCCAGCTCTCCGGCCAGCCAGAGTAGTCGCGTCTCGGAGCCTGCCGGACCGACCAGCTGGACCGCCGTCGGCAGGCCCTCGCGACCGGGACCGGCCGGCAGCACGAGGGCCGGGAGACCGGACAGGTTCCACGCGGCGGCCCACGGCGCCCAGCGCGCGTTGGCGGTGAGGTTGGCCAGCAGGCCGCGCTCGTGCCACGGCCGGGCCGGCAGGGGGAGACCGGTGACGATCGGGGTGAGCAGGACGTCGACGTGGTCGAAGAACTCGCCCATCCGGGACCGGAACAGGGCGGCCACGCCCGGGCGGACCAGCCCGGCCCGGCGGACCCAGCGCCCCAGCTGCGCGTGCCGGCGGCTGCGCGGCTCCAGCGCCGACCGGTCCAGGCCCAGCGCGTCGGCGTCGGCGTCGGCGCCGGCCAGCCAGCGGGCGACGGCGCCGAGGGCGGCGCCCGCGGTGACCGGGGGGTCGCGGTGGACCACGGTGTGCCCGGCGGACCGCAGCTCGGCCACCACGGCGTCGACAGCGGCCCGCCCCGCGGCGTCGAGCCGGACCCCGGGCAGCGGGGAGCGGGTGGAGACCGCGACGCGCAGCGGCGCCCCCTCGCCCGGTGGCGGCCCCGGCTCCGCCCCGGCGAGCACCGCGGAACCGGCGCGCAGGTCGGCCACCGTGGTCGCCAGCACGCCGTTCTCCGCCATCCCCGACCAGCTGTCGGCCCCGATGGACGCCGGGACGACGCCCGACCCGGGTTTCAGCGTGACCAGGCCGCAGGCGGCCGCGGGCAGCCGCAGCGACCCCATCCCGTCGTTGCCCTGGGCCAGCGGCACTATGCCCGCCGCGACCGCGGCCGCGCTGCCGCCCGAGGACCCGGCGGACGAGCGCGCGGTGTCCCAGGGGTTGCGGGTGACGGTGCCCGGACCGTCGGTGGCCGAGTACAGGCACAGCTCGGGCACCCGGGTGATCCCGACGACCACGGCACCGGCCGCCCGCAGCCGGGCCACCACGGGGTGGTCGGTGGGAGCGGGCGCCGGGGAGTGGGCGCGGGACCCGTCGGTGACCACCTCCCCGGCCACGGCGACGTTGTCCTTCACCGCGATGGGCACGCCGGCCAGCGGCAGCCGGTCGCGCCGCGGGGAGGCGTCGACCTCGGCCGCCTCGGCCAGGGCGGCCTCGGTGCGGACCACGCGGAACGCGCCGAGGCGCGCGTCGGCCGCGGCGAGGTGGCGCAGGTGCGCCCGGACGACCTCGACGGCGGACAGCTCGCCGGCGCGCACCCGGGCCGCGATCTCGGTGGCGGGCAGCCCGACCACCCCGGGGTCGTGCAGGGAGGTGGACCCGGGCGCTGCACTACCGTCCATGCGACGAACCTATCCGGGGCCACCGACAGTTCCAGTTGGGAGCGGGATGAGCGCGCAGACCTACACCGGCGACGTCACGGTCGGCGGCCCGGCGGACGTGCGGGCGCTGCCCGGGCTGACCATCCGCAAGCTGGCGGTCAGCGAGATGGCGAACAACGCCTACCTGCTCACCGACACCGGCACCGGGCCCGGCACCGGCCAGTCGGTGCTCGTCGACGCCGCGGCGGAGCCCGCGGCGCTGCTCGCGCTCATCGAGGGCGCCGACCTGCGCGCCGTGGTCACCACGCACGGCCACTGGGACCACCACCGCGCCCTGCCGGAGGTGGTGTCGGCCACCGGCGCGGAGACGATCGCGCACCCGGCCGACGCCGGGGACCTCCCGGTCCCGGTGACCCGGACCGTCGAGCACGGGGACACCGTGGCGGTGGGCGACCAGACGCTGGAGGTCGTGCACCTGCGCGGTCACACCCCCGGGTCGATCGCGCTGGTCTGGCGCGGGCCCGAGGGCGCGGGCACGCACGTGTTCACCGGCGACAGCCTGTTCCCCGGCGGTGTCGGCAACACCCAGCAGGACGCGGCCCGGTTCACCAGCCTGATCGACGACGTCCAGGCCCGGTTGTTCGACGCCCTCCCCGACGACACCTGGGTGTACCCGGGGCACGGGAAGGACACCACGCTCGGCGCAGAGCGCCCGCACCTCGGCGAGTGGCGCGCCCGCGGCTGGTGACCAGGTGACCTTCGCGGCCGACGAGCTGGAGTTCCTGCGCTCCCACGGGATCGCCCGGCTGGCGACGTCGGGCGAGGACGACCAGCCCGACGTCGTGCCGGTCGCCGTTGAGTTCGACGGAGCCCACTTCTGGGTCGGCGGCTCCGGGGGGAGCGTCCTGCGGACCCGCAAGATCGCCAACGTGCTGGCCGGACGCCGGAAGGTCGCGCTGGTGGTGGACGACCTCCCCTCCCTCGACCCGTTCGTCGCGCGCGGGATCAGGGTCTACGGCGTGGCCGACGGCCCGGTGGAGCGGGTCGGGATGGTGGGTCCCGGTCTGTTCCTGCGGATCACCCCGCACGTCTCCTGGAGCTGGAACATGGCCGGGGAGCCGGTCGGCGCGACCTGGTACGAGACCCGACGGACGGTCCACGTCGCCTCCCCGGACGGAGCCCACGACCCGGGCTGACCGCGGCGATCCCGGTCGCCGCGGACCCCGCTGCGTCAGAGCTGGATGCCGCGGGTGAGTGCGCCGTCGACGACCAGGTGCGTGCCGGTCGTGAAGCTGGACACCGGGCTCGACAGGAAGACGACGGCCTTCGCCATCTCCTCCGGCGTCCCCATCCGGCCGGTGGGATTCAGCGCCAGCGCCGACGCGAACACGTCCGGGGCGTTCCGCTCGACGGCGGACCAGAACCCGTCCGGGAAGTAGGTGTTCCCCGGGGAGACGACGTTCGCCCGCACGCCCCGGCCGGCCAGCTGGAACGCCAGCCCGGAGACGTAGCCGACGATCGCCGTCTTCATCGTCCCGTACGGGCCGGACACCACGTCCGACTCCCGCCCGGAGACGCTCGAGACGGCCACGATCGACCCGTTGTCGCTCGCCTCGAGGTGCGGCAGGGCCGCCTTCGCCAGGCGGACGGTGTGCATCAGGTCGACCTCGAAGCAGGTGCGCCAGTTCTCCTCGGTGTCCTCGGTCGCCAGTGCGCTCACGTTCGCCACGACCGCGTCGATCCCGCCCAGCCGGCCGGCCGCTGACCCCACCCACGCGGTCAGCGCCGGGCCGTCGCGGACGTCGAGCTGCACCCCGCGCACACCGGCGCCGCGGCCGGCCAGGGCCTTCTCGGTCGTCTCGATCTCCCCGGCGTCGCGGGCGCAGAACTCGACGGCGGCGCCCTCGTCGGCGAACGCCTCGACGGTCGCCCGCCCGATGCCGCGGGTGCCCCCGGTGACGAGCACGCGGGCGCCGGTCAGCTGCAGGTCCATGAGGTCTCCCTGGTCTCCGGGATCGGGTCAGAGCAGCCCGGCAGCGCGCTGCCGGAGGTCCGCGTGCAGTCCGCCGTACGCCGAGGCCGTGGGCAGCAGGGACTTGCGCGCCTTGACGACGGCGCTGTAGTTCGCGTCCACCACGTTGGCGATCGGCACCTCGGTGATCTGCGAGAGCAGCTGGTAGGCGTCCATCGCGGACAGTCCGTACAGCTCGCCGAACCAGCGCACGAGCTCGACCTGGCCGATCCGCCACGCGTCCTCGAGGGGGCGGCTGGAGCCGACGGTCATCCAGTGGGTGTCGTCCTCCAGGCGCGGCCAGGCGGGTCCCCCGCCCTTGATCAGCTCCACGATCAGCGTGGTGGTCATGGCGCCCTCGACGGCGGTCCCGCAGGCCTCCCCCTCGCCCTGCCGGTAGTGCCCGTCGCCCATGGAGAACAGCGCGCCCTCGACGTTCACCCCGAGGAAGCAGGTGGTGCCGGCCCGCATCTGCGGGGTGTCCATGTTGCCGCCGAAGCGCTCGGGCACCAGCGAGCTGCGCGCCTCTCCCCCAGGCGGGGCGACACCCACCGTGCCCAGCATGGGCTCGACCGGGAGGTCCACCGAGAAGTCGCTGTGCCCGGCGACGAAGGTCACCGTGTTGCGCGCCCGGTCGAGCTCGTAGATCCAGGTGGTGTCGGGCAGCGGGTCCTGCAGCGTGGCGACCCGGTCGGTGCTGGTTAGCCCCCCGAAGAACGGGATGGCGGCCGAGGCGCCCCAGTCCCGGGCCGGCTCCAGGGCCACGAGGTGCAGGGCCAGCGTGTCGCCGGGCTCGGCGCCCTCGACGTAGAAGGGCCCGGTCTGCGGGTTCACGTAGCGCAGGTCGACCTTCTCGCCGGAGAGGTCCGTGACCTTGCGCAGCGCACCGCCAAAGGCGTCGTCGGACCACAGCCGCAACGCCGTCCCCGGCGTCACGCGCCGCAGCGGGGGCACCCCGCCGAAGGTGAACGCGTACTGCTCGACCGAGGGCACGATCTCGACGAGGTCCATGCGGCACTCTAGAAGGACCTGCCTGCCCCCGACGAGTGGCTCCGCGACCCGCGGGCCCCTGCAGGAAGGCCGCTCCAGCACGTCACCACCGGCTCACGGACGCAGGCGGGCCCGCTCCGCGGTCAGGTCGGCCACGCCCGCGACGCCGAGCAACTGCATGGTGCGGGTGATCTCCGTGGTCAGGATGTCGGCCGTCCGCTGCACCCCGCGCTCCCCGCCGGCCATCAGCCCGTACAGGTACGCCCGGCCCACCAGGCACGCCCGGGCGCCGAGGGCGACCGCGGCGACGACGTCGGCGCCGTCGAGCACGCCACCGTCGACGTACACCTCGGCGCGGTCCCCGACTGCCTGCGCGACGGCGGGCAGCTGCTCCAGCGGGGTGGGTGAGCGGTCGAGCTGCCGACCGCCGTGGTTGCTGACGACCACGGCGTCGGCCCCCGCGTCCACGACGGCGCGGGCGTCGTCCACCCCCTGGACGCCCTTGACCACCAGGGCTCCCGGCCACGATGCGCGCAGTCGCGCGACGTCGGCCAGGGTGGCCGCCGGCTCGAAGACGCGGTCCACCAGGTCGGCCACCGTGCCGCCCCAGGAGCGGAGCGAGGCGAACTCCAGCGGTGGGGTGGTGAGCAGGTCGATCCACCAGCGCGGGTGGACGGCGGCGTTGGCGACGGTGCGCAGGGTGAGCGCGGGTGGGATCGAGAAGCCGTTGCGCACGTCGCGCAGCCGCGGGCCGGCGACCGGGGTGTCCACGGTGAGCACCAGCGCCTCGTAGCCGGCGGCCGCCGCGCGCTGCACCAGGGCGTCGCTGGCCGCCCGGTCCCGCCAAAGGTAGAGCTGGAACCACCGCCGGGCGCCGGGCGCCGCCTCGGCCAGTGCCTCGACCGACGTCGTCCCCATCGTCGACAGCGCGTACGGGACGCCGATCCGCTCGGCGACCCGGCCCACCGCCGACTCGCCCTCGGTGTGCATCAACCGCGTGAAGCCGGTGGGCGCGAACACCAGCGGCAGCGCCGACGGTGCGCCGAGCAGCGTCGTGGAGGGATCGACCACGCTCACGTCGCGCAGGACCCGCGGGCAGAACTCGACGCGCTCGAAGGCCTCCCGCGAGCGCCGCAGCGAGATCTCCGCCCCTGCGGCCCCGTCGGTGTAGTCGAACACGGCGCGCGGGACCGTCCGCCGGGCCAGGTCCCGCAGGTCGCCGACCGTCGCGGCCCGCGCCAGCCGCCGGTCGGTGGCGTCGCCGGGGAGCCGACGCGGCCGGACCAGCTCGGAGAACTCCGACCAGCGGGGGACCCGGCGCGCGACCACGGCAGCACCCTGCCACCACCCGGAGCCGACGTCAGCGCCCCGCGTCGCCTGGACCCGGCTGGTCCTCGAAGAGGGCGACCAGCTCGTCCGCCGTCCCGGCGACGTGCAACGGCACGACCGACACCGCCCACTCCGGACGCCGCTGGTCGACGTCGACCGCGAGGTCCCACGCTGCCCGTGCGGTCAGGGGGCCGAAGCACGCGTCGTCCCCGTCGTCGTCGACGGCTATCTCCACGAGCCAGGCGTCGGACAGATCGGTGGCTAGCTCCGAGAAGTCGGGTCCGTCCCGTCCTCCGGCTCGGGAGCGTCGGCCACCACGGGGTAGATGAGCGCCATCCGTGCACGCTAGGACCGCGACGGGTGCGCGGCCAACGGAGCATCGCGGGGGTCGGCACGCGGCGCGGGAACGGCCCCGGCAGCTGCCGCGCGCACGGTCAGGAGGCGCGGTCGGGCGAACCGCCGCCCGCCTCCAGTCGCGCCTGGATCTCCCGCAGCAGCCGCAGCTGCTCGTCGGACTCGTGGGCGATCTCGACCTGCTCCTCGTGCGTGAAGTCGTCCCTGGTCCGGATGACGACGGCGGCGATCCGCCCGACGATGACGCCGATCCCCACGATGCCGACGAACATCGTGACCACCGCGATCACCCGGCCGGCCCCCGTCGCCGGCGACAGGTCGCCGTAGCCCGTGGTCGTCGTGGTGACGAACGCCCACCAGACCGCGTCACCGAACGCCCAGTCCTCGAGCGCCGAGACCGCCGCCGCCGCCGCGAGCACGGCGGCGAGGTAGACGGTGACCGCCGACGGCGTGTGGTTGGCGATGTGCAGCATGGTCACCCCGGCCCGCGTGGCCCAGGACGACGGCACGGCGTGCGCGCCGGCCCCGACCACCGTCGGGGCACCGGTCGAGGAGACGTCCACGGTTCTTCCCTCCTGCTCGGTGGACCGGCCCCGGCCCACGCCGTGCAGAGTAGGGCGGGAGGCGGGGCGCGAGGCGAAGACGCGGCCCGGCAGACCTCGATCGGACGACCTGGAGGACCCATGAGCACCCCGGACGTGTCCCTGCTCGGCCTCGGCCGGATGGGCGGACCCATCGCCCGACGTCTCCTCACCGCCCTCGGCGGGCTGACCGTGTGGAACCGGACGCCGGCCAAGGCCGAGGCGCTCGGGTCCGCCGGCGCGAACGTGGTGACCCGCCCGGCCGACGCCGCGGCCGCGATCACCCTCACCGTGCTCACCGACCTCGGGGACGTCGAGGCGGTGCTCGACGGCGAGGACGGCCTGCTCGCCGGCTGGGCCGCCGCCGGCGTGTCCCGGCCGGTCCTCGTGGTGCACGGGACCGTCTCGCCCGTGGGGGTCGCCGGGCTCGCCGAGCGGCTGGCTGCCTCGGGGATCGACGTCGTCGACGCCCCGGTCAGCGGCGGTCCGGCCGGTGCGGAGTCCGGCGCGTTGAGCGTCATGGTGGGTGGCACGGAGGAGGCGGTGGGCCGCGCGTGGCCGGTGCTGTCCCTGGTCGGGTCGACGGTGCGGCACCTGGGCCCGTGCGGCGCCGGCGAGGTGGCCAAGGCGTGCAACCAGGTGGTCGTCGCCGCGACCCTCGGCGGGCTCGCCGAGGCGCTGGTGCTGGCCGACGCGCACGGGATCGACCGGCAGCCGCTGCTCGAGCTGCTCGGCGGCGGCCTGGCCGGCTCGGAGGCGCTCCGGCAGAAGGGCGAGCGCTGGCTCACCGGCGACTTCACGGGCGGCGGGAGCATGGACAACCAGCTCAAGGACCTGCGGTTCGTGGCCGAGGCCGCGGCGGCGCACGGCCTGGCCCTGCCGATCGCGACGACCCTCTCCGCGGTGTACCAGCGGGCCGTCGACGACGGGGACGGGCACCTCGACCACTCGGGCGTCGCGCTGTCCCTGGCCCGCCACGCAGCCGGGGGGCGGTGACGGGCGGCGGCTCAGCGCAGGCGGGTGGCCGGGACGGCGATCGTGTCCGACCGCCGTCCGGTGGCCTCGCCGTCCACCGCCGCCTCCACCGGCTCGGCGTCGCCCGCGCCCCGGCCGCCCGCGGCCGGGAGCTCGGCCACCCCTGCGGCGTTCTGCGCCGTGGGCAGCCAGCGGGCCCACCAGCGCAGCACGTGCTCCAGCCGGGCCAGCCGGTGCTTCGGCCGCCCGGACCGGGACAGCTCGTGCCCCTCGCCGGGGAAGAGCAGCAGCTCGGTGGGCACGCCGCGACGCTTCAGCTCGACGTAGAGCCGGGTGCCCTGCTCCAGCGGGCAGCGCCAGTCCTCCTCCGAGTGGATCACCAGCGTCGGCGTCCGGATCTCGTACGCGTGCGCCAGGGGCGACTGCGCGGCGATCCCGGCCGGGTCGGTGCCCACGTACTCGTCGGCGAAGAAGAACCCGATGTCCGAGGACCCCACGAAGCTCACCGGGTCGTTGAACGCGCGCTCGCTGATCCCGGCGACGAACCGGTCGGTGCGCCCGAGCAGCAGCGTGGTCATGAAGCCGCCGTACGAGCCGCCCATGACGCCCACCCGGCTCGCGTCCAGCGCCGGGTCCTCCAGCGCGGTGTCGAGGAAGGCCACGACGTCGTCGGCGTCCACCGTGCCCATCCGCTCCTTGACCGCCCGGCCGTGCGCCTGTCCGTACCCCGACGACCCGCGCGGGTTGCACTGCACCACCGCGTACCCGGCCTCGACGTAGGCCTGGGTCTCGTCGAACAGCGTCCAGCCGTACTGGGAGAAGGGGCCGCCGTGCACGGTGAGCAGCACCGGGTGCGGACCGGGGCCGGGCGGGGTGGTCACCCAGCCGTGCACCGGGTAGCCGTCGGGCGCGGTGGCGGTCCGCTCGCGCATCCGGTGCAGCCGGCCGGTGCGCTGCAGCGTCGCGCCGAACCCGCTGATCAGCCGCCGGCGGCCCGGGGTGATGGCGATCAGCTCACCGGCCGAGCGGTCGTGGGCCACGGTCGCGACGACCACGCCGCCGCCGATCCCGACCCCGCGCACGGTGTACGGCCCGTCGACCAGCACCTCCGGCCGCCCGCCGCGCAGCGGCACCCGCAGCAGCTCGACCGACCCGCGGCGCTCGACGCCGAGGAAGGCCGCGCCGTCGGCGACGACCGTGGTGGGCGTCTCGTCGCCGCGCTGGTGCTCCTCCGGGTCGAGCAGCACCTCCAGCGGGCCACCGGCCGCGGGCACCCGGCACAGGGTGGCCTGGCGGGCGACGAAGTCCCGGCCGCTCTCCCCCAGGTCCGGGATGGCGGTGACGTAGATGGTGCTCCCGGACAGGTCGTCCGGGTCGAACGCCGGCCTCGAGCAGCCGGCCCGCGACTCGGTGACCCGGCGCAGCCCGGTCCCGTCCGGCCGGACGACGTACACGTCGGCCACGAGGTCCCGGTCGGCGCTCTCGTGCCGGGCGGAGACGAACGCCAGCTCCGTGCCGTCCGGGCTCCAGGCGACGTCCCGGTCGTCCACGTCGCCGTCGGTGACCTGGAACGGCTCGGGCAGCGGGGCCGTGTCGTCGTCCCCCGGCAGGTCCAGGAGGAACACGTGGCTGCGCCGGTCGTTGGTGAACCCGAGGTCGTCGGCGCGGTACTTCAGCGTGGTGATCAGCCGCGGAGCCTCACCGCCGGCACCCACCTCCTCCTCCGTGCCGTACCGGCCCGGCTCCGGCACCCGTGCGACGTAGGCCAGCCGCCGGGAGTCCGGCGACCAGACCGGCGCACCCGCGCCGAGGTGGTGGTCGGTCAGCGTCCGGGCGGTGCCGCCGCCGACCGGCAGGACCTGCAGCTGCGGCCGCCCCTTGGGCTCCGCGGAGAGGTAGGCCAGCCACCGCCCGTCCGGGGAGAACACCGGGGCGGAGTCGCGGTGCCCCTGGGTCAGCGGCCGGGGCGGCGCGGACCCGTCGGTGGGCACCGTCCACAGCCGGCTGCGGTACTCGTCGGCGTCCAGGTCCAGCCGGGTGACGGCGACGACGGCGGTCTGCCCGTCCGGGGACACCGCGGGGACGCCGGGGACGCGCAGCAGGGAGAGGTCGGTCGGCCGCATGACGGGCACGCTAGTCCAGGCCCAGCACGCCCCAGATGATGAGCACCGCTAACGGGTGAGGTCCTAGGGTGCGCCCATGACGAGACGCGTGTTCTCCGGTGGACAGGTCTTCGACGGCACGGGCAGCCCGGCGACGCCCGCGGACGTCGCCGTCGAGGGCGGCCGCATCGTCGCGGTCGGCCCGGGGCTGGACGGCGACGAGGTGGTCGACTGCGCCGGCGCCACGCTGCTGCCGGGCCTGTTCGACTGCCACGTGCACGTGATGCTCAGCGGCGTCGACATGCTGCGGGTGCTGCAGACGCCGTTCAGCTACGGCTTCTACGAGGCGGCCCACAACCTGCGGCGCACCGTCGCGCTGGGCATCACCTCGGTGCGCGACGCCGGCGGCGCCGACCTCGGCGTGGCCGAGGCGGTGCGGAACGGGCTGATCGCCGGGCCGCGGATGCAGATCGCGATCAGCATGCTGTCCCAGACCGGCGGGCACGGCGACGGCTGGCACGTCTGCGGCGCCGAGGTGCCGCTGATGGGCCCGCACCCGGGGCGCCCGGCCACGGTGGTCGACGGCGCGGACGAGATGCGCCGCACCGTCCGCGAACTGCTGCGCGCGGGGGCCGACGTCCTCAAGGTGGCCACCAGCGGCGGCGTCCTCTCCGCCCGGGACGACCCGCGGCACCCGCACTTCCGGCCGGCCGAGCTGGACGCGCTGGTCGAGGAGGCGGAGGCGGCGGGCGTGGCGGTCATGGCGCACGCGCAGGGCGCGGAGGGCATCAAGGCGGCGGTGCGCGCCGGCATCCGGTCGATCGAGCACGGCATCTTCCTCGACGACGAGGCGATCGAGCTGATGGTGGAGGCCGGCACCTGGCTGGTGCCCACCCTGGCCGCGCCGCGGGCGGTGCTCACCGCGGTAGCGGCCGGTGCGGCGCTCCCCGCGACGGTGATCGAGAAGGCCCGCACGGTGCAGGCGGTGCACGACGCCTCGGTCACCCGCGCGGTGGAGGCGGGCGTGAAGATCGCGATGGGCACCGACAGCGGCGTCGGCCCGCACGGCGACAACCTGGCCGAGCTGCAGCTCATGGCCGACTGCGGGATGACCCCGGAGCAGGTCTGGCACGCCAGCACGCTCTCGGCCGCGCAGCTGATGGGCGTCGACGCCGAGCTGGGCAGCCTCGAGCGCGGCAAGCGGGCGGACGTCGTCGTGCTGGAGGGCGACGTGAGCGACCTGTCCGGGCTGTCCGGACGGGTCCGGGAGGTGTGGAAGGACGGCGTGCTCGTGGCGGCCGGCGGGGCCGTCGTCGAGCCGGGCACGATCCCGCCCCGCTGACCCCGACCCCGGGTGCGCCGCGGACGGCGCACCCGGGGACCGGTCAGCTGCGGTGGGTCTCCTCGGCCGTCCCCGGGGTCGGCGCGGGACGGCCCGTGACCTCGGTGGAGACGGGCGACTCGCCCCGCTCGACCTCGGCGGGGGTGTCGTCGTCCGGCTGCTCGCCGCGGGTCTTCAGCAGGCTCGCCACCGTGGCGATCAGCAGGACACCCAGGATGATCGACAGCGACAGCCAGATCGGGATGTGGGGCACGCTCTCGATCGGCTCGCGGTCGCCGGCGAACGGCAGCTGGTTCTCGTGCACGGCCTCGAGGATCAGCTTGACGCCGATGAACGCCAGGATGACGGCCAGTCCGAGCGACAGGTAGACCAGCCGCTTGAGCAGGCCGCCGAGCAGGAAGTACAGCTGGCGCAGGCCCATCAGCGCGAAGACGTTCGCGGTGAACACGATGAACGGCTCACGGGTCAACCCGAAGATCGCCGGGATGCTGTCGAGCGCGAAGATCAGGTCGGTGGTGCCGAGGGCCAGGATCACCACGACCATCGGCGTCCACATCTTCTTGCCGTTCTCGGTCACCCGGATCTTCGCGCCGTGGTAGTCCTTCGAGATGGGCAGGACCTTGCGCATCCGGCGGATGAGGGCGTTCTCCTCGTAGTCCTCGTCGTCGCCGCGGTGCCGGACGAGGTTGATCGCGGTGTAGATGAGGAAGACACCGAAGATGTAGAAGACCCAGACGAACCGCTCGATCACCACGGCGCCGAGCAGGATGAAGATGCCGCGCAGCACCAGGGCGATGATGATCCCGATCATCAGCGCCTCTTGCTGGAGCTTCCTCGGCACCTGGAAGCGGGCCATGATGATCACGAAGACGAAGAGGTTGTCGACCGAGAGGGAGTACTCGGTCAGCCAGCCCGCGTAGAACTCGGTGGCGTACCGCCCGTTGCTCACCGCGAGGACGACCAGGCCGAAGAGCAGGGCGAGGCTCACGTAGAACGCGACCCAGATGCCTGCCTCCTTGACGGAGGGCTCGTGCGGACGGCGGGCGACGATGGCGAGGTCGGCGAGCAGCAGGACGGTCAGCCCCACGAACGTCGCGATCTCGAACCAGAGAGGGAGCTCCATCAGACGTACCGTCCGTTCCGCGGAGGGGTCTCCATCAGGCGCCGGAGCGGCGCGGGGACGGGGACGGGTGCGGTCATGCAGCTTCCTCCGGGGACTGGCAGTCGTCAGTGCCGGAGGTCTCTCCCGCCGCCGACCCCAGTCGGCGACCGACGGCGCCGGAGGTCATGGGACCTCGTGATGACGACACCGCCGCGTGGGGATACTCCCCTCCACCTGCGGGTCCCGCCGACCACCGCCGACCCTGGGACCCGGCATCAAACTACAGCCACCCCACGGAGTTCGCGGAACGTGCCGTGTGCCGCGGTCGGTCGCGCCGCCGCCCCGCCCGCGGCGGTCCGGGACCGAACGGGCGGGGCCGGGGACGACGGTCGGCCGTCCCCGGCCCCGGACCGGCTGAGCGCGGGTCAGTCGCGGCGCGCGGAGGAGCCAGCCCGCGGGGCGCCGTCCCCCGCGTGCGCGAGGCGGCCCTCGCCGGCCACGGGTGCTGCCTCGCCGTCCACCGGCGCTGCCGCGCCGCCGGTAGCGGCGCCGGCTCCGGGGGCGGAGCCGGTCCCGGCCGCCGCGGCGTCCCGGGCCCGCCGGCGGTTCCGGACCGTGCGGTCGTGGCGCAGGCTCGCGACGGTGGTGACCACCAGCGTCACGATGATGACCGTCAGCGACAGCCAGGTCGGGATCTCCGGGATGACGGTGATGTGCTCGCCGCCGTTGAGCCAGGACAGCTCGTTGGTGTGCATGGCGTGGATGAGGAGCTTGGCGCCGATGAAGGCGAGGATCACCGCGAGGCCGTAGGCCAGGTAGACCAGCCGGTCGAGCAGCCCGTCGATGAGGAAGAACAGCTGCCGGAGACCCAGCAGTGAGAACGCGTTCGCGGCGAAGACCAGGTAGGTGTCCTGGGTCAGGCCGAAGATGGCCGGGATCGAGTCGACGGCGAAGATGATGTCCGCGGTGCCGATGGCGATCAGCGCGATGGCCAGCGGGGTGATGTACCGCTTGCCGTTCAGCTTCACCGTCATCCGGTCGCCGTGGTGCTCCTCGGTGGTGGGCACGACGCGGCGCACCAGCCGGAGGACGGCGTTCTCCTGGTAGTCCTCGTCACCACCGTGCCCACCGCTGCGGGCCTGCACGATCGCGGTCCAGATCAGGATGCCGCCGAAGATCCAGAAGACCCAGCTGAAGTTCTCGATCGCGGCGGCGCCGATGAAGATGAAGATGGTCCGCAGCACCAGGGCGAACGTGATGCCGAACAGCAGCACCTTCTGCTGGGCGATCCGCGGCACGCCGAAGCTGGCCATGATCAGCACGAAGACGAAGAGGTTGTCGACCGACAGGCTCTTCTCGGTGATGTAGCCGGCGAAGTACTCACCGCCGGCCTGCGCTCCGCCGAACCAGAAGACGAGCAGCCCGAAGACGATCGCGATGCCGACGTAGACCGCCGACCAGGTGCCGGCCTCGCGGAGCGAGGGTGCGTGCGGGGTGCGCACGTGCCCGACGAAGTCGAACGCGAGCATGCCGAGGATCGCGGCGACGGTGATCGCCCAGACCCAGAAGGGGACGTCCAAGTGTTTCCTCCGGTGTGCTGGCAAGTGTCAGCTCCGGAGGTCTCTCCCGTCGGCCGTCGATGGCCGACCAGCAGCGCCGGAGGTCGTGGGACCTCGTACTGACGACGTTGCCGCGTGGGGATACTCCCCTCCACCCCGTCCCGGGCACAGACGTCAGGGACGCCGCACCGGGTCGGTTCGTGGCAGATAACGCGCGGGGGCCCGCTGGTGTTCCCGGCGAGTGCCGCGGGGCGGACCGGCCTCAGCCGGCGGGTGGACGGCGGCTCTTCGGCAGCGCGGCGACGACCGCGTCGTACGAGCCGTCCACCAGCTCGCGGACCTCGTCGTCAGGCACCGGTCCGGTCCAGTCGACGGAGTTCCAGCCGTACCGCCCGACGTAGGCACTGACGGTGACCGCACCCGGGTACCGCTCGCGCCACTCGGCCGCCTCGGCGGCGTCCCGGCCGCACTTCAGCCCGACCGTGCCGCCGTCCAGCCCGATGAAGACGAACGCCTTGCCGCCGACCTTGGCCACCAGCTCGGCCTCGCCCCAGGGGTATGTCTCCTCCGCCCCCGGCTTGGCGAGGCAGTAGGCCACCAGCTCCTCGCGCTGCACGGCACCCCTCCCTGGTGACGGACTGGAACGGCCCTGCTCCACGGGCCCGCGCCGAGCCTGCGAGGCGTGGGGGGAAGCAGGGTCCTTCTTCAGGCGTGGGCCGCGTCGAGCTGGCGCAGCTCCTTCTTGAGCTCGTTGAGCTCGTCGCGCAGCCGGGCGGCGACCTCGAACTGCAGCTCGCGGGCGGCGGCGAGCATCTGCTCGTTCATCGTCGCGATCATGTCGGCCAGCTCGTTGCGCGGCAGCCCCTGGACGTCGATCGAGCCGGCCTTGCCCGCCCGCTTCGACGACAGCCCCGGCACCGGGGACTTGCCGCGGGACTGCTGACGCCCCGAGCCGCCGATCAGCTCGGTGGTCGCCTCGGCGTCCTCGGCGGCCTTGTAGATGCCGTCGAGGATGTCGACGATCTTCTTCCGCAGCGGCTGGGGGTCGATGCCGCGCTCCAGGTTGTAGGCGACCTGCTTCTCCCGCCGCCGGTTGGTCTCCTCGATCGCCTGCGCCATCGACGGAGTGATCTTGTCGGCGTACATGTGCACCTCGCCGGAGACGTTGCGCGCCGCGCGGCCGATCGTCTGGATCAGCGAGGTGCCCGAGCGCAGGAACCCCTCCTTGTCCGCGTCGAGGATGGCCACCAGCGACACCTCGGGCAGGTCGAGCCCCTCGCGCAGCAGGTTGATCCCGACGAGCACGTCGTACTCCCCCTGGCGCAGCTCCCGCAGCAGCTCCACCCGGCGCAGGGTGTCGACCTCGGAGTGCAGGTACCGCACCTTGATGCCGAGCTCGAGCAGGTAGTCGGTGAGGTCCTCGGCCATCTTCTTGGTCAGCGTGGTGACCAGCACCCGCTCGTCCTTCTCGGTGCGCACCCGGATCTCGTGCACCAGGTCGTCGATCTGGCCCTTGGTCGGCTTGACCACGACCTCGGGGTCGACCAGGCCGGTCGGGCGGATCACCTGCTCGACGACGTCGCCCTGGACCTTGCCCAGCTCGTAAGGACCCGGTGTGGCCGACAGGTAGACGGTCTGGTGGATCCGGTCGGTGAACTCCTCCCAGCGCAGCGGACGGTTGTCCATCGCCGAGGGCAGCCGGAAGCCGTGCTCCACGAGGGTCCGCTTGCGGCTCATGTCGCCCTCGTACATGCCGCCGATCTGCGGCACGGTGACGTGCGACTCGTCGATGACCAGCAGGAAGTCGTCCGGGAAGTAGTCGATGAGGCAGGCGCCGGCGCTGCCGGGCGCGCGCCCGTCGATGTGCCGGGAGTAGTTCTCGATGCCCGAGCAGAAGCCGACCTGCCGCATCATCTCGATGTCGTAGGTGGTGCGCATGCGCAGCCGCTGGGCCTCGAGCAGCTTGCCCTGCTGCTCCAGCTCGGCCAGCCGCTGCTCCAGCTCCGCCTCGATGGTGCGGATCGCCCGCTCCATCCGCTCCGGGCCGGCGACGTAGTGGGTGGCCGGGAAGACGAACAGCTCCTCCACCTCGCGGACGACCTCACCGGTGAGCGGGTGCAGGTAGTAGAGCCGCTCCACCTCATCGCCGAACATCTCGATCCGGCAGGCGAGCTCCTCGTAGACCGGGAAGACCTCGATGGTGTCGCCGCGGACCCGGAAGGTGCCCCGGGTGAAAGACAGGTCGTTGCGGGTGTACTGCTCGGTGACCAGGGTGCGCAGCAGCTCGTCGCGGTCGCGCTCCTCCCCCACCTTGATCTTCAGCGCCCGCTCGACGTACTCCTCCGGCGTCCCGAGGCCGTAGATGCAGGACACCGTGGAGACGACGATGACGTCGCGGCGGGTGAGCAGGCTGTTGGTCGCCGAGTGCCGCAGCCGCTCCACCTCCTCGTTGATCGAGGAGTCCTTCTCGATGTACGTGTCCGTCTGCGGGACGTACGCCTCGGGCTGGTAGTAGTCGTAGTAGGAGACGAAGTACTCCACCGCCGCGTCGGGCAGCAGCTCCTTGAACTCGTTGGCCAGCTGCGCGGCGAGGGTCTTGTTCGGCGCCATCACCAGCGTGGGCCGCTGCACCTGCTCGATGAGCCACGCGGTGGTGGCCGACTTCCCGGTGCCGGTGGCACCGAGCAGGACGGTGTCGGTCTCGCCGGCGTTGACCCGCTCGGCGAGCGCCGTGATGGCCGCCGGCTGGTCACCGGAGGGCTCGAACTCGCTGACGACCCGGAACCGGCCCCGCGTGGGCCGGATGTCGGTGGATGCGCGCACGGGACGACGGTACGACGGGGGGACGACAGAACGGCTCCCGCGACCTCGTCGCCCTCGGTGCACGTGACGCCTCGTGCGCCTCGAGGGGACGACTGGGGCGACACGCCGGAGCGAACGCACGCGTGGTCTTGTCCCGGGCCGCGCGCGCCCCTAGCCTCGCCGCCGGTAGGAATGCGCAGCTCCGGCCGCCGCCAGTGCCACCCGGGCAGCCGGACGGGGTCAGCGGCGGACCGGACTGCGCTCCTGCCCCGCACCGGCCCCCGGCCGTGCCCGGGTACCGTCCTGGGCGCTCTCGCCGCCGCCGTCGTCGGCCCCGCGCGCACCGTCGCCGCGGGCCGGCCGCAGCATCCCGCGCGGGCACCCCGCCGCCCGGGCACGCTGATGATCATGGTTGCCCCGTCCGAGCCCGCCGCTGTGGCGCAGGCCACGACAGGTGTGCGAGAGCCGCGATCCGGGCATCCGTCCGCGGACGCCTGCTCAACTCCCCCGCACCAACGATGTGCCGTACGTGCCCCCGGAACGGGGCGCTCAGTCCAGGAGGACGACCTCTCCATGACCACCCAGGTGTGGCCCGGCAACGACTATCCCCTCGGTGCCACCTACGACGGCACCGGAACGAACTTCGCGATCTACAGCGAGGTCGCCGAGAAGGTCGAGCTCTGCCTCTTCGACGCCGACGGCAACGAGGAGCGCATCCGGCTCCCCGAGCGGGACGCGTTCGTCTGGCACGCGTTCCTGCCCGGCATCCAGCCCGGCCAGCGGTACGGCTACCGCGTGCACGGCCCCAACGACCCGAGCCAGGGACAGCGCTGCAACCCGAACAAGCTGCTGCTCGACCCGTACGCCAAGGCGATCGACGGCCAGATCGACTGGGACGAGGCCTGCTTCGGCTACCACTTCGGCTCCGGCGAGCGGAACGACCTGGACTCCGCGGTGCACATGCCGAAGTCGGTCGTCATCAACCCCTACTTCGACTGGGGCGTCGACCGGCCGCCGAGGACGCCGTACCAGAAGACCGTCATCTACGAGGCCCACGTCAAGGGCCTGACCATGACCCACCCGCGGATCCCCGAGGAGCTGCGCGGCACGTACGCCGGCGTCGCGCACCCGGCGATCATCGAGCACCTGCAGAGCCTCGGGGTCACCGCGATCGAGCTCATGCCGGTGCACCAGTTCGTGCAGGACGACACCCTGCTGCAGAAGGGCCTGCGCAACTACTGGGGCTACAACACGATCGGCTTCTTCGCCCCGCACAACGAGTACGCGCAGAACACCGACGGGCAGCAGGTCCAGGAGTTCAAGGGCATGGTGCGCGACCTGCACGAGGCGGGCATCGAGGTGATCCTCGACGTGGTCTACAACCACACCGCCGAGGGCAACCACATGGGCCCGACCCTGTCGTTCAAGGGCATCGACAACCGGGCGTACTACCGGCTGGTCGACGGCGACGAGCAGTACTACATGGACACCACCGGCACCGGGAACTCGCTGAACGTCCGCACCCCGCAGTCGCTGCAGCTGATCATGGACTCGCTGCGCTACTGGGTCACCGAGATGCACGTCGACGGCTTCCGCTTCGACCTGGCCTCCACGCTGGCCCGCCAGTTCCACGAGGTCGACCGGCTGTCGGCGTTCTTCGACCTGGTCCACCAGGACCCGATCGTCAGCCAGGTGAAGCTGATCGCCGAGCCGTGGGACATCGGTGAGGGCGGCTACCAGGTGGGCAACTTCCCGGCGCTGTGGACGGAGTGGAACGGCAAGTACCGCGACACCGTCCGCGACTTCTGGCGCGGCGAGGAGGCCACCATCGGCGAGTTCGCCAGCCGGATCTCCGGCTCCGCCGACCTGTACCAGCACTCCGGCCGCCGTCCGGTGGCCAGCATCAACTTCGTCACCGCGCACGACGGCTTCACCCTCAACGACCTCGTCTCGTACAACGAGAAGCACAACGAGGCCAACGGCGAGGGCAACAACGACGGCGAGAGCCACAACCGCAGCTGGAACTGCGGCGTCGAGGGCACGACGAAGAAGAAGGACGTGCTCACCCTCCGCGCCCGGCAGCGGCGCAACTTCATCGCCACGCTGATGCTGTCCCAGGGCGTGCCCATGCTGCTGCACGGCGACGAGCTCGGCCGCACCCAGAACGGCAACAACAACGGCTACTGCCAGGACTCCGAGCTGACCTGGATCGACTGGGCCGAGATCGACGAGGGACTGCTCGAGTTCACCAAGCTGGTCACCAAACTCCGCACCGACCACCCGACGTTCCGCCGTCGCCGGTTCTTCCACGGCCGCCCGGTCCGCCGGGAGGAGGGCGACCCGGTGCAGGACATCGCCTGGCTGACCTCCGCCGGCGAGCTGATGTCCGACGAGGACTGGGACGCCGGGTACGCCAAGTCGCTGGCCATGTACCTCAACGGCCACGGCATCCGCGAGATGGACGAGCGCGGCGAGCTGGTCACCGACGACTGCTTCTACCTGGCCTTCAACACCTCCCACGAGCCGATCGACTTCACCCTGCCCAGCGACGAGTACGCCCAGGGCTGGACCGTCGTCGTGGACACCGCGGAGCTGGGTGACGTGGAGCCGGTCACGGTCAAGGCGGGCGACAAGCTCACCCTGCAGGCGCGGGCGATGGTCGTGCTGCAGGCCGACGCGTGAGCACGCCGTCCGCTGACGGGCACCGCCGCCGGGAGGTGCCCGCGGGCACCTACCGGCTGCAGGTGACCGCCGACTTCACCCTCGACGACGCGGCGGCCGTGGCCGGCTACCTCGCCGAGCTCGGCGTGACCCACGCGTACTCCTCCCCGCTGCTGCGCTCGGCCGCGGGCAGCACCCACGGGTACGACACCACCGACCACGCGCACATCGACGAGTCGCGGGGCGGGCAGGCCGGGTTCGACCGCTTCATCTCCGCCCTGCACGAGCACGGCCTCGGTCTGGTGCTCGACCTGGTGCCCAACCACATGGGTGTCAGCGACGCAGCCGAGTCCCCGTGGTGGTGGGACGTGCTCCGGCACGGCCGGGACAGCGCGCACGCGACCGCGTTCGACATCGACTGGGACTTCGGCGGCGGCCGGGTGCGCATCCCCGTGCTCGGCAGCGACGAGGACGTCGCGAAGCTGGAGCTGGCCACGGTGGACGGCGAGCTGGAGCTGCACTACTACGACAACCGGTTCCCGGTGGCGCCGGGCACCGCTGAGGCCGGCGACGACCCGGCCGCGGTGCACGCCCGGCAGCACTACGAGCTGGTCGACTGGCGGCGCGCCGACGACGAGCTCAACTACCGCCGGTTCTTCGCGATCAACACGCTCGCCGGGCTGCGGGTGGAGGACCCCGAGGTCTTCGACGCCACCCACCGGACCATCGTGGAGCTGGTCGACGGCGGCTCGGTCGACGCGCTGCGCATCGACCACCCCGACGGCCTCGCCGACCCGAAGGGCTACCTGGACCGGCTGGCCGAGGCCACCGGCGACCGGTGGACCGTGGTCGAGAAGATCCTGGAGCCCGGGGAGGAGCTGCCGGACAGCTGGCGGACGGCGGGGACGACGGGCTACGACGCGCTCGCCGAGGTGGACGACGTCCTGGTCGACCCGGCCGGCGAGACGGCGATCACCGCGCTGGACACCGAGCTGGCCGGCGCGCCCGTCGACTACGCGCGGCTGGTGCACCACTGCAAGCGCGAGGTCACCGACGGGATGCTGGGCTCGGAGGTCGCGCGGCTGCAGCGGATCGTCGGCGAGCTGCCCGGCATACCGGCCGAGCAGGTGCGCGAGGGGCTGGCCGAGCTGCTGGCCAGCTTCCCGGTGTACCGCAGCTACCTGCCCGACGGGCGGGAGCACCTCGACGAGACGGTCCACGCGGTCAAGCAGCGCCGGCCGGACCTCACCGCCGCGGTCGACGCCCTGCACCCGCTGCTGGGCCAGGCCGGCACCGAGCTGGCCACCCGGTTCGAGCAGACCTCCGGCCCGGTCATGGCCAAGGGCGTTGAGGACAGCGCCTACTACCGGTGGGCCCGGTTCGTCGCGCTCAACGAGGTGGGCGGGGACCCGGCCCGGTTCGGGACGACGGTCGCCGGGTTCCACGAGGCGCAGCAGCGGCGGGCCGAGCGGCGTCCGGCCTCGATGACGACGCTGTCCACGCACGACACGAAGCGCAGCGAGGACGTCCGGGCCCGGCTGGCGGTGCTGGCCGAGGTCCCTGCCGAGTGGGCGGAGCTGGTGCGCCGGCTGCTCGACCGGCACCCGCTGGCCGACCGCTCCCTGGCGCACCTGGTGTGGCAGAACCTGGTCGGCGCCTGGCCGCTGTCCCGGGAGCGCGCGCACGCCTACGTGGAGAAGGCCGCCCGCGAGGCGGGCACCTCGACCACCTGGACGAACCCGGTGCAGGAGTTCGAGGAGCAGCTGCACGGGCTGGTCGACGCCGCGTTCGACGACGAGGCGACGCACGGCGCGATCAACGCCTTCGTCGCCCGCATCGCGCCGTTCGGGTACAGCAACTCGCTGAGCCAGAAGCTGCTGCAGCTCACGATGCCCGGCGTCCCGGACGTCTACCAGGGCACCGAGCTGTGGGACTTCTCGCTCGTCGACCCGGACAACCGCCGTCCGGTCGACTACGCGCAGCGCCGCTCGCTGCTCGCCCGGCTGGACGGCGGCCGGGTGCCCCCGGTCGACGAGACCGGTGCGGCCAAGCTGCTGGTGGTCTCCCGGACCCTGCGGCACCGCCGTGACCACCCCGAAGCGTTCACTGCCTACACGCCGGTCGAGGTGGCCGGCGCGGCAGCGGACTCCGTCGTGGCCTTCGACCGCGGCGGCGTGGTCACCGTGGCGACCCGACTGCCGGTGCGCGTCGCCGGCACGGGCTGGGGCGACACCGCATTGCAGCTGCCCACCGGCGCCTGGCGGGACCTGTTCACCGGTGCGCGGGTGGTCTCCGACGCGGCCGGCGCACCAGTGGCGGAACTGCTCACGAGGTTGCCGGTCGCCCTGCTCGTCCGCGACTCCTGAAGCACCTCCGGGGGCGGGACCCCGCACGAGGAGCACGGACACGTGTCGTCCCGGGCCGGTCGCTGTGCGCAGCGACCGGCTCGGCCTGTCACCGACACACCGACAGGACGCGCCGGGCTCGCTCAGCGAGACTCGCCGGTTCCGCTTAGCGTTCCCGGCGCATCCGGGCACCCTGGCCGGGCTGCGAGGCGCCGGACCGCCCAACCCCGTCCACCGGCCGCCTGACATCGAACCTCCCGGACGGGGGTGGGGGACCCACATCCGGCGCGCCCGCAACCAGGAGTGCGCCTCGGGGTGAAGCCGCGGCACGCGGCCGGGCACCGATCGCCCGAACCCGACAGCTCACCTCGCCGGCGGTGATCGGAGGATCCCGCATGTCCCAGCACGTCCAGCACACCCCTGCCCGCCGCCGCCTGCTCCGCGCGGGCGTCGTCGGCACCGCCGCGCTCGGTACCGCCCTCGCCCTGGGGGTCTCACCCGCGCAGGCCGCCGAGCACGACTGGACCGGCGTCGCGAAGTGCGAGTCCAGCGGCAACTGGCACATCAACACCGGGAACGGCTACTACGGCGGGCTGCAGTTCAGCTCTCCGACGTGGCTCGGCTACGGCGGCGGGCAGTACGCGTCGCGGGCCGACCTGGCCACCCCGGCCCAGCAGGTCGAGATCGCCGAGCGCGTCCTCGACGGCCAGGGCATCGGCGCCTGGCCGCACTGCGGCCGGTACCTGACCGGCGGGTCCACGGCCGCGGCCGCGGCGCCCGCACCGGCAGCACCGGCACCGGCGGCCCAGGCGCCGGCCGCCGCCTCGTCGTCCGGGAGCACCTACACGGTGCAGCCCGGCGACACCCTGGCGGAGATCGCCGCAGCCCATGGCGTCAACTGGCGCCAGCTGCACAACCAGAACGGCAGCACGATCAGCGACCCGAACCGGATCTTCGTCGGTCAGGTCATCACGGTCTGACGCGCCGAGGGCGGCCGGGGCATCAGCCCCGGCCGCCTCCGGGGGGCAGCGCCATCCCGTGGGCAGCGCCGTCCGGTGGGCTCAGGCACACCGAGGGTTGGCCCGCCGGGACGCGGGCATGATCTCCCGCGCCGCCCGCCCGACCCGCCTCTGGAGGCCCCCGCATGTCCGAGCCCGTCGAGTTCTCCGTCTGGGCGCCCGTGCCCGAGCGGGTCCGCCTGCAGGTCGACGGCGAGGTGCACGACATGCGGCAGGACGACGCCGGCTCCTGGCGTGCCACGGTCCCGGCGTCCCCGGAGGCCGACTACGGCTTCCTGCTCGACGACGACGAGACCCCCCGCCCCGACCCGCGCTCCCGGCGGCAGCCCGACGGCGTGCACGGGCTGTCCCGGCGCTTCGACCCCGCGGCGTACACCTGGCGGGACCGCGCCTGGACCGGCCGCCGGCTCGCCGGCGGTGTCGTCTACGAGCTGCACATCGGCACGTTCACGCCCGAGGGCACGCTGGACTCGGCGATCGACCGGCTGGACCACCTGGTCGACCTCGGCGTCGACTTCGTCGAGCTGTTGCCGGTCAACGGGTTCAACGGCACGCACAACTGGGGGTACGACGGCGTCGCCTGGTACGCCGTCCAGGAGACCTACGGCGGCCCGGCCGCCTACCAGCGGTTCGTCGACGCCTGCCACCAGCGTGGCCTCGCCGTGATCCAGGACGTCGTCTACAACCACCTCGGCCCGTCCGGGAACTACCTGCCGCTGTTCTTCCCGGTCTTCAGCGAGGGCGGGGCCAACACCTGGGGCAACTCGGTGAACCTCTCGGGCCCCGACTCCGACGAGGTCCGCCGCTACATCATCGACAACGCGCTGATGTGGTTGCGCGACATGCACGTCGACGGCCTGCGGCTGGACGCGGTGCACGCCCTGGTCGACGAGCGCGCCACCCACGTGCTGGAGGAGATGGCCGTGGAGGTGGAGCGCCTGTCGGTCGCCGAGGGCCGCCCCCTGACGCTCATCGCCGAGAGCGACCTCAACGACCCCTCGCTGGTCACCCCGCGCGTGGCCGGCGGCAAGGGGCTCGACGCGCAGTGGAGCGACGACTTCCACCACTCCCTGCACACCCAGCTCACCGGCGAGGCCCAGGGCTACTACGCCGACTTCGCGGCGGCCGGCCTCGGGGGCCTGGCCAGGACGCTGACCGGCGCCTACTTCCACGACGGCGCGTGGTCGAGCTTCCGGCGCCGGCACCACGGCAGGCCGGTGGACACGAACGCGTTGCCCGGCTGGAAGTTCCTGGCCTACCTGCAGGACCACGACCAGATCGGCAACCGCGCCGTCGGTGACCGGATCTCGGCCACCCTCTCGCCCGGCCTGCTCGCCGTCGGTGCGACGCTGGTGCTGACCAGCCCGTTCACGCCGATGCTGTTCATGGGTGAGGAGTGGGGCGCCTCGACCCCGTGGCAGTTCTTCACCAGCCACCCCGAGCCCGAGCTGGGCAAGGCCACCGCGGAGGGCCGGATCGGTGAGTTCGCCGCGCACGGCTGGGACGCCGCCGTCGTCCCGGACCCGCAGGACCCGGAGACCTTCACCCGGTCCAAGCTGAACTGGTCCGAGCTCACCCAGGAGCCGCACGCGCAGCTGCTGGCCGTGCACCGGTCGCTGATCGCGCTCCGGCACGCACACCCCGACCTCGTGGACCCCGACCTCCGCAGCATGGCGGTCAGCTGGGACGACGCCGACCGCTGGCTGGTCGTCACCCGCGGCTCGCTGCGGGTGGTCGCCAACCTCTCCGACCAGCCCCGCGAGGTCGACCTGGACGTCCCGGCGCACGAGCTGCTCCTCGCCACCGGCGAGCCGCCCACGCTGGACGGCAGGACCGTCACGCTGCCGGCGGAGAGCGCCGCCGTGGTCAGCACCCGCTGACCGTGCGGCGGCTGTTCCCCGACCCCGGACCGCTGGAGGACACTGCCGCGCTCGCCGACGCCTACCGGCTGCCGGCCGGCCGGCACCTGCGGGTCAACTTCGTCGCGTCCCTCGACGGCGCCATCGCCGTCGAGGGCCGCAGCGGCGGGCTCGGCTCGGACGGCGACCGGCGGGTGTTCCGCGTGCTGCGGGCGGTGTCCGACGTCGTGCTGGTCGGGGCGGGCACGGCCGCCGCCGAGGGGTACCGCCCGGTGTCCGCCGACTCCGCCGTCGGCCGGCTGCGGGCCGCACTCGGCCGCCCCCCGGTCGCGCCGGTCGCCGTCGTCTCCCGGCGGGCCTCGCTGGACCCGGCCGACCAGCTGGTCACCGGCGCCGTCGCGCCGACGATCCTGGTCACCTGCGCGGCCGCCGACCCCGGCCGTCGGGCTGCGCTGAGCGCCGCCGGGGTGGACGTGCTGGTCTGCGGGGACGACGACGTCGACCTGCCCGCCGCGCTCGACCAGCTCGCCGGCCGCGGGCTGGAGCAGGTGCTCTGCGAGGGAGGCCCCGCGCTGTTCCAGGCCGCGCTGATCGCCGGCGTCGTCGACGAGCTGGACCTGACGGTGGCCCCCCAGCTGGTCGGCGGCGGCCCGGGCCTGTTGCCGGCAGGGCTGCCGGTGCCGGCCCGTGGCCAGCTCCGCCAGGTGCTGGAGGAGGACGGCGTCCTCCTCACCCGGTACGCGCTGCGCTGAGCCGGTTCATCAACCGGCCAGCACTCGCGCGCCCGGGCAGCGAAGAGCACGGTGCGGTCGGTGGCGAGCATGGTCGGCCAGCGGCGCGAAGGCGTCGGCGTCCATCGGGGCGCCGACGAGCACCAGCAACGGCCCGACGCCCCGGACCTCGAGGTGCAGACGAGCACCGGGCAGGGTCGAGGGTTCGGGCGGCCGGAGCGGTGGTCGCGGTCATGCGGGTCCCTCGAGGCTGGGGCTCCCTGTGGTCCAAGGACGCCGGTGGCAGGGCGAACTCATCCGCTGCGACTCGGGCGGCCCGAGAAGAACGCGAAACTGTCAGTGGTCGATCCTGTGTTCGATCCGTGCACGAGAGCGTGGGTGGGCTGGAGATCGACCTGGTGTGGCAGCCCCAGGTCGCTGCTCCGCGCCTACCGGTGGCCTGGCTCTCCGACGAGGAGAAGGCCGTCGAGCTGCAGCGGGTTCAGGCCCGGAGGGCGATGGACACCGCCTACGAGGCGGAGCTGATCCTGGCGCTGGCCGACGACCGGCCGGCCACCGCCGACCCGCCGCCGGACACCCCGGGTGCCCGCCGGCCGGGCTGGACCGCGCAGCCGTCGGAAACGGTGAGCGAGTTCCTCACCGCGGAGCTGGCCACCGTGCCCAGCGTCGGCCGCGGCACCGCCGCGATCAAGGTGGCCCGGGCGCTGACCTGGCGGGACAAGCTGCCGGCCACCTTCGCCGCCCTGGCCGCCGGGGAGATCGACGAGCGCCGCGCCCAGGCGCTGGCCGACGTGCTGATGCACACCTCCGCCGAGGTCGCCGGCCGGGTCGAGGACGCGCTGCTGGGCGAGGCCGGCGACCTGTCGGTGTACAAGCTGCGCGACCGCGCCACCGCCCTGCTGCTCCAGTTCGACGACGCCGCCGCCGAGGAACGCCGCAAGGAAGCGAGAAGGCCGCCGACGTCAAGCTGTACCCCTCCCCGGCCGACGGCCGCACCACGCTGGCCGCGGACCTGCCCACCGACGAGGCGACCGAGTGCCTCGACCTGGTCGACCAGCTCGCCCGCATGCTCAAGGCCGACGGCGATCCCCGGCCGATCGGGCAGCTGCGGGCGCACGTGCTGTCGGCGCTGATCCGCCGCCCTGCCGACACCGGCCTGCCCACCGTCTGCGCGCACCTGACGGTCACCGCCGACCTCGCCGCGCTGGAGGGCACGAGTAATGCGCCCGGTGAGGTGAACGGGCTGCCGATCACCGCCGGCCACCTGCGGGACCTGCTCGCCCGCGTCAGCGCCCTGGGGCTCACCACCCCCGACGGCGGGACACTGCGCTTTGCGGTCACCGGCCCCGACGGGCAGCTGCTGGCCACCCTCACCCCCGCCGAACTCATCCGGCTGGCCCGCCGCGGCTGCCCCACCCACCCCGACCCCGCTGCCGACGCCGACACCGATCAGCCGTGCGCCTGCGGCGTGGCCGGCCCGCCCCCGCCGACCGACGCCTACGCGCCCACCGACCGGCAACGAGCCTTCGTCACCACCCGCGACCGGCGTTGCCGGTTCCCCAACTGCGGGCAGCGGATCGGCTGGGCCGACCTCGACCACGTCACCGCCCACCGGCCCCCGTGCAGGGTCCCGCCGCGAGCTCGCGAGTGGTGGGGGGCACGGGGGTCCTTCGACTTCGCCCCCGGCTGGCGCTTCACCATGACCCCCGACGGGGTGATCACCGTCACCACCCCCTCCGGCGTCACCCGCACCACCCGACCACCGGGCCAGCGACCCCGGCCCCCCGGCCCCCCGGCCCACCCGCCGGAGCCAGCCCCCCGCCACCGGCACCGGTCGAGGACCCGCCGCCCTTCTAGATCACCTGCTTGACTGAAGCCATGGACCTGCCCGTGCTGCCACCGGTCAAGCCGATGCTCGCCAAGCCCGCGGCCCAGCTGCCCGCGGGCGAGGGTTGGTTCTACGAGCCGAAGTGGGACGGCTTCCGCTGCATCGTGTTCCGCGATGGCGACGAGGTGGAACTGGGCAGCCGCAACGAGCGGCCGCTGACCCGCTACTTCCCCGACGTGGCCGACGCGGTGCGGGCCGGGCTGCCCGAGCGGTGCGTGATCGACGGCGAGATCGTCGTCCCCCGCGGCGACCGGCTGGACTTCGAGGCCCTGCTCCAGCGCATCCACCCGGCCGCCTCCCGGGTCGCGAAGCTCGCTCAGGAAACCCCGGCGTCCTTCGTCGCCTTCGACCTGCTCGCGCTGGGCGACGAGTCGCTGATGGAGACCCCGTTCGCCGACCGGCAGGCCCGGCTCCGGGAGGTGCTGGCCGGGGTGCAGGCCCCCGTCTACGTCAGCACGATCACCCAGGACGCCGAGATCGGTCAGCGCTGGTTCCACGAGTTCGAGGGCGCCGGCCTGGACGGCGTCGTCGCCAAGCTGGGTGACCAGCCCTACTCCCCCGACCAGCGGGTGATGACCAAGGTGAAGCACGTGCGCACCGCCGACTGCGTGGTCGCCGGCTTCCGGTGGCACAAGAGCGGCCCGGTGGTCGGCTCGCTGCTGCTCGGGCTGTACGACGACGCCGGCACCCTCCAGCACATCGGCGTGGCCGCCTCGTTCCCGATGAAGCGCCGCGCGGAGCTGGTCGAGGAGCTGGCGCCGTACCGGGCGGAGGCACTGGACGGGCACCCGTGGCAGGACTGGGCGAACGCGCAGACCGACGCGGACGGCGAGCACCGGATGCCGGGCGCCACCAGCCGCTGGAACGCGGGGAAGGACCTGTCCTGGGTGCCGTTGCGCCCGGAGCTGGTCGTCGAGGTCAAGTACGACCAGCTCGAGGGCAGCCGGCTGCGGCACACCGGCCAGTTCGTGCGCTGGCGGACCGACCGGGACGCCCGCTCCTGCACGTACGACCAGCTCGACGTCCCGGTCCGCTACGACCTCGCCGAGGTGCTGGGCGGCTGAGACGGAAGGAACACGGTTGCGGCTGCCACCTCCCCGTGCGGGTCCTAGGGTGGATCATCGTGTACCCGCACCGCCGCACCTCCGCCGCCGTCCTCGGCGCCCTGCTCCTGGCCCCCGCCGTCCTCGCCGGTTGCACCTCGACCGGCGACGACGAACCGGCGGCCAGCAGTCCGGCCGCGACGACGACGGCCCCGCCCGAGGCCCAGCCGATCGACTGGACCGACTGCAGCGAGCAGATCGACCCGATCATCGAGGGGCGCGCGGGCGCCGACCGCGACCTGTCCTTCGAGTGCGGGACGACCGATGTGCCGGTCAGCTACGCCGACCCCGAGGGCGGCACCCTCCAGCTGGTCCTGGTCCGCGGGGTCCTGGCCGGGCAGACCGACCGGATCGGGTCGCTGCAGGTGAACCCGGGCGGGCCGGGCCAGTCGGCCACCGACGCGGCGGTGCAGGCGGCGCTGACCCTGCCCACCGACGTCCTGGCCCGCTTCGACGTGGTGGGCGTCGACCCGCGCGGAGTGGGCCTGTCCACCCCGGTCGAGTGCATCGGCGACGAGCAGAAGGACGAGATCCTCGCCGAGGACCCGCGCGCGCTCGACGAGGCGTCGCTGGAGGAGTCCTTCGGCCGGGTGGACGCGGCGGCCGACGGCTGCGCGGAGAAGTACGGCGCGGCGCTGGGCGCCTTCAGCACGGTCGACGCGGCCCGGGACATGGACCTGGTCCGCCAGTCGCTCGGCGACGAGCAGCTGACCTACCTCGGCTACAGCTACGGCACCACGCTCGGCTCCACGTACGCGGAGCTGTTCCCCGACCGGGTGCGCGCCCTGGTCCTCGACGGCGCCGTCGACCCCGACGCCGGTCCGCAGGAGCGGGCCGAGGCGCAGGCGCAGGCCTTCGAGGCCGCGTTCGACGCCTTCGCCGCCAACTGCACGGGGCTGATGGGCGGCTGCCCGCTGGGCGGCGACCCCCGCGGGTTCCTCAACGACCGGCTCGCCCAGGCGGCCGCCGGCCCGATCCCCAGCAGCCGGGCGGGCGAGACCCGGGAGGCGACGCCGGGCCTGGTGCTGCAGGCCGTCCGCTCGGCCCTGTACCAGCCCAGTGCCTGGCCGCAGCTGGCCCAGGCCCTGGCCGCGGCCGGCGAGGGCGACTCGGCCGGGGTCCTGACGCTGGCCGACACCTACACCGGCCGGACGGACGACGGCACCTACACGAACGTCATCGACGCGAACGTCGCCGTGAGCTGCGCGGACACCGAGGAGCAGTTCACCCGCGACCAGGTGCAGCAGCTCGCCGCCGACTGGAACGGCACGTACCCGCTCTTCGGTGCCGACGCCGCGCGCAGCCTCTACGCCTGCACGCCCTGGGAGGCGCCGCGCACCCCCCTGCCCGTGCGCGACGCCGAGGGGAGCGCCCCCATCCTCGTGATCGGCACGCAGGGCGACCCGGTCACGCCGGCGGCGGGTGCCGTCGACATGGCCACCCAGCTGCTCAGCGGGACGCTGCTCACCTGGGAGGGCAACGGGCACACCGCCTACCCCAAGACCGACTGCGTCACGGGCGCGGTCAACGCGTACCTGATCGACCTGGCCGTCCCCGCGGACGGCACGACCTGCCCCGCTTGATCTTGCGCGGTCGCGCTCGGGCACGGATCCTGCCCGCCTGACCTGCGCGCTCCCGCGCGCCCCGACCGGACGGAGCCCGATGGGCAGCAGCAAGGACGCCGTGGTGCTGGAGCTCGACGGCCGCGAGGTGCGGGTGAGCAACCCGGAGAAGCCGTACTTCGCCGACAAGGGGATCCGGAAGATCGACGTCATCGAGTACTTCGTCGCCGTCGGGCCGGGCATCCTGTTCGCGCTGCGGGACCGGCCTACCACGCTGGAGCGCTGGCCCGGCGGGGTGTTCGAGGGCGCCCGGATCTCCACCCGGGTCGACAACACCGGCGACGCGTTCTACCAGAAGCGGGTGCCGAAGAACGCCCCCGAGTGGGTGCCGACGGCGCACATCACCTTCCCCAGCGGGCGCACCGCCGACGAGATCGCGCCCGACTCGGTCGCCGTCGTCGCCTGGTGCGCCAACCTGGGGACGCTCACCTTCCACCCGTGGCCGGTGTCGAAGGGGGACGTCGAGCAACCCGACCAGATCCGCATCGACCTGGACCCGCAGCCGGGCACCGACTTCTCCGACGCGGTGTGGGTGGCGCCGCACGTGCGGGAGCTGCTGCACGAGTTCGGCATGGAGGGGTGGCCGAAGACCTCCGGCGGGCGGGGCGTGCACATCTACGTGCCGATCCAGCCGCGGTGGACCTTCCCGGAGGTGCGCCGGGCGGTGATCGCGTTCGGCCGGGAGCTGGAACGGCGCATCCCGGACCGCGTGACGATGAACTGGTGGAAGGAGGAGCGCGGCGAGAAGATCTTCATCGACTACAACCAGATGGCCCGGGACCGCACGATCGCCAGCGCCTACTCGATCCGGCCGAAGCCGCACGCCCCGGTGTCCGCGCCGCTGGACTGGGACGAGCTGCCCGACGTCTCCCCCTTCGACTTCGACGTGCTCACCATGCCCGCCCGGTTCCGCGAGGTCGGGGACAAGCACGCCGGGCTGGCCGACCACGCCTTCGACATCACCCCGCTGGTCGAGCTCGCGGACCGGCAGGAGCGCGACCTCGGGCTCGGGGAGATGCCCTATCCCCCGGACTACCCGAAGATGCCCGGCGAGCCGATGCGCGTGCAGCCCAGCCGCGCCAAGCGTTCTAGCAGCACAGACAGCTAAATCGAGCGTTTTGGCAGGGCTAGCACAGCGCTCGCTCGCCCGATAACTTGCCACCGTGGCGATCCAGCTCAAGGACCTGCTGGCGTCCTTCCGACGGCACCTGCGGGCCGCCGCGAGGGCCGTCGTGGCCGGCTGCATCGTGCATTCGGGAGGAGCTGCCGACGGTGATGCCCTGCAGACCCGACGAGTGCACGGTGTTACGAAGGAGACGCAATACGGTCAGCGCGGCTACGTGCTCGCCATCAGGAACTAGGAGCGTGCTGCACGGCAGGAAACTCTTTGCTGAGATTCTTCGTCCATGCGGTCTTCTGCCACCCAGCCTGCCAGAGTTTGCTCGCGGGCAGTTCGGCCAGAACATGAGCACACCGCGCCAACGCGTCCAGCGCGCCCATAAGGAACAGTAGGCAGCTGTCAAGGTCCTCCAATGCCTCATCAAAGGAACTGTTTGTAACGGACGTGTTGGCCAGCCGCAGAAGATCATCCCGCAACTTAAGCGCACGAGCGGTGCGCTGTCGGACTGACTGGATCAACGCTGACACGTCCTCAGCGGCCAGCTCCGTAGACGTGGAGGAAGCGCTAAGGCGTGACTGCAACCCCTGAGCCGCTGGAAGGAGAGCGTTGGCCGCGACCAGAAAGAAAAGCCACCTGTCCAACGCGATATGAAAACCGCTCCGTAAATCCCTAAGCACTCGTAGCGGTCACGCGTTCTCAGGAAGAGACCCGTCAGGCCCACTGCCGACTCGGGCGTACAAACTGTCACATCACGAACTAGGTGCGGCTTCCCGCGATGCAGGTAGTCGCGCCGAGAGATCAACAGGTCGACGCCCAAACTCTCCGCTACACCGGCAACGACCGCGTCAGCACATCTCCGAGCTGCTCTCTCTGAAGGAACCAGAGGCGAATACGAGACAGCAGTTTCGTCAAGACCCGCGACTTCGATCAAGTTTCCAAAGATCGCCGACCGGGTCCACCCATCACCATCAGTCCACTCCAACTCATGGCTGGCAAAGTCTCGATCTGACAGTTCGCGCACCCTGAGTTCGCGCACGTCGAGGGGGAATGAGGGCCCCCACGTGGGACTATCCGGTGTTAGGGCCTCCCCACGGACAACCCAAACCTCAATGTCTTCGGCCGCGAACATCTCCTGCAGCTGTCGACCAGCGTCGTCAGTCCCCCAACGGGCAGACTCCCATCCTCCGTCAAGGAGGACTCGCATCCGACGTCCGGTGAGCCTTACGCCGAACACGTCACTTTCCCGAGGCTTGGGCCCCCTCGGGTTGTTCAGCCGGATCAGAAGTCCACCTTCAGTCGCCTACAGCAATACCGATATCCACGGCCACTGCCGCAATCGCATGGTGCATAGTCACCTTCCCGGTATGCACCACTGGGCGATTCATCACTCGCACCTGGTTGCGGAACATGATCCCAGAGAGTCGCACCAGCAGTCACTGTGACAGTCATACCGGGGGTCCCAGGTATGCCCCAGTAGGGCTTCTGTTGTGCGTGGCCTAGCTGGACGCTCACTCCATCCAGCTCTTGGTTCGGCTTCCTATTGTGCTTCACGAGAGCATTCCACACACGCTGCGGCCCAAGGCTGGCCCTAGCGGCGACAACCTCCTCAGCCGCAGTCTTGGCGGCGCCCAACCCAGCTCCCAACCACCCGGTGCCTACGGCAGCATCCATGGCGACGCCTGCTGCGATGTTGAAGGTGGCCCTAGAAAGCGACGCGCCCAAGCGCCCGAGGGCGCCACGCGATAGATCCTGTTCGGCCCTTCGAAGCGGCCCCGCAAGCAGCGCTCGCTCCTGATCCTCCAAGAAACGTTCGACCTCGTCATGCGGAGCTCCTACTGGAAGCCCTGCGTAGATATTGTGCAGTTGAGCACGAAAGTCCTCATACGCGTCGTCACGCCGAACCTTGGCCACAATTTCCGGAGTCAAACCGGTTAAGATAGGCAGCTCGGTGGTCATCAAAGCACGGGTCACGCGCTCACTGGGAGAGAGAGACCTTCCGAGCCCCGACTCGCACAAATACCGCTCGTGCCTGAACGGTGCCGTGTAGGTAGCTCCTACGCTCGTTGCGAGCAAGTATTCACGTGCGAAGTGCCGCATGCCGTGCTCAAGGCTGCGGACGACCGATGCCTCCTGATCACCTGGGGCGGCTACGAACATCCCTCGAACATTGTCTTCAACAGCGATTTCCTCAGGAGAAAAGTCCATAGTGTATTGCGCGACGTCTCTTACCAAGTTGGCCATAAGGGACTCCGTCATGAGCTCAATCTGCCCTGACGCGGCGAGATTGAAGTCATGTGACGAGGTAAAGATGATGGCTCCGGACTCAACCAACGGGCGCAAGGCAAGCAGGGATGGGAGCACGGAGCGGAGAAAAGCCCGCGTTTGACCAACGGCAGGCTTACCTGCTTCAGGGTCCAAGTACCCTGGCCTCGTCGGCATCACATGCGGCACTCTGTATTGACTTGATGAGAACCAGTCAGTCACCGGGTCTTTTACGACAACAGAGTCAGCGTAAAGAAGAGTCGAAAGAATCAGGTCACCGGAGACAGCCCAAAAGTTTGCCGACGGCCAACCGCCGAGGTAAATAGCCCCCGGCTCAACTTGCGCTGGAGTGCGCGCATCAGCGAGTCGTCGTGCTTCCCGACCAAGCTCGTAGAGGTTGCGACCGGGGATGCGGTGGACTTCCGTAGCGCCCTCGCCAGTCAAGAAGTTGTCGATTACGTCAAGGACGGTGGCAGTCACCCGACTCCTAGCCTTCAAGACAAGCAGCGGCGAACTGCCGCTGCTGCCATCACACCACGAGCCACCGACAACGCAGGCGATTTGTCAACGGACCGGCCGAAGGCGGCTGCGTCGGTACGAGTGCGCGCAGTGTCCCCAGGACGGGCGGTCCCTGGGTAAATCCCCAGCAGCACGGCATGGCTGCGGGGACGACAACGAGGAGCCGCAACGTCGCGGCCACCATCAGCGCGTTGACACCCCTCAGGGGGCGACTGCGTGCGTGGTGCTCAGCCATCGACTCCGTTCTTCGCCGCTGACGCCAATCGCGGACCGTGGCTACGAGCCAGCCTAAACCAGTCTAACCGCGTTTGTCACAGAGATGAACTTGTAATGCCGCTCCTCCGCATCCGTCATGGCGATCATGTGCAAAGGGGGGTCGCAGAGGTTCCACCGAGCTGTCGCCCTCAGTTCAACCACCTTCTGACGTGAGGCATAGACCACAAGCACATCAATATCTTTCGGCGCCTCCGTTCGCACGGCGGATCCGAAGAGCCATACCTCCAGATCACCCAGATCCGCTGCACAATGGCAGAACTTGGCTAGCTGCGGCCAAGCAAGCTTTCTACGAGATTTCACCGATTCGGTCCAAGAAGTTGTTCAATGTGTCTACCTCAATCCCCGCCCGTTCCGCCACCCTCCACGACTCGCGTGAAAAGCCCATGGCGTAGGGGTTCGTCGTGACGATGATGTCTACTACCAGATGGTCGTAATCGTCTAGAACAGTGTACACGCCGTCTGCGGTTAGTTCGTAGTGGTCGATTGTCACGATGATGAGTGGCCTCAGAGAATCGACTCTCGTTATTTCGTATGCGGCTCCTCCTCTGCGGGTGATGGATTCGACGTACTTGCTTCGCCTGAGGCGATTTTGCAGGTATGCGTTATTCTTGCTTCGATGGGACCGGATATCGTAGTCACTGAACAACGCACTTTGTAGTTCCCCGAACGTGTCCAGACACACCCCGAGCTGTTCTGCTCGCTCGTACGCTTGGTGCGCCACGGCTCGTCGAACGATCACGAAGAAGTCGGCTTGTGGCATCTCGGTTAGCGCCGCTTCGAGGTCCTCCACGTCGAAAAGCGCCGCTTCATCGGGCTCGATGCAGTAGACGTGTGCGGTAGGTGCGCCAGGTCGTTCGATTCGGAGGCCCTGCTCCCCTTGCAGGTAGACATTGTACTTATCATCCAGCTTGCCTGCGATCCAAGATTGAATGCCGCTCACTCGGTGTCCTTGAGGATGGTGTCCATTGCAACTGGGAACCGTGTCGATCCAGCCGTGAAGTCGTCCAATAAGTGACGTGCCTCAAACTCAAACACATGAAGCGAGAAGAGGTCGGCGGTGGCCTGCTCGTCCGGCGTGAGCAGCGCCCGGTTTCGCTTCAGCGCCAGCTGCACGTTGGCATTATTCGGAATGACGGTCGCCACAACGTGTCGCCGCCATTGAGCAGCCCCCTCTTCGGTGACGGCCTCACGGAGCGGCCCATAATGTGTGAAGATCATTCGGTTCTCGTCCAGCTTCGGAGCGACGTAGTCGCGCGCCTCCGCGCGAGTGGCGAACTCGGGCGCGCCGAGAGCTACCTCCAGTGCCCGTGCGTGTCGCTCCTTCCAGCCACGCACGAGGTCGGCTGGGTAGCTCGCAGGATCCTTATCAACGATGGTGTGACAGTTGGCGCACAGGACAGCGACGTTGCTGTGATGAGCACGCTGCTGGGGAGTCATGTCTGGGGCGGATTCGTCGCGAGGTCCTCCAGTGGATGCAGGGATGATGTGCGCCATTTCCGCGAAGTCGATGTCAGTCCCCGCCGCGAAGAGCTGCTTGGTGGTGCACTGAGGATTTTGGCAGTAGCCCCCAGACTCGCTCCAGAGACGCCGCTTCGTTTCGGTTGAGAGCGCGAGACGCTCGCAAGTCTTGACCTCCACGTTCCTGGTCACGCGGACATCATCGACCAACTCCTCCATCCGACACGGTGTCTGATATCTGCGGTACCCACCAGATGTCCGTCGCACTCACGTCATCGGACACTGTCTGCGGCTGAGTGCGACGGGTCCTGCCTAGGCGTGGATCTCCTCGCGCGCGCTGTTGGCGTGCAGGGTGCACATCCCGGGCGTGGCTTCAGCGCGATCACCAGGTCCAGGCGCTCGTCCCATTCTCCCAGGACCAGGCGGGAGGGGCGCATCCGCAGCGCTTCTTGACCAGCCGACGGAGTGCAATCTCAGGCGCCCTCGAGGTTGGGGTGGGCGGGTCCGCACGGCGACGACGCGTCGGTCAGCGGCACCCTTAACTCGGAGCCAGTGCCATCGCACAGGTAGGCCGTGAGTGCTGAACGGCAGGATGACGCCCAAAAAGCCAGGCCAGTCGGGCTGCATTCTGGGGCGACGTGCCCGATAAGAATCAGGGCACTTATATCCGACAGGGGACAGTCCCCTGTCGGCGCCTCATTTGTATGAGAGGCGGGCCGTGCAGGAAGCGATATTCCGAGCGATAGCGAAAGCGTTGCACCAGCGGTTCCCGTGTCTCACAACGCCGACATGGATTCTCCAGGGGGAGGCCGGTAGTCGCGGATCGTCCACGCGGCGATGGCTCGGGAGGTGTCCAACGGCTCGTCGATTACCTGGCTCTCTGCCGGCCTCGGGTGGCGAGGAGATCCGGGAGCTGCTCAAAGATGGTCGCGCTCACCTCGGGCCGCGTGCTCTCGACGCTGACGCGGAGGTGACCGATGACCTGGGCGTGGCTGGCCTGCATGATGTCGCCCAGCCACCTTGAGCTCCGCTACGGCGTCAACCCCGAGAGGATCTGCAGCCGACACACCTACTGCATCGAGGACCCCCGTTCCGTCGTGACGGATGGGGGTGACGTCGGCTGGGACGTTGATCCGGACCGTGGCCGGCATGACCAAACGTCGGAATGCATCAGGGCGATCCGGGACCCGGCGCCGAGCAACCAGCCTGCAGCCAAGGCGGGCGAGTATGTCGTCGTCCGAGGACCGGAGTGCAGATGCGACGCGGGCGGCCGAGTCCGTGAGGCAGCCTCGGCGGCGCGCCGCATCGGTGTGCGGGTGGTGCGGCGGGCCGATCACCCTCAAGGCGACGGGACGCCTCCCCAAGTGGTGTTCGCCATCCTGCCGGCAGCGGGCCTGGGAGCAGGCACGCGCGGCCTCGTATGGGCTCTCGGCGGTGCAGCTCGTCGAACGACGCGTGGAGACCCCGACGCCCATCCCACCCACCCGGCGTGACTGGCCGCGGCTGCTTCGTGAGCTCACCGCCCAACTCGACGACGGTCGCATCTACAACCGCGACCTGGACGAGCTGTCCGTCGCCCTGACCGCAGTCGACGTCGCGATGAGCCGCCGGAGCTACATCCGCAGCCGGGCAGCTCCCCGACCGCACTGACCGCGACCCGGGGGGTGACGTGCAACCGGCCGGGGTGACAACGACGTTCGGACGTCACCCCGTTCTGCGAGCACCGGGCCGCACGGTTCGCCACCGTCCCGGTCGGCCCGCCATTGCCCGGATCTTCGCGTCAGCCGTCACCAATCGGGCGATGAAGGCGCCTTCTCCGGGTGAGGAACGACCGGGTCCACACCGCCGGTCACCGCCATCGGCCACCGGGAGGATCCAAGTGCGAACCGACAACAACCAGTCAGAGGACTTAAGCGCCGACAGGCTGCTGCTGACCACCGAGGAGGCGGCCGACGTCCTCCGGGTCGGGCGGACCACCGTCTACGCCCTGACCAAGGATGGTCACCTGCGGCCGGTGCACATCGGCCGCAGCTGCCGGATCTCCCGCGCCGAGATCGAGCGCTACGTCAGCCGACTCGAGGCTCCCCCACCGGCCCGCCATGCACGGACCCGCGCGCAAACTGTGGACCAGCCAGCACTGTTCCCCCCGAGCGCTGGCCGCCAGTCAGCAGGTTGCTGAAGACTGCCCGGCAGCGACGACAACGGGACCAGCGATGGCGGGACGAGCGGCGAACGGCGAGTCGACGATCTACCAGGACGCCGACGGCCGGTGGCACGGCTACGTCTCCGTCGGCTTCACCGCCAACGGCAAGCCCGACCGCCGGCACGTCACCAGCAAGACCCGCGCCGTGGTCGTGGCGAAGGTCCGCGACCTGGAACGCAGGCGCGACAGCGGCACGATCAGCGCCGTCTCCACCCCGACCGTCGCCGAGTGGCTGGAGCACTGGCTCACCACCATCGCCCCGCGCCGGGTGCGCCAGCGCACGCTGGAGAGCTACGAGTCCGCCGTCCGGAAGCACCTGATGCCCGGCATCGGCCGGCACCGCCTGGACCGGCTGCGCCCCGAGCACCTCGACCAGCTGTACACCGCGCTGCTCGACGACGGCTACTCCCCCGCCACCGTGCTGCGCCACCACCGGATCCTGTCCCGCGCGCTCACCGTCGCCATGCAGCGCGGCCACATCGCCCGCAACATCGCCACGCTCGTCGATCCACCCGCCCAGAGGCATAGCGACCTCGCCACCGCCCTGACCCTCCACGAGGCCCGGGCCGTGCTCACCGCGGCCGCCCACGTGCGCAACTCCGCCCGCTGGACCGTTGCCCTGGCCCTCGGGCTGCGGCAGTCCGAGGCGCTGGCGCTGCAGTGGAAGGACATCGACCCGCTCACTGGCACCCTCACCGTGCGGCGGAGCATCCACCGCGTCCGGGGCGGCGGGCTGATCTACGAGGAGCCCAAGACCCGCCGCAGCCAGCGCACGCTCGCGCTGCCGGTGCCCCTCGTGGCCGAACTCCACCGGCACAAAGCCGTCCAGAATGGCGAACGGATGCTGGCCGGTTCGGAGTGGCACGACGAGGACCTGGTCTTCGCCCAGCCCAACGGCCGGCCCATCGACAAGAAGACCGACTACGACGACTGGAGCCGTCTGCTCCAGGCCGCCGGCGTCCGGCACGTCCGGCTGCACGACGGCCGGCACACCGCCGCCACCCTGCTGCTGAGCGAGAACGTCCACCCGCGCGTGGTCATGGAGCTGCTCGGCCACAGCCAGATGCGCACCACGATGGACATCTACAGCCACGTCATGCCGGCCCTGGCCCGCGAGGCCGCCGACCGGATGAGCGCCCTGCTGCTGCCAGGTAAGGGCAGGCAAACTGCAACCACAACTGCAACCAGAGACGACTCAGGCCGCCCTCCAGAAGGAGAACGGCCTGGTCATCGGGGTGGAGCTGAGGGGACTCGAACCCCTGACCCCCACACTGCCAGGGTGGCTGGTGGGGGTCCGCGGACGTCCGCCGTTGTCCATTGCCGCAGCTCAGCGTCGTATGTGGCTGTCAGGAGACCCCTCCGGACGACCGTAAACGACACGGCTTGGCCACTACCGTGGCACCACACACAGGCCGCCTGACAGACCCCTGGCGAGAACAGGAGCGGGAACGCCGTCTTCACCGTGGGACGTTCTCCGGTGGACAGTCGACTCAAGTCGCGACCCCGCGTTGCCGATGTGCCCAGCTGGCTGAGCCGGCGGTCCACGGCCAGGCTGCGTCGTCGCCACGCGCCAACCGACACGAATGAGGAGACACCATGGAGCACCTGCGCCGACTGACGGCTGAGCAGCCTGTCATCTTCTGGGTGCTGGTGGCGCTGGGTCTCTTCCTCGGCTTCCAGCTCCTGCTCTCTGTCGTGGGCCTACTGCTCGGACCGTTCGGGCTGCCATCGTGGGTGCCCATCGTCGTCGTCGTGGGCGGGCTCGTCCTCGTCGCTCGGAGCCAGCAGAGGTCAAGGTGAGCAGGCCTGCCTCCCTCAGCTCCTGACCCGGGGGTGCCTCACGGCAGGCTGTGTCCGGGTTCAGCTGGGCGAGGAAGCTCGCTGTCCCTGGAGTCGACCGGCCACCGACGGGGAGGCCGCTGCTTGCCGCAGCCTGGCCCTCACACGATGCGAGCGGGACGCGGGCGGCAAGGGTCTTGACTGCTGCGCCGGCCCCGGAGCGTCGAGACACGCCCGAAGACCCCTAGTCAGGTGCCGGGGGTTCGCCGACACCCGGGGTTGACTTGTTGCGCTGGTGAGACGGCTGCGGCGTTCTTCGTCCGGCCGGGTACAGCCGCGTTCGGGCCGCGTTGCTGTACCGGTTGCTGTAGTCCTCCCCCGCGCTCGGGCGCGTCCTGGAGCCAACTCAAGGCGCGTTAGGGACGTACCGAGACCCATTGTCCCGCGGAGCCCGATGTCCCTGAGGGCGGCCCTAGGGACAGCCCTCCAGGACGCACGACTCCTCCTTCGCAGTGGCCAGTCGCCGAGGCGCGGCTAGGCACGACGCAGCGGGTGCGGCAGAATCTTCTCCCTGGAGGAAGGGCCTTGGATGTCCGATGAACCGTCAGACGCGGGCTGGTTCGATTTGCTCTCGGAAGTGTACGTGCATCCACGAATGCATCCCGCTTCAAGGGGGACGGCGGCAACGGCCGCCCATGAAGGCGCCCATCGCAACCTAGCAATCACTACGAGCGTGGGAACCGCGCTGCGATACCTACAAGCCCTGAGCACATTAGCCAGCAGCAAAGGGCGATCGGATTCGCTGCAGCGCCTGACGGACCAGTTATTCGCCGGAACCTTCCTAGTTCAGGAAGGATGGGCTTCGTACGTCGAGCACTTGTACCATGAGCACAGGGGGACTCCGCCTGGGCAAGTGGCGCCACTCCCGAGCGCGTACACAGAGGCGCTCGATCATTATCTTCGGGCCGGCCGACGATTGCCAGAATCGACCCGGGGGGCTGAGCCGCTGCTACTGCAGGCGCTTGCCGCGGCGGCTATGAACACAAGGATACTCGCGCGCGCCCCATCTCAGGACTGGCTTGATGTGGTGAGCGAAGACCTTGGAAACCCGCGGAACGTTCCTGACTACAGAGTTCGACGCATCTGCGAAGCGATAGAGATCCACGGCTGGCCCGATGCCTTTCTGCAGGCTTCCATGACCTTGATAAAGTCGCGACTTGGGATTGCCGGAAATCTAACTCGAGGTGAGATACATTCAGCGATGGGGTCCACCCAGCAGGGCGAGGCTCTAAATGCGCTGCAGCAGGAGATCGATGAAGCTTTCGCCAGTAACATGGGCATGGTCTCGGCAGAACTTGTTGACCACACTCAGACGGATGTCAAGAGTTGCGTCCTGGAATGGTGGGATGCTGCACAACAACACCTGGTTTCACTGGGCGTCAAAGTCCCCGGACTGCAGGACGGGTATGACTGGCTGAGTCATTTAGCCGATAGTAACGTGACATATGTTGAGGAGCGACTGATTGAAGACGCTCTTGTAGATGAAAGTACCTTTGTTGCTCTGTGGACGAATATTCCCGACACAGTTCATGCCCATATGCATATTGGTGAGGGGTTCGCCTCGATTCTGTTCTATGACGTGCCTGCCGACGTGACATCATCGGAGTCGCCTTCACAATTCTTACGTCAGCGGGCGATCTTGCCGAGCTTAGATGAGGCACTTGGGGCGCTGACAAGTGGTTTAGTCGAGCGCCGCTCGCTCAGTTCGTCCTCCGCCCTCGCGAGCAACGCTACGTTCGTTGCAACTTTGGAGGGGTTGGCCTCTCCCCTTGATTGGGTTCTAGTAGAGGAGTCGTTCGACCCTCAAATCACGTTCTCGCTGTTGCAACACTATGTCGATAAGGCGGAGCGCATTCTCTTAGGTGCGACGCAGAACCCAGACATTGGGTGGCTCTTCGGCGACATGGGACCGATTCCGGACACCACAGCCAGGTTCATGATGTGCTGTCGCGCGTTCCCGGGATTCTTCAATGCTTTGGAATTGCACGAGCCAGCACTACTTGAGAGGCTGTGGGCGAAGTCAAGCAAACTGCAACAGGCGAGCAGGGAGCATGAGGTTGCTGTGAAGATAGTTGAACTCTATGCAATCGGTGGAGCGCTTCCCCCGTATCGTCCCGGCGAGCCCTAGAGTGCAACGGTCCCCATTCAACGTCAGCGCGTGGGGTGAGAGTGGCTGAGGAGTCATCGGAATGGAGGTACGGGATGATGGCCGAGCCTGGCAAACCTGGTGATTCAGGTGCATCGCGAGAGACAGGTACTTCCCCGGTAAGTCTTCCACCACCGCTACCCAGAATCCCTCAGCGGCGGTACCGAAGGCCGAGTACGACGCCGATTGACGTCCCCGAGGTGCCCGTCGAAGAGCGGAAGGGGGAAACCTGAATCATGGTGACTGACGATCGAAGCGGTGGGACAAGCGGCTCTGTCTTATGTGCTTTGGTCAAGGATCTCGTACAGATGGAGGACGGTCGCCGCACTTCCCTGGACAATCGCGCAGTGGCAAGCATCACCGCTTCAGGGGCCTTGGTGACACTAATCCTGGCGCTTGCGGCCGCAACCACTGCGGACAACAAGCCTAATCTGCCAGGATCCGCTGAGGGACTTGTGACAACTGCGGTCGCCGTCCTCGTCGTCTCCGCAATCGCCGCCTTAGCGACTTTCGCCCCTCGTGCCTTCTATCCATACGATGTGTCAAGGTTGGCCGATGAGCTTGTCGCGACCTGGAGCGGTTCCGAGAACGACGCCCGACTCAAGGAAGTCTCGGAGCGATTGGAGCAGTTGAAGCAACTGCAGGATGGAAACAACTCGAAGGGGGCACTTCTCCTAGTCGCGGTTATACTGCAGTTCGTCGGCTTGGGGGTACTCGCCGCGGCAGCGATGATGGCGATTCAGGCCTGATGGTGACACCGGACCCTCTGATGATCTTGCCGCCTCTGAGCGCCAATGGCACACAAGAAGTACGTTCGTCAGTCTTTCCGCCACCGGCCAAGACCATGGCGAACGAGCCCCAGCCACCCATGTGGTTCCAGCCGTACCAGCCCATCATCGCGATCCGCTCCTCCACCCGGGCGCTCCGTGGTGCGACGTTGCGGCCGGCGTAGGCCTCGGCGTCGAAGGCCGGTGGGCGACCACCGGCCGAGCCCTTGGCCTTGCGCCGGTCGATCTGGTCGGTGCGTTCGGGGCTGGTGAAGGGGATGCCGCGGGCGCGCAGCGCGGCCCGGGTGGAGGGATGGGAGTAGGCCCGATCGGCCACCATCCGGTCCGGGCGTTGACGCGGCCGGCCGGGCCCGACCCGGGCGACGGAGACCTCATCGAGCAGCGGCAGCAGCTGCGGGTTGTCCCCGGCCTGCTCGGCGGTGAGCAGGATGGCCATCGGCAGCCCGCGGCCGTCGACGGCCAGGTGCAGCTTGCAGGTCAGTCCGCCGCGAGAGCGTCCCAGCGCCTCGCCGTCGACGGCGAGCCGGTCGATCCACCCGGCGCGGGACCCCCCTTTTTCCGCGCTCCGGCGGCGTGCTGGTGAGCCCGGACCGAGCTGGAGTCGATGCTGAAGGTCCACTCCACCGCGCCGACCGCGTCGTCCCTGACGATCACCTCGGCCAGGATGCGTTCCCAGGTGCCGTCGGCGGTCCACTTGCGCAGCCGCTCATGGGCGGTCTTCCACGGCCCGTAGCGCTCGGGCAGATCCCGCCACGGGGCTCCGGTGCGCGCCTGCCACAGGATCGCGTTGATCACCTGCCGGTGATCACGCCACCGCCCGCCGCGACCGCCAGTCGCCGGCAGCAGGGGTGTGATCCGCGCCCACGCCGCATCGGTCAGCTCACCGCGACCCACCATCGCAGCAGCATTCTCGCGGACCGCCCAGATGATCCGCAGGACACGCCCTAGCCGGCCGGGGTCGCCGCCCGGTCGGTGACGTTCCGGTGACGGGGCATCCCGATACTCGACTGCCTCTGATGATCGGAGGGTGGCCGATGCTTACCTCTCACCGGTTACTACGCTGCAGCTCGCTCGACCCGTTCGATGGGATGGGCGGCCGTCGCGCGACCGTGACCAGCCCCAGTCGCGGACCGAAGCGCGATGCCATCCCGTGACCAAAGGTTAAGGCGCCAAACCAGCCTGTCTACGGGAATGCCGGCGAGGGATCGACGGAGCCCAGCGTCGCCCGCTCCCGAGGCTCACACCCGGCAGGCATTGGAACTGCTGACCCTGGTCGTCCCACCGACGACGCTGGTCACCGCACTACTATTCTGGTTTGGCTTCGAGCTCGTGGACGCTCGGGCCAGCTATTTCGGTTTGAGCACAGGGACGTTGGGTTTCACGACGACCGACTACCTGATCCGAGGCGTCCAGGCAGGGATTGTCCCGCTTATCGTGCTACTTGCCGCCGTCCTAGGCGGCGTGGCAGTGCACACCGAGGCACATCGCCTCGCCGACAGATGCGGCACGGCGAAGCTATTCGGCTGGGGAGTCGGCTCGGTCATCGTCGGCGGCGCCTTGGCTGGCGTCGTCGGGGCCTATGGCGCCTTCCGCCCGCTGCCTCCACCGCTTGATTGGTACCTACTGCCTCCCATACTGCTAGCCACCGGTCCACTGGTCACCGCATTCGCCGCACGATGCTTGCGTCCGGAGGCGCCGGTTGCGCGGTCGGCGCAGATCAGCGCGGCGGCCGTCGGCGGACTCGTCCTCTTGGGCCTCTTCTGGGCGACATCCCTTTACGCCGACGCGCTCGGCCGGGGAAGTGCCCAACAACTGGGAGCCTCCCTGGCAGCGCAGCCGAGGGTGACCGTATACAGCGAGCGCGCTCTCGCTATCGACCCCGCCGTCGCGCCCACGGAGCGGCTCAATTCCGAGGAAAACGGTCGATACCTCTACCGGTACAGCCGACTCAGGCTACTCATCCGCTCGGCCGAGAAGTACTTCCTTCTGCCTGATAACTGGACCCCGACCACCGGCACGATCCTCGTGATCCCCGACGGCTCGGAGATTCGGATTGAGTTCGCTCCGGGAGGTCGATGATGAACACACGCCTGGCGACCTTCGCTCTGGCCGCGGTCCTGGCAACGCCCCTGCCTGCTTGCTCCTCGGACGACGGAGCGGAAAATGACCTTTCCGTTGCCTCCCCGACGTCGACGACGGTAGGCGGGGGCGGGGACGGCGGCGGCGGCGGCGGGGACGGCGGCGGGGACGGCGGCGGGGACGGCGGCGGGGACGGCGGCGGGGACGGCGGCGGGGACGGCGGCGGGGACGGCGGCGGGGACGGCGGGGACGGCGGCGGGGACGGCGGCGGGGACGGCGGCGGGGACGGCGGCGGGGACGGGGACGGCGGCGGCTACGGCCAGACCGCAACCAACGCCGTGGGGATCGGAGCCTACTTTGATAACTCAACTACACCAGGATTCACCGTCACATGGCATCTGTTCGTATACGGACACGTCAACGAGCGGGCCCGCATCACTGACATAGAGATTACGGGGATAGCCTTTAGTATCGTTTCAAACGAGTGCAACGGGGCGACATTCCCAGGGCCCAGTTGTTCCCTAATAATCGGGGCGACGCCGCCCGGGGAAGGGGAGTACAAAGGCACGCTAGATATCTGGGAGGAGGCGACACTGCTCTATAGGGAGGAACTAGAGATACGCGGAGACGCCAAGCCACCCGAATCGTCGACGCCACCCGAATCGTCGACGCCACCCGAATCGTCGACGCCACCCGAATCGTCGACGCCACCCGAATCGTCGACGCCACCCGAATCGTCGACGCCACCCGAATCGTCGACGCCACCCGAATCGTCGACGCCACCCGAATCGTCCCCGAACAATTCTCGCTCAAGGTCGTCGCCTATCGCATAGGCAGATCACCAAAGTGGTCATGACCAGCAATGCCTTCCACCTCCGGTGAAGTGGGGCGGGGGCAGTAGGTCGCGTCCAGGAACACGTACGGGAACGCGGTGTCGGCCAGCGACCTGCCCCGGAACGCGGCCACCTCCGCGTCCAGATCCGCGCAGATCCGGGACACCTCGGACTTCGAGATGCCGGTATCGGCACCCGAGGGCCTTGACCAGGTCGTCGACCTTGCGGGTGTTCACCGCGCCCGGCATGTCTTCGCACGGACGTTCGACGAATGTCGTGCTGTGGAACCGGGCAAGATGCCAGTAGTCGACGCGAGGCCGCGGTTGTCCCTTCCAGCGCTCGGCCTCGCCCACCGCCCCGGAGCCTCGGCACGGCCCCGAGTACTCGAGAAGTTCCAAGATCAAGTGCCACACACCTCATGCACCAGCGGCCGTGGAACTCGTCGGACGGGTTTCAGGAGGTTGCTCCGGACGCTGAGAACATGGCAGTTGGAAGGAGCGCCGGCTACCGAGCTCGCCGGCGTGAAGCCGAACGACACCGTCGGGGGCGGACCGCGCGGCGAGGTACCAGCGACCAGTCCGCAGAGACCGACGTGCCGGCGCGCACATCCGCTGATGGCGGTGCCCGGCGGGCAGCCGCTGTGTCCTGCGCCTGGTGCGGTGCTGCCATCACGCCACGGTCCCGGGGACCCATCCCGAAGTGGTGCTCGGTCGACTGCCGACGTCGCGCATGGGAGCAGGGCCGTGCGGCGGCGTCCGGGCGGTCAGCCGTGGAAGTGGTCGAGCGCCGGGTCGAGGTCCGCGTGCCGGTCACGCCCACGCGACGGGACTGGGCGCCGCTCCTCAACGAGCTGGCCCACCAACTGGAGGACGGCCGTGTCTACGACCGCGACCTCGCTGCACTCGCCGCGGCACTGAGAACCGTCCTCGACGCCTACAGCCGACGCCCGTATGTGCGAGACCGCAGCTTCGGACGAGGGTCCGCTCATCTGTAGTGAGAACCGGGCCGGTGCACGCTGTCGACGCTCGACCCTGCAGCGGCGCCTCCCACCCTGCGGTCGACCTGCAATCTCCAGTCGTCCTGCAGTGCAGACCACAACTGGAGGAGAGCGGCTCAGTGACCCTCCCCCACCAGATGCTCGCGGTCCCCGTCGCTGGGTGCAGAGGAACAGGAGCCCTGCCGTTCCCATGCTGTCCGGCGGGTCCGCGCACAGGCGGCCGCGCCGCGAGATGAACTGGAGAAGGGTCAGCAGCCTCGTTCCCATGACGGCCGACCGCTCGCTGATCGCGCGGCTCGCCGCGCACGAGTCGTGGGCCAACACCGCCGACCCAAGTGCGCGGACGGCGCCGGCACGTCGCGCCATGCTGGATCGCTTCGAGCGCCAGGTCGACCCCGACGGCGTGCTGTCACCGGTCGAGCGGGCACGCCGAGCCGGGCACGCGCGCAAGGCCTACTTCGCCCGCCTCGCGCTGCGGTCAGCGAAGGCGCGACGCAAGCCGCTCGACGTGGCAGATGGAAGCGGCCGGCCGAGCCACCCGGGCGAGGACCAGCCGCAGTAGACCGGCCCCTCGTCCACTCCTGCGAACGTCACCGAAACGCACAGGCCGTCGACCGACGTGACGCGTATGACCTCGCCTGAGTGCTTCGTGGTCCCGTTCCCGCGTCTACAGAAGACCGTCCCCGTCTGAGCGCCACACCGCGGTGAGCCCTACTACCGTGCACGGTACTCATGGCGACACGGGAGACGGCTTTCTACGCGGATTCGAGGCGCGAGAACTCGCCCGATAACTCCCCCACTTTCGCTCACGCGCGACCTGCGGTTTCACCGCTCTGAACAGCGCTTTCGGGTTTCGCTCCCCGAAGATGCCGGGCGAGCCGATGCGCGTGCAGCCCAGCCGCGCGAGGAAGGTGACCAGCGAGGACGCCTGACCGCCCGCTCAACGGCACTGCCCTCCGTTCCCCGATGGCGGTCGGCAGTCCGTACGGCGCCGCCCACGCTGAGGGGTGGAGCCGAGGCCGCAGCCTCACGGAAAGGCGTCACCCGACCCGGGGCAGTCCCCGGCTGCCCAACGCGCCACCTGAACCGGTCAGCTCGCCGAACCAGGGCTGCGTGGGTGATCGACCCCACCGACGACCACCTCCTGGGCTCTCACGAGGGATCCTCCGCCCCCGTGGCCCTAGGCTCCCGGCATGGCTTCCAAGCGCAAGCCACTCGATGACCTGCGTGAGACCGTCGGTCGCCTGGGCGATCAACTTCCGCGGCCCGGTCTGCGGGGCGTGGACGACCTGGTGAGCGACCTCTTCGGCGGCCGCCCCGGGCCGGCTCGGCCGCTCTCGGCGGTGCAGGCGGAGCTCGACGCGCTCGTCGGGCTGGAGACGGTGAAGGAGCAGGTGCAGGCGCTCGTCGCCTTCCTGCAAGTGCAGGCGCGCCGCAAGACGCACGGCCTGCCCGAGGTGGCGACGTCCCAGCACCTCGTGTTCCTCGGGAACCCGGGCACGGGCAAGACCACGGTGGCGCGGCTCCTGGCCGAGATGTACCGGGCGGTCGGCTTGCTGCAGAAGGGTCACCTGGTGGAGGTCGATCGGGCCGCTCTGGTCGGACAGTACGTCGGTGCGACCGCCATCAAGACCGACCGCGTGATCCGCCGGGCACTCGACGGCGTCCTGTTCATCGACGAGGCCTACTCGCTGGCCCCCGAGGGCGACGGCCGGTTGGACTTCGGGCCCGAGGCCGTCGAGGTCCTGCTCAAGCGCATGGAGGACCACCGCCACCGCCTCGTGGTGATCGTGGCCGGCTATCCCCGGCTGATGGAGTCGTTCCTGCTCTCGAACCCCGGCCTCCGCTCCCGGTTCGCTCGCGAGGTCAGGTTCCCCGACTACTCGACGGACGAACTCGAAGCGATCTTCGCTCTCATCCTTGCCCAGCACGAGTACACGTTGGAGCCTGGCGCCGGAGCGACGCTCCGCCGCATCCTCGGTGGCCTCCGCCCCGGTGAGGAGTCCGGCAACGCGCGCTTCGCCCGCACGCTGTTCGAACAGGCCCTCAACCGCCAGGCCCTGCGGCTCACGCGCGCCGAGGACCGGAGCGTGGACGCGCTCGACCGTGCCGACGTGACGACGCTCACCGCGGACGACGTCGCTGAGGCTGCCCGCGCGCTGGGCGAGGAGCCAGCGCGTGAACACGAGCCCTCTCGATGGCAACGCTGGCTCGGGTGACGTCCAGGAGGGCGGTGATGTCACGCTGTGACTGGAGCTCTCGGCGAACCCCTGGCCTGGTGTTGCTACCGCAGGCCGGGATGGGCGCGCCGCGGCCCGGATCTGTCAGCATCGGACGATGGCTGGTGCCGACCCGGAACGGGACCGTGTCCGCGGCTTCGACGCGGGAGCCACCCACCTCGCGGACGTGACCGAGTGGTACCGGTGGGGTCCGTACGTCAGCGAGCGGGCGTGGGGCACCGTCCGGGAGGACTACAGCGCGGACGGCGGAGCATGGGACTACTTCCCGCACGACCACGCCCGCTCCCGCGCGTACCGCTGGAGCGAGGACGGCCTCGCCGCCGTGTGCGACTGGCAGCAGCGGCTGTGCCTCGGCCTGGCGCTGTGGAACGGCGCCGACCCGATCCTCAAGGAGCGCCTGTTCGGCCTCACCGGTGGCCGCATCGACCGCGGCAACCACGGCGAGGACGTCAAGGAGTACTACTGGTACGTCGACGCGGTGCCCAGTCACTCCTGGCTGCACTGGCGCTACCACTACCCGCAGCGCCGCTTCCCCTACGACGACCTCGTCGCCGAGAACGCCCGCCGCGGCCCGTTCGACCCGGAGTACGAACTGCTCGACACGGGGGTCTTCGACGACGACCGGTACTGGGCCGTGGACGTCCAGTACGCCAAGGGCGGCCCCGACGACCTCCTCATGCGGATCGTCGTCCGCAACGCGGGACCGGATGAGGCGACCTTGCACGTCCTCCCGACGCTCTGGTTCCGCAACACCTGGTCGTGGGACGTCGGTGCGCACCGGCCGGAGATCCGCGCTGCGGACGGCGACCTCGTGGCGAGCCACCCGGACCTGGGCGACCACACCCTCACGGTGGGCACGGGTCCGGACGGCCGCCGTCCGGACCTGGTCTTCTGCGCCAACGACACCAACGCGGCACGCCTGTTCGCGGCCACGAACCCGTCGCCGTTTCCCAAGGACGGCATCAACGACTACGTCGTCGCCGGCACCCCGACGGTGGACCCCGCCGCCAGGGGGACCAAGGCGTCCGCCTGGTACCGCCTCCGGGTCGCGGCCGGCGGCACGGCGGAGCTGCGGCTGCGGCTGCGGCCGTCCGGCGACGTGCTCCCGGCGGATCCGCTCGGCAGCGCCTTCGACGACGCCATCGGCGCTCGCCGGAGGGAGGCGGATGCCTTCTACGCCGCGCTGGTGCCGTCGGGAACGCCGGACGAGGTTGCCGCAGTGGCCCGCAGCGCCTTCGCCGGCCTGATCTGGTCCAAGCAGTTCTACGCCTACGACGTCGGCCGCTGGCTGGACGGCGACCCGGCGCAACCACCGCCACCACCGGGCCGCGCGCGCAACAGGGCCTGGCGGCACCTCGCGCTCACCGACGTCATCTCCATGCCGGACACGTGGGAGTACCCCTGGTTCGCGGCCTGGGACCTGGCCTTCCACTGCGTCGCCTGGGCGCACATCGATCCGGCGTTCGCCAAGTACCAGCTGCGCCTGCTCTGCCGCGACGGAGTGCAGAGCCCGGACGGCGCCCTGCCCGCGTACGAGTGGCGGTTCGACGACACCAACCCGCCCGTGCACGCGTGGGCGACCGTCAAGGTCTGGTCGCTCGACGGCGAGCGCGACACGGACTTCCTGCGCTTCATGTTCGAGCGGTTGGGGCGGAACTTCGACTGGTGGGTCTCGCGGCACGACTCCCAGGGGGACGGCATCTTCACCGGCGGCTTCCTGGGCCTGGACAACATCTCGGTGTTCGACCGCTCGAACCTGCCGTTCGGCGGTGAGCTGGAGCAGGCCGACGCCACCGGCTGGATGGGCCTGTTCACGCTGTCCATGGTGACGATCGCGCAGGCGCTGGCCCGGTCCGACCCGGCGTACGAGGCCGAGGTCAGCCGGTACCTCGACTACTTCGCGAAGCTCGCCCGGGCGGTGGACGAGAAGGGGCTGTGGAGCGAGCGCGACCAGTTCTTCTTCGACGTCCTGCGGATGCCGAGCGGGGAGAGCGTCCCCTTCCGCATCGACTCGCTGGTCGGCGTCGTCCCTGCACTGGCCGCGGCCGTCATCACCCCTGCCCGCCTCGAGGCGGCGCGGGCGACCCTGCCCGCCGTCGCGGAGTTCCTCCCCCCGACCGATGCGCCGGCGCGCTCGCACCGCGTGGGGGTGGTCCGCCCACTCGCCGACCGACCGGAGCAGCTGATCAGCCTGATCGACGAGCAGCAGCTGCGCGGGGTGTTCCAGCGGGTCGCCGACGAGGGGCAACTGCTGTCGCCCTACGGCGTCCGGTCCCTGTCGGCCGAGTACCGCGACAACCCGTACGTCGTCACGGTGGACTCGCACCACGGTTCCATCGACTACCAGCCGGCCGAGTCGACCACGACCATGTTCGGCGGGAACAGCAACTGGCGCGGTCCGGTGTGGGCTCCCTTGCACTACCTGCTCGTCGACGTCGTCGCCCAGTACGCCGACCACATCGGCCCCGGCATGACGGTCGAGTTCCCGCACGGATCGGGACAGCAGAAGACGCTCACCGACGTCATGGCGGACCTGCGGAGCCGGTTCCTCTCGCTGTTCACCGTCGGCCCGGACGGCCGGCGCCCGTGCTCCGGCTGGGTCGACCGCCTCCAGCGCGATCCCGCCTGGAACGGGCAGCCGCTGTTCTTCGAGTACTTCCACGGCGACAACGGCGCCGGGCTCGGCGCCTCCCATCAGACCGGGTGGACCGCGCTCGTCGCCGATCTGGTCTGCGGGATGCGCACGGTCACGACCTCCGACGACTGAGGGCGGGAAGGCCGGTCCCCCGACCCGACCGTCAGCCGGGCATGTCGTCGAGCACCATGTGCCGGCTGGCCCGCACGTGCGCCACGGCGACGGCGGCGGCGAGGTCCGCGTCGTGCATCGCCAGTGCGGCGTACAACTGCTCGTGCTCGGCCTGCACGCGCCGGAGATCGGTCGACTGCCGGAAGAGCCACCGCAGCCGTCCGGTCAGGGGCTCCAGCAGCGACCGGAGCGAGTCGTTGCCCGAGAGACGCAGCAGCGTCTCGTGGAAGGTGGTGTTCGCGGCGCCGGCCCAGGCGTGGTCATCGGCGTCGACGGCGCGGCGGCCGTCCTCGACCACGCCCCGGAGCTCGGCCAGCCCCTCCTCGTCGATCCGCTGTGCCGCGAGCCGGGCGACGAGCGCCTCCAGGACCTCCCGGATGTCGAAGAGGTCGGCGACCACGGACCGCGTCAGGTCGCGGACCACCGCCCCCCGTCTCGGGAGGAGCTGGATGAAGCCCTCGCTCTCCAGTGCCCGCAGGGCCTCCCGCACCGGCACGCGGGAGACCCCGAACTCCTCGGCCAGTTCGCGCTCGACCAACCGGGTGCCGGGCGTCCACACACCCTCGGCGATCTGCGCGCGGAGCTGCTCCCGGATGACGTCGCGCAGCGGCTGGCCCTCCGCGGCAGCGAGGGGCGCCGGCTCCTCGTTCGTCTTCACGAGCTGATCGTCCCGCAGGCCCCCACGCCGCACGTGCACCCGCCCACACTCCCTTCCCCCCACGGGGGAGGCGTCGGCTCAGACGAACTGCCGGCTCAGCTGCACGTGCCGGTTGACGTCCTTGTACAGCAGGTACCGGAACCGCCCCGGGCCGCCGGCGTAGCAGGCCTGCGGGCAGAACGCGCGCAGCCACATGAAGTCCCCGGCCTCGACCTCCACCCAGTCCTGGTTGAGCAGGTAGACCGCCTTGCCCTCCAGCACGTACAGCCCGTGCTCCATCACGTGGGTCTCGGGGAAGGGGATCACTCCCCCGGGCTCGAAGGTGACGATGTTGACGTGCATGTCGTGCCGGACGTCGGTCTGGTCGACGAAGCGGGTCGTCCTCCAGGTGCCGGCGGTGTCGGGCATCGGGATCGGCTCGACGTCGCGCTCGTTGGTCACGAACGCCTCGGGCACCTCGACGCCCTCGACCCGCTGGTAGGCCTTGCGGATCCAGTGGAAGCGGGCGGGCTCGGCCTGCTCGTTGCGCAGCGTCCACGCCGCGCCGGGCGGGAGGAAGGCGTAGCCGCCGGGCTCCAGCTGGTGCGCCGTCTCACCGATGGTCAGCCGCAGAGAGCCCTCCACCACGAACAGCACGGCCTCGGCGGCGGGGTCGGCCTCGGGCCGGTCGCTGCCGCCGCCCTCGGACACCTCGACGATGTACTGGGAGAAGGTCTCCGCGAAGCCGGACAGCGGCCGGGCGATCACCCACAGCCGGGTCCGCTCCCAGAACGGCAGGTTGCTGGTGACGATGTCGGTCATCGTCCCCTTGGGCAGCACCGCGTAGGCCTCGGTGAACATGGCCCGGTTGGTGGTCAGCTCGGTCTGCCCCGGCAGCCCGCCACGGGGCGCGTAGTAGGGGCTCGTGGTCGACGTCATGTCGGGTCGTCCTCTCCGCTGGAGCCGCCGTCGCGGCCCGGATGATGTCCGCACTCCTGCTGGTGCCGGTGGGGCTCTACGACGCCGGCGCGCCCTCGGAGACGCCCGGGCCGTTGCGCCGGGCGGTCACCTGTCCCTGCCGCGGGACCGGCCGCCCGTGATGGTGGATGAAGCTAGTGACTTGGTATACGAGCCGTCAACCATGCCCGGGACCGCACCATCGCCCTCCGTCACTTGCAGCGACCGCCAGTTCCGGCGGGCCGACTCTTCCGTCATGTGGACATTGACTTTCGCGGAACGGAAACAAACCCTTGACGTCGGCGGGCCTTGTGATGCAGGTTACTCGTCACCAGCCGTTCTCGTATACCAAACCCGGAGTGCTTCATGAGCGGATCTTCACCCGCCAGCAGCTCGACGCCAGGGGACACCATCGTCGGCCCGTCCGGCGGCCTGCCCGGCCTGCACGGCCTGGCCGAACCGGTCCCCGCCGGGGTCGACCCCCGGCTCTACAACCAGGACCTCGCGCCCACGAAGCGCGAGGGCCGGACCTGGAGCGCGTACAACTTCTTCGCGCTGTGGGCCAACGACGTGCACAGCCTCGGCAACTACGCGTTCGCGATCGGTCTGTTCGCCCTGGGCCTGGGCACCTGGCAGATCCTCACCGCCATCGGGGTCGGCGCCGCGCTGCTCTTCCTCCTGCTGACCCTGTCGGGCTACATGGGCGTCAAGACGGGTGTGCCCTTCCCGGTCATGAGCCGGATCAGCTTCGGCGTCCGCGGCGCACAGGTCCCCGCGCTGCTCCGCGGCGGCGTGGCCATCGTCTGGTTCGGCATCCAGACCTACCTCGCGGCACTCGTCGGCAACGTCCTGCTGATCGCGGTGTTCCCCTCGCTGGAGTCGCTGACCGAGAGCAGCACCCTGGGGTTGTCGCACCTGTCGTGGATCTGCTTCAGCGTGCTGTGGGTCGTGCAGGTCCTCATCGCCTGCTACGGCATGGAGATGATCCGCCACTACGAGGCGTTCGCCGGCCCGGTCATCCTGATCACGTTCGTCGCGCTCGCCGTCTACGTGTTCGTCCAGGCCGGGGGCTCGATCGCCTGGTCGCCGCCCGACGTGCTCACCGGGTCGGAGATGTGGCTCCAGATCCTGGGCGGTGGCGCCCTCTGGGTCGCCATCTACGCGACCTTCGTCCTGAACTTCTGCGACTTCACCCGCGGCGCCAAGTCCAAGCAGGCCGTGGTCCTGGGCAACCTCTGGGGCATCCCGGTCAACATGCTGTTCTTCGGCCTGGTGGTCGTGATCCTCACCGGTGGCCAGCTGTCCATCGACGGAACGGTCATCACCAGCCCCACCGACGTCGTGCAGGCCATCGACAGCACCCTGTTCCTGGTGCTCGCCTGCCTGGCCCTGCTGACCCTGACGATCGCGGTCAACCTGATGGCGAACTTCGTCGCCCCTTCCTTCGCCCTCGCCGCCATGATGCCGCGCACGCTGAACTTCCGTCGCGCAGCGATCGTGTCCGGGGTCATCGGGTTCGTCATCCTGCCGTGGAACCTCTACAACAGCCCGGCGGTCATCCTCTACTTCCTCGGCGGCCTGGGCGCCTTCCTCGGCCCGCTGTTCGGGATCGTGATGGCCGACTACTGGCTGCTGCGTCGCCAGCGGATCAACGTCCCCGACCTGTACACCTTCGAGACCTCCGGTGAGTACTGGTACCGCAACGGCGTGAACACGCGGGCGATCCTCGCGCTCATCCCGTCCGCGGCCATCGCGATGGTGTTCGCCTTCGTCGAGGGCCTGGGGACGTTCGCCGCCTTCTCGTGGTTCATCGCGGCCGGCCTCGGCGCGGTCATCTACTACGTGATCGCCGACCGGACGCGCACCTTCGCTGACGTCGACGGGGAGTCCATCGCCGTCCCGGTCCGGCACTGATCCACCCGACACCAGACGAAGGGACACCACCGATGCGGATCCTCGTGGTCAACGTCAACACCACCGAGTCCATGACCGAGGGCATCGCGGAGCAGGCCCGCCGCGTGGCGCTGCCCGGAACGGAGATCGTGGGGCTCACCCCGGCCTTCGGGGCCGAGTCCGTCGAGGGCAACCTGGAGAGCTACCTGGCCGCGGTCGCCGTGATGGACCGCGTCCTCGCCTACGACGAACCGTTCGACGCCGTCATCCAGGCCGGCTACGGGGAGCACGGCCGGGAGGGACTCCAGGAGCTGCTCGACGTCCCCGTCGTGGACATCACCGAAGCCGCGGCCTCGACGGCGATGTACCTGGGCCACCGCTACTCCGTCGTCACGACGCTGGACCGCGCGGTGCCCCTCATCGAGGACCGGCTGCTCCTCGCCGGCCTGGACCGCCGCTGCGCGTCGGTCCGGTCCAGCGGTCTGGCGGTCCTCGAGCTCGAGTCGGACCCGGAGCGCGCAGTGGAGGCGATCGTGGAGCAGGCCACCGCCGCGGTGCGCGACGACCACGCCGAGGTCATCTGCCTCGGCTGCGGCGGGATGGCGGAGCTCGAGCAAGCGGTGCGAGCGCGCACCGGGGTGCCCGTGGTCGACGGGGTCGCGGCGGCGGTAACCGTCGCCGAGTCGCTGGTGCGGATGCAGCTGAGCACCTCGAAGGTGCGCACCTACGCGCCGGCGCGGCAGAAGAAGATGACCGGGTGGCCCATCACCGGGGGCAGGTGAGCGACTCCCGCACCAGGATCCCGGGACCTCCGACCCCTGATCACCCCACCACTCGACCCCAGGAGCTACTCATGCCCGATGGCGGACCCCGTCAGCAGCTGGCTGCCGTCAACGACCCCGAGACGATCCTCGAGGAACTCGCCCGGCTGCGCGCCGAGCGCGGGGACGACGTCGCCGACGACCCCACGGCACGCGTGACCACCCGGTCCACCGGCTTCGACCTCGTCGTCCGGGGCAACCGCATCCTGACGACCGCGGGGATCGTCGCGCGGGAGATCGGCGTCACCAACGGCCGGATCGTCGCCCTGGAGCCCCTCGGCTCGGACCTGCAGGGCGACGACGTCATCACCCTCGCCGACGACGAGACCCTGATACCGGGTCTGGTGGACGCGCACGTGCACGTGAACGAGCCCGGGCGCACCGAGTGGGAGGGCTTCGCCACCGCCACCCGGGCCGCCGCGGCCGGCGGCGTCACCACCATCCTCGACATGCCGCTGAACTCGATCCCGTCGACGGTCAACCGCCCGGCGTTGCAGCTCAAGCAGTTCACCGCGGCACCGCAGGCCTTCGTCGACGTCGGCTTCTGGGGCGGCGCCGTGCCGGGGAACAAGCAGTACCTCCGTGAGCTGCACGACGACGGCGTCTTCGGCTTCAAGTGCTTCCTGCTCCACTCCGGCGTGGACGAGTTCCCCCCGCTCAGCCCGGACCAGCTGGAGGAGTACCTGGAGGTCCTGCGCAGCTTCGACGCGCTGATGATCGTCCACGCCGAGGACTCGCGCTCCATCGACCGCGCCCCCGACCCCGAGGGGGACGTCTACGACCGCTTCCTCGCCTCGCGGCCCCGCGGCGCGGAGAACCTGGCGATCGCCGAGGTCATCGAGCGCACCCGCTGGACCGGTGCACGCACCCACATCCTGCACCTGTCGTCGTCCGACGCCCTGCCCATGCTGCGCACCGCGAAGGCCGACGGGCTGGACCTCACCGTCGAGACGTGCCCGCACTACCTGACCCTGGCGTCGGAGTCCATCCCCAACGGCGGCACGCAGTACAAGTGCTGCCCGCCGATCCGTGAGACGAGCAACCGCGAGCAGCTGTGGGAGGGCTTGCTCGACGGCACCATCGACTACATCGCCTCCGACCACTCCCCCTCGACGCCGTCGCTGAAGGACCTGCAGAACGGCGACTTCGGGGTGGCATGGGGAGGGATCGCCTCGGTCCAGCTGGGCCTGTCGGTGGTCTGGACGGAGGCGCGCCTGCGGGGCATCGGCCTCGAGCAGGTCATCGAGTGGATGGCCGCCCGCCCGGCCGACCGGCTGCGGCTCAGGTCCAAGGGGCGGATCGCCCTCGGCTACGACGCCGACCTGTCGGTCTTCGCGCCCGACCAGGCCTTCGTCGTGGACGCCGGGAAGCTCCGCCACCGGCACCCGCTGACGCCGTACGACCAGAAGACCCTGTCCGGCGTCGTGCGGCGGACGTTCGTCCGGGGCGTCGAGGTGGACTACGAGACCCCGCGCGGGCGGCTCATCCGCCGGGGGATCGACTGACGCTGCCGCACACCCTCTCGCGTCCGGCGCGGACGGGGGCCCCGGTGGTCCGGCCCCCGTCCCGTCGCGGCGTCCCGGTTCCTCGACGCCCGGTGCGGCAGGGCGCGCTCAGCGACCGTCCCCCGCCATCTGGGTAGCGTCCTGACGCTGGTCCCCACGCTGGTCCGCACGCTGGTCCTGGCGCTCCCGGTGGAGACGGAGCCGGTGGCGGCGCGTCTCGGGCGAGTGGACCACGGTGACCGGGCAGGTGGCGTGCGTCGCACACTGGATGCTCGTCGAGCCGAGCAGCATGCTGTGGAAGCCCCCGTGCCCCCGGCTGCCGACCACCAGCAGGTCCGCGCCGTGCGACTCACGGACGAGCACGTCCGCCGGCGAGCCGAGCGCGGCACGGATCTGCACGTCCGGCACCGCGCCGGCCAAGCCGCGCGCGGCCTCGTCGACCACGGCGCGGACCTTGTCCACGGACTGCCTCCGCAGCGTGTCCGAGAGTCGCTGGTCTTCGGCCGTGCCGATGTCGGTGTAGTCGCCCCGCATCTCCGGCACCCGGTAGGCGATGACCGCCTCGACCGGCACACCGCGTCGTGCCGCGTCCTCGAGGGCGAACCTCAGCGCCGCCGTCGAGCCCGCCGAGCCGTCGACCGCCACCACGACCCGGTGGCCTCGCACGGCCTCCTCTTCGACCGGAGGCCTGTCCACGTACAGGGCTTCCTCCTCGTCGTGCATCACGCCCGCCTCCTCCGTCCAGGATCACCGGTACAGCACTCAGGAGGAATGCTCCTCCGTCGAGCTGCGCCCCACCAGGGACCTCGTCGATCCGTCGAGACCCCGGCGGGCTGCCGACGGCGCGGTCCCGCCCGGCCTCAGAACGCGCGCCGGCCGGTCGCGGTGGCGGCATCGGGCAGACGACCGACCCCGGGGACGAACCGGCCGGTGCGCGCGGCGTACCGGGCGTAGGCGTCGCCGTGCGCGTTCCGCAGGTAGGGCTCCTCGACCGCGCGTACCTGCAGCTGGACCGCGGTGACCAGTGCGGCCAGCGCTCCGGCGCCGACCCAGGTGGGGACCATGAGCACGACGCCGGACTGGGCGAGCACCATGGCGGTGAAGATCGGGTTGCGCACGGACGCGAACACCCCGGTGGTCACCAGCTCGGTGCGCTCGGCCGGGTCGACGCCGATCCGCCAGGAGGCACCCATGCCGGTCTGCGCGGCCAGCGTCGCGGCGAAGCCGACCAGGGCCAGCCCCAGCCCGACGACCTCGACCCCGACGGGTGGGTCGGTCGGCGTTGCGCCGAGGACCACCAGGAGCGGAGCGGCCAGCCCGAGCACGATCGCGACCATGAACAGCACGCCGCCCCACCAGCCGGCGTCGGCCGGCGTGCCGGACAGGCCGTGGAAGCCGGTGTGCCCGGTCCGGCGTCGCTGCACCCACGAGCGCACGCCGAACAGCACGACGAGCGCCACGACGTACAGCCCCAGCGCCACCGCGCTCACGCCCGCACCTCACCGGCGGCACACCCGTGCTGCATCGAGGGACGGTGGGGGCCCGGACTCGTCTCGAACGGCACGAGCGGGATCGTGTCGGACGGCGGCGATGCGGACCACCACCGCCGCGCCGCGCGTCCTCCGCGCCCCTGGGCCGTTCTCGCGCGTGGGGAGCCTCCGGAGGCGCCACTTAGAGTCTGCCCATGCCGACCACGCCCGCCTCCGGCCTGGACATCGGCGCACTGCTCGACCGGATCGAGGGGACGGCGCCGATCCAGGCCGTGGAGGCCGCGGCGGAGGCGCTCACGGAGATGACCGGGGCGCGCGAGCTCAGCTTCCTGATCGCCGACTTCAGCGGTCGCGCCGTCGTCCGTCTCACGTCGACGGCAGCCCGCACCGAGGGCGCACGGACGCAGGACGGCGCCCGTGCCGAGACGGTGCCGTTGCACGGCACCGTGTACGAGCGCGTGCTGCGGACCCAGGAGGTCGACCTCCAGGCGCTCGACGCCGGGGCGCGGATGACCGTCCCGGTCACCGACCGGGGCGACGCGATCGGACTGCTGGAACTGGTCCTGCCCGCCCACCCCTCCGCGAGGGTGGTCGCCGACGTCGCCGGCGCCGCCCATGCCCTCGCCTACGTCGTCATCGCCGCCCGCCGGTACACCGACGTGTTCGAGTGGGGACAGCGCACCACGCCGTTCTCCCTGGCCGCCGAGATCCAGCGTCGCCTGCTCCCGGCCTCCTACACCTGCGAGGCCGGGCAGTTCACCCTCGCCGGTTGGCTCGAACCCGCGGCCTCGGTGGGCGGCGACACCTTCGACTACACGCTCAACCGCGACTCGCTCCACGTGTCCATCACCGACGCCGTCGGCCACGAGGTCGACGCGGCCCTGCTGGCGACGCTGTTCGTCGGGGGCCTGCGGAACGCCCGGCGGAAGGGGATGGACCTCGGCGCGCAGGCCCGGTACGCCAATGACGCCCTGGCCGACAACGCGCCGCCGGGTCAGTTCGTCACCGGGCAGCTCGTCCGGGTCGATCTGGCGACCCGCACGGCCGCGATCGTCAACGCCGGCCACCCCTTCCCGCTCCGGCTGCGCGACGGCCGGGTGGAGGAGATGGAACTGGGCATCGAGCCGCCGTTCGGGGTGGTCCCCGGCAAGTCCTTCCGGCTCCAGCGGCTCCCCCTGGAACCGGGGGACCGGATCGTGCTCCTCACCGACGGGATGCAGGAGCGCAACGCGGTCTCCCTCGACGTGGCGGCCGCCCTGCTCGCCAGCCGGGACCTGCACCCTCGGGAGGTCGTCCACGAGCTGGGCGCTGCCGTGCTGCACGAGACCGGCGGAGACCTGCGCGACGACGCCACCATGGTCTGCCTGGACTGGTACGGCGGACCGCGGCGCCGCACGGCGAGTGAGAACGGTGCCGACGCGACGCTCGCCTCGGACGCCCGCCCGGTCGCCACCGACCCGCCAGGCCGATGACCGCGCGGTCGGACCAGTACCACTTCGTCACCGTCTGGCGGGTGGCCGGCACGGTGGCCGAGGTGGCGGACGTGCTCGGGGACGGCGCCGCGCTCACCCGCTGGTGGCCGGCGGTCTACCTGGACGCCGCGCGGCGGACCCGGGCCGGCCGGGAGGCCGCCGAGCTGTGGACCACCGGCTGGCTCCCCTACACCCTCCGCTGGACGCTGGAACTCACCGAACCGGTCAGCGGGACGGGCTTCGCGCTGTCCGCCGACGGCGACCTCGTGGGCACCGGCCGGTGGACCTTCCGGCAGGACGGTCCGGAGGTGGAGATCACCTACGACTGGCGGGTCGCCGCCGCCAAGCCGCTGCTGCGCCGGCTGGGCCGGCTGCTGCGACCGGTCTTCGAGGCCAACCACCGCTGGGCGATGGACCGGGGGCAGGAGAGCCTCGCCCTGGAGCTGCGCCGGCGGCGGGCCCGCACCCCGGCCGAGCGGGCCGCCGTCCCCCCACCGCCGCCGCCCACGTTCCGTCGGCTCACCGCCTGGTGGTCCGGCGCGCGGCGCCCCGGCTGACCGGGTTCAGTCCTGCGTGAGCGGCGGGTCGGGGTCGATGCCGCGGGCCTCCAGCGCGCGCTCGACCGCTTCGCAGACCGCACGGACGACGGTGACCCGGGCGGTCCGCTTGTCGTCGCCGGCGACCACGTGCCACGGAGCGGTCGTCGTGTCCGTGCGCTGGAGCATCTCCTCGACCGCCGCCTCGTAGTCGGCCCGCTTCCCCCGGTTGCGCCAGTCCTCGTCGGTCAGCTTCCAGGCGCGGTAGGGATCCTCGCGGCGCGACTCGAACCGGCGGAGCTGCTCCTCCGGCGACACGTGCATCCAGAACTTGACCAGGACCGTGCCCTCCGCGGCGAGGGTCGTCTCGAAGTCGACGATCTCGCCGTACGCGCGCCGCCACGCCTCCTCCGGCGCGAAGCCCTCCACGCGTTCGACCAGCACCCGCCCGTACCAGGACCGGTCGAGCACGGCCATGCCGCCCCAGCCCGGCAGCACCGGCCAGAACCGCCACAGGAAGTGGTGCCGCTTCTCGTCGTGCGTGGGCGCGGCGAACTGGGCCACCCGCACGTGCCGGGGGTCGAGGTGGTCCACCAGGCGCTTGATCACCCCGCCCTTGCCCGACGCGTCCCACCCCTCGAACACCACGCACAGCGGCGGCCCGATCTCCCCGGGCCCGATCTGCCCACCGAGCAGCAGCCGCAGGTGCACCAGCCGCCGCTGGGCTGCCGCCAGCTGCTCCTTGGCCGCCTTCTTGTCCAGGCGGGAGCTGAGATCGACCTCGTCCAGGCGGCCCATGCGGCGAGCCTGGCAGGCGCCACCCCGGAGCGCGCGTCGGCGGCGACGAGCGGGCCCCTGCCGCGCGCCGTCCGTCTCCGCCACGATGCCCGGCGTGAAGTACGTGATGAGGTACCGGGCGGTCGAGGACTTCCTCCCGCTGGCCCAGCAGCACGGCGCGGCCCACGTCGCCCGGCTGCACGAGTTCCGCGACCGCGGCGTGCTGCTGATGGTGGGCACGTTCGACGAGCCGATGAACGGCGACGCCATGGGCGTGTTCACCACCCGGGAGGCCGCGGAGGAGTTCATCGCCGGGGACCCGTTCGTGGTGCACGGCGTGGTGGCCGAGTGGACGGTCCGGCCGTGGAACGAGGTCCTCACCGGCTGAGCCGGCCGGGCTCACCCCTTCGGGGGACCAGCGGCCGCCGGGGTGGCACCGGGGCTCGTCCTCGGTACCGGTCCTGTCGTTGGGGACGGGGACGGCTTCCGGGGGAGGAGAGCAGATGAGGGCAACGCTCACGGTGTACGGCGTGCTGTACGTCGTCCTCGAGGTCGTCGGCCACCGGTTGACGGCGGTCAGCTGGCCGGAGGTCACCGCCCTCGACGTGGCGGCCGCGGTCACCGACGCCATGCTCACCGTCGCCGTGCTGGTCGCCGTCCTGGTCGGCCTGGACGTGCTGGGTCACCGGTGGCACCGCTGGGTGCTCGCCCGGGACGCGGAGCAGGCCCGGCTGGCCCGCGAGCAGTGGGCGGCCGAGCAGGAGCCGATCGGGGTCCGGTCCTGGCGGCCGGCGCGGTGGGCGCTGCCGGCCGCGGCCCCCTCCCTCGCCGGAGCCGCGCGCCCCCAGGGTGCCGCCGGGAACGCCTACGGGCGTCCCCGTGCGCGGACCGTGCACGCCTTCCCCGAGGACGACGGCCGGCTGCTCTGACCCGCCGCGCCGGGAACTCGTCGGTCCCTGCTTGACCACGGAGCGCTCCGAGCCGCTAGGGTTCTGGACGTCGGGAAGGCCCTGCGCACTGGCAGGACCCCGATGCACGACCTCAGCTAGGAGCGAGCAATGCCCGAAGGAACAGTGAAGTGGTTCAACGCCGAGAAGGGGTTCGGCTTCGCCACCCCTGACGGGGGCGGCCCCGACGTCTTCGTCCACTACTCGGCCATCCAGTCCAGCGGGTACCGCTCGCTCGACGAGGGCCAGCGCATCTCGTTCGACGTCGAGCAGGGCCAGAAGGGCCCGCAGGCGGCGAACGTCACCCCGCTCTGACCCTCGGAGCGGACGGCTGACCTCAGCCTCCCGAACACCGACAGCGCCCCCGTCCGGATCCCCGGGCGGGGGCGCTGTCTCGTCCGGGGTCAGCGGGCGCGGGGCACGTACCCGCCGATCAGCGCGGACATCAGCAGCGCCCCGTCGTCCGGCCCGATCGCCGCGGCGGCGTCGGCGAGGGCCCGCCACCGCGTCCGCTCGGTCTCGCTCAGCGCACGGGTGGCCCGCGCCTGCAGTTGCTCGAGCAGCCGGTCCCACTCCCCCTGCGGGGTCGGCCACAGCCCGGCGAGCCGCCGCGCCTCTCCGGAGACCGCGGTGAACCGGACGATCTCCCCGGCGTAGTTGGTGAGGGCCTCGACCAGGCCGGCGTCGACCAGGGCCTTGGCCGCCGAGACCACCTGGGGCTTGGGCAGCCCGCTGGCCGGCACCACCGCCCCGAGGTAGGGGGCACTGCCGGTGGCCGGCTCGTCGACGAGCCGGACGATCGCCCGGAGCACGGGCAGGTCGCGGGTGAACCAGACGTCGGGCAGCGGCTCGGGAACGGTCATGGGTCCTTCCGGCGGGAGTCGGCGGCGCGGTGCGCCGCGCCGCGACCACGGTACGAGCACCGCCGCCGCGGCCGGACCCCGGACCGGCGGACACCGTTACCGTATGTTCACCGCCGACTGCGCAGCGCGCTGCCAGGATCGAGGCCCCGGCCACCTCGCCCGCAGTCCGAGGAGATCCGTGTCCGAGCGCCTCCGCCTCGCCGCCCCAGGTCTGACCGTCGCCGTCGCCGTCGTCGTGCTCGCGGCCGGCGTTCCCGCCGCCCCCGTCGGCGCCGCGCCGGTGGACGAGGCCTGCGCGGCCGCCGTCCGGTCGATCGGCTCGGTGCAGGGCAGCGACGCGGCCAGCCCGGTGGTCGGCCAGCAGGTCACCGTCGCCGGCACCGTGGTCGGCGACCTGCAGGACGGCGGGTTCGGCGGCGTCTTCGTGCAGGACGGCGGGGACGGCTCAGCCGCCACCTCCGACGCCGTCTTCGTGTACGGGGCCGGCGGGGACTCGGCCCTCGGGGACATGGCCCTCGGGGACATGGCCCTCAGGGACCTCGCTCTCGGGGACCAGGTGGTGGTGCGCGGCACCGTGGCCGAGTTCGACGGCCTCACCGAGCTCATCGACCCCGAGGTGGCCGGCTGCGGAACGGCGGAGCTGCCCGCGCCCGCGCCCCTGCCGATGCCCTCGGGGGACGCCGAGCGCGAGGCCCTGGAGGGCATGCTGGTCACGCCGTCGTCCCCGCTCACCGTGACCGGGCTCTTCGCGCTGGACCGCTTCGGCGAGCTGCTGCTGTCCTCCGGCGGCCGGCTGCTCGCGCCGACCGAGGCGGCCGAGCCGGGACCGGCCGCCGCGGCGGTCGCCGCCGAGAACGAGACCCGCTCGATCCTGCTCGACGACGCCCGGACGGCGAACCTGACCACGACCCGGGCCGCACCACCGCACCTGACCCTGGACGACCCGGTGCGGGTCGGTGACGCGGTCGACCTGGAACCGGTCGTGCTCGGCTGGGGTCACGACGCGTGGCGGCTGCAGCCCGCCGACGGGACGCCGCAGGGCACGACGTTCCCCGCGGTCAACGCCCGCCCCGAGCAGCCCCCGGCGGTCGGCGGCGACCTCGTGGTCGGCGACCTCAACGTGCTCAACTACTTCGTCGACTTCCCGAGCGAGTTCGGGGACCTCGCCCGCGGCGCGGCGGACGCCGACGAGCTGGCCCGGCAGGAGGCCAAGCTGGTCCGGGCGATCACGGCGCTGGACGCCGACGTCCTCACGCTGCACGAGATCGAGAACTCCGCCGTCCTCACCCCCGCCACCCCGTACCGCGCGGTGGAGACGCTGCTGGCGGCGCTCGAGGACGCCGACGGGCACGACTGGCGGTACGTGCCCGCGCACGAGGACACCGACGTCATCACCAACGCGATCGTGTACCGCGCCGACCGGGTGGTGCCGGTCGGCGACCCGGCGGTGCCCGCGGACCTGTCGGCCTTCGCCAACGCCCGCTCGCCCATCGCGCAGACCTTCTCGGCCGGCGGGGACGTGTTCACCGTCATCGCCAACCACCTGAAGTCCAAGGGCAGCGCGTGCGGCGCCGGCAGCGACGACCCCGCCGTCGGCGGGAACGGCAACTGCAACGGCGACCGGGTCGCCCAGGCGCAGGCCCTGGTCGCCTTCGCCGCCGAGCGGGCCACCGCCGCCGGCGACCCCGACGTCCTCCTCACCGGCGACTTCAACGCCTACCGGCACGAGGACCCGGTCGACGTGGTCACCGCGGCCGGCTGGACCGAGCTGGCCGCCCCGGACCAGTTCAGCTACGTCTTCGACGGCGGGTCCGGGTCCCTGGACCACGTGTTCGCCTCGCCGTCGCTGGCGGCGCGGGTCACCGGGCACGCGGTCTGGGACGTCAACGCGGCGGAGTCCTCCGCCTACCAGTACGACGGCGACCGGCGGCTGTACTCCCCCGGCCCGTACCGGGCCAGCGACCACAACCCGACGCTGGTCGGGATCGACGTCGAGGCCGCGGCGACGATCAGCGACGCCACGCCGTTCCGCGGCGACCGCGTGACCGTGACCGGCACCGGGTTCCTGGCCGGCGAGCAGGTGACCGCCGCCCTGCCGTCCCGGAACCAGGGGCTGCTGGGCAGCGGCACGGCCGACGCGCACGGCCGTGTCGCGATCGCCGCGACGGTGCCCGTGACCCTGCCGGCCGGCGGGCAGCAGGTGGAGCTCCGCGGCACCTCCGGCGAGTCCGCGAGCACGGGCTTCGAGGTGCGCCCGCTGGTCGCCGAGCTGCTGGAGCGGCTGATCGGGTGGCTCACGCCGGACGGCGACTGAGCCGCCGTACGGTGGGTGCATGACCACATCCGCCTCCCAGCCGAAGGTCGTCAAGAGCGACGAGGAATGGCGCGCCCAGCTCTCCCCGGAGGAGTACGCCGTCCTCCGCCAGGCCGGCACCGAGCGGGCCTGGACCGGGGAGTACGTCGACACCAAGACCGTCGGCGTCTACGCCTGCCGGGCCTGCGGCGCCGAGCTGTTCCGCTCGGACACCAAGTTCGACTCGCACTGCGGCTGGCCGTCCTTCTACGAGCCCTCGACCGGCGACAACGTGGTGCTCCGCGAGGACCGCAGCCACGGGATGCTGCGCACCGAGGTGCTGTGCGGCAGCTGCCACAGCCACCTGGGGCACGTCTTCGCCGACGCGCCGCAGACGCCCACCGGCGACCGCTACTGCATCAACTCGGTGAGCATCACCCTCACCCCCAGCGGGAGCTGAGGCCGACCGACGACACCGCCCCCACCCGGGATCACGGGGTGGGGACGGTGTCGTCTGCTCGGGCAGGTCAGTCGCGGGCGCCGGTGAGCTGCGGGCGGACGGCGAGCACGACGCCCAGCGCCACGTAGCCGACCAGCAGGTGCGCGGCGCCGGCGTAGCCGCCGACGGTGGCGCCGAGGACGGCGTTGAGCGGGACGACGACCGGCGCCCAGCTCTCCGCGACCAGCGGCCACACCCGGGCGGCCCCCCGCCACCGGCCGGCGATGGCGATCCGCACCCCGATGGCGGCCATGCCAAGCATGGACAGCGGCCAGAAGGCGTCGAGCAGCAGGAACCAGGTCTGCTCGCTCTGGCCCGGGGCGACGATCCAGGTCAGGGTCGAGAGGATGGCCAGCCCGAGCAGCACGTGCTCGGCGTGCAGGAAGCCCCGCGCCAGCCGCCCGGTGCCGGTCGCCCCGGTGCGCAACTGCAGGGAGACGAGCGCGACCAGGCCCAGCTGGAACGCCAGCGACGTGAGGTCGTAGACCGTCTGCTGCCAGCCGCTCGGGTCCGCGCCGAAGGCGAGCAGCCCACCGGCCCAGAGGGCGGAGCCCGAGGCGACGGCGATCCCCGCGGCCCGGGCGCCGCGGACGGACGTCGACCGGCCGGCCGGGGCGCGGTGCCCGCCGCGGTCGGCGCGGACGTCGGTGCGGGCGGGGGCGGGGGTGGTGCTCAGGGACATCGGGGCCTCCACGGCGAGGTGCGGCACCCGGTGTGCCGCGCTGGGAGAACCGTCTCGGGTCGGCGTCCCGGGCACCCAGGGCCCGCCACCCTCTCTCCGGTCCCGCTCACCGTCCCGGGCGACCCGGGACACGTGCCTCTCCCCCTCGGGACGGTCGACCCGTCAGGATCCCCGCGTGCAGGCACCGTCGTCCCCGGTCACCGACCGCGTACCGCGCCCTCCGCGCGGGGACGCGGCCGATCCGCGCCGCGCCCGGGGGGCGGCCGCCGCCCGCTCCGCCGCGTGGCTGGTCCCGCTCGCCTGCGTGCTGTCCTTCGCGGTCACCCTGGGCCTGGACGTCGTCACCCCGGCCGCAGTGCGGGAGGCGACCGCCAACGACCCCGGCTGGCTCGTCGGACTGCCCGGTGTCCTGCTCGCCGGGCCGGCGGCCGCGCTGCTGCGGCGCGCGCCGCGGCACCCGCTGTCCTGGGTGCTGGCCGGCACGGCGCTGCTGTGGGCGGTCGACGGGCTGGCCGGCGCCTGGCTCAGCTGGGCGATGGTTCCCGAGGAGCCGCGCCCGCTCGCGTCGCTGGCCTTCTGGACCGTCCAGCGGCTCGGCTCCTGGCTGCTGCTGGGACTGCCGCTGCTGCTCCTGCTGTACCCCGACGGCCGGCTCCCCGCGGGGCGCTGGCGACTCCCGGCGGTCGCCTCCCTGGCGTGCACCGCGGTGCTGCCGACGCTGCTGCTCATCGTCCCGTCCGAGATCGCCGACGCCCGGGCGGGCACGGCGCTGCCCGCCGTCTACGACCGGATCGACGTCGACCCCACGAGCCTGCCGCTGCCGGCCGCGGTCGTCCTGCCGCTGCTGCGGGTGGCCTTCCCGGTGGCGCTGCTGGGGGTCGCCGTGCCGCTGGCGGTCGTGGTCGCCCGCCACCGCCGGGCGACCGGGGAACGGCGCCGGCAGATCCGCTGGCTCGTGTGGGCCGGCGTCGTCGACCTGCTGGTCATGCTCACCGCCCTGGTCCTGCCCGGCGGGGGCGCCTCACTCGCCCTGACGCTGGCGGTCGCGCTGACCGGCGGAGCGGTCGCCGTGGGGCTCCTGCGCCCGCGTTTGGTCGACATCGACCGGCTGCTCGGCGGCACCCTGGTCTACGGCGGGCTCGCGGTCGCGGTGGTGCTCCTCGACCTGGCGGTGGTGGCCGCCACCGGCACCCTGCTCGGGGACCGGCTGGGCCAGCGGGACGTCGCCCTGCTGGCGCTGCTGCTGGTCACCGCCCTGTACGTGCCGTTGCGGGCACAGCTGTGGCGGGTGGTGCGCCGGTGGGTGCTCGGTCAGCGGGAGGACCCGTACCGGGTGGTGTCCCGCCTCGCCGAGCGGCTGGAGCAGTCCCCGGACCCCGGCGGGCAGCTGGTGGCCGTCGCCGCGACCGTGGCGGAGGCCTTCCGGTCGCCGTACGTCGGGGTGGAGGTCGAGCACGCCGGCGGCGACCAGCTCGTCGCCGAGCACGGCACCCGCCCGGCGCAGGTGCAGGCGCTGCCGATCTCCTACCGGGGCGAGGAGGTGGGCCGCCTGCTGCTCCCGCGGTCCGGCGTCCGGGCAGCGCTGCTCGCGCAGGACGAGCCGCTGCTGGCCGACGTCGTCCGGCAGGCCGCCGCGGCCGCCCGGGCCAGCGCGCTGGCGACCGAGCTGCAGGCGATCCGCGAGCAGCTGGTGACCGCGCGGGAGGAGGAGCGCCGCCGGCTGCGGCGGGACCTGCACGACGGGCTCGGGCCCTCGCTCGGGGCGGTGGTGCTGCGCATCGACACCGCCCGCAACCTGGCCGGCCGGGCGCCGGAGGAGGCCGACCGGGTGCTCCGCCAGGCGCGGGACGACGTCGCCGCCGCGCTGGCCGACGTCCGCCGGCTGGTGCACGACCTGCGGCCGCCGGCGCTGGACGACCTCGGCCTGACCGGCGCCGTCCGGCAGCAGGCCGAGCGGTTGCTGGCGCCGCGGGTGGTGGTGCAGGTGCTGGCCGGGCCGGACGTCGACGGGCTGCCGGCCGCGGTGGAGGTGGCGGCCTACCGCATCGCTTCCGAGGCGCTGGCCAACGTCGCGCGGCACGCGCGGGCGGCCTCGTGCACGGTGCGGCTGGCCCGCGAGGGCGGTGCCCTGGTGGTGACGGTGACCGACGACGGCCGCGGGATCCCCGCCGACGCGACCGCCGGGGTGGGCCTGGCGTCGCTGCGGGAACGGGCCGCGGAGCTGGGCGGGCGGGGCACCGTCGACTGCCCGCCGGAGGGTGGCACGGTGGTGCGGGCGGTGCTGCCCGTGGACGGGAGGAGGACGGGTGGCTGAGCCGACGGGGGCCGAGCCGGTGCGCGTGGTGGTCGCCGACGACCACCCGGTCTACCGGGAGGGGCTGGCCGCGCTGCTCGCGTCGGTGCCCGGCCTGGTGGTGGTCGGGACGGCGGCCGACGGGCTGGCCGCGGTCGAGCTGGCCCGGGAGGAGCAGCCGGACGTGGTCGTGATGGACGTGCAGATGCCCGGGCTCGACGGCATCGAGGCGACCCGGCGGGTGACGTCGGAGTCGCCGTCCGTGGGGGTCGTCGTGCTGACCATGAGCGAGGACGACGGGACGGTGTTCTCCGCCGTCCGGGCCGGCGCCCGGGGGTACCTGCTCAAGGGCGCCGACCAGGAGGAGGTCGTGCGGGCGATCACCACGGTGGCGGCCGGCGGCGCGGTGTTCGGGGCGGCACTGGCCCGGCGGATCGCGGACTTCTTCACCGCCGGCCCGGCGGGCCCGGCCACCGCGTTCCCGCAGCTGACCGCGCGGGAGCGGGAGGTGCTGGACCTGGTGGCCGCGGGCCGGTCGAACGCCCAGATCGCCGCGGCGCTGTACCTGTCGCCGAAGACGGTGCGCAACAACGTGTCGAACGTGCTCACCAAGCTGCAGGTCGCCGACCGCGCCGAGGCCATCGTCCGCGCCCGCGACGCCGGCCTGGGCAGGTAGACCGAACGCCCGGCAGCGCACGACGAACGCAACCAGAGGTACGGATGACGGCGGCGGAAGCCGCCTCCGGATCGTCGGCACGGAGCCGGAGGCTCCTGCCGACGATCCGGGCAACGGCTCAGCGCAGGCCGGGACGGCACCTGGCCGCGGTGGAGGCCGGTAGGCCGACCAGGTGCACGGTCACGGCAGATCCGACACGAGCTCCGCGACCTGCTTGCGGGTGCCGGTGTAGAACGGCACCTCCTCGCGCACGTGCCGGCGGGCGCGGCTGGCCCGCAGGTCGCGCATGAGGTCGACGATCCGGTGCAGCTCGTCGGCCTCGAAGGCGAGCATCCACTCGTAGTCGCCGAGGCCGAAGGAGGCGACGGTGTTGGCCCGCACGTCCGGGTAGGGCCGGGCCTGCATGCCGTGCTCCTTGAGCATGTCCCGGCGCTCCTCGTCGGGCAGCAGGTACCACTCGTAGGACCGCACGAACGGGTACACGCACACGTACCGGCGGGGCTCCTCCTCGGCGAGGAACGCCGGGATGTGGCTGCGGTTGAACTCCGCCGGCCGGTGGATCGCCATCTGCGACCAGACCGGCTCCAGGTGCCGGCCCAGGGCGGTGCGGCGCAGCCGGGTGTAGGCGTCCTGGAGGGCGTCGGGGGTGGCCGCGTGCCACCAGATCATCAGGTCGGCGTCGGCGCGCAGGCCGGCGACGTCGTAGGTGCCGCGGACGACGACGTCCTTGCCCGCGAGCTCCTCGAACAGCGCGGTGACCTCGTCGGCGGTCCCCGTGCGCGGGTCGTCGCCGAGCGGGCGGGCCAGCCGGAACACCGACCACATCGTGTAGCGGATCTGCGCGTTCAGCTCGTTCGCCCGCTTGCCGGTGCTGCGCTCTTCGGTCTGCTCGCTCATGGGTCCATTGTCGCGCGGCGTCCCGCGCGCCTACCGGGCGGCCGCAGCACCAGCGCGACGCCGACGGTGGTGACCACCACCCCGAGCAGCGACAGCAGCGGCAGCTCCTCGCCGAACAGGAAGTAGGCCTCGACGGCGGTGGCCGGGGGCACCAGGTACAGCAGGCTGGACACCCCGGAGGCGCTGCCGCGGCGCAGCAGGAACAGCAGCAGCAGGACCGCGCCGAGCGACAGCGGCAGCACCAGCCAGGCCAGCGCTAGGACGAAGTCCGCCGTCCACTCGATCGTCATGCTCTCGGTGACCCCGGCGACCGCGAGCAGCGCGAGGGCGGCCGCGGCGTACTGCACCGCGGTGCCCGACACCATCGGGATGTCGTCGCCGTGCTTCTTCTGCCACAGCGTCCCCCCGGTGCCGCAGAGCAGGGCCACCAGGGCCGACACCACGCCGATCGGCGGGAGCGCGCCCGCCTCCCCCGCCGCGCGGGCCAGCCCCGGGGCGAGCACCAGCACCACCCCGCCGACGCCGAGGACGAGCCCCAGCCACTGCACCGCCACCAGCCGCTCGCCGAGCAGCCGGGTGGCCAGCGCCGCGGTCAGCACCGGCTGCAGGCTCACCACGACCGCGGCGACGCTGGCCGGCAGGCCGTGGTCGATGGCGAAGAAGACGCCGCCCAGGTAGCCGGCGTGCAGCAGCAGGCCGGCGACACCGGCCTGCCCCGCCTGCTCGCGGCCCGCCGGCCAGGCCGCCCGCAGGACGGCGGCGAGCCCGGCCAGCAGCACCCCGGCGAGGGCCAGCCGGAGCGCCAGGAACGTGAACGGCTCGGCGTAGGGCAGGCCGTACTTGGCGCCGACGAACCCGGTGCTCCACAGCAGCACGAAGACGACCGGCGCCACGGTGATCGCGGCGCCGCGGACGGCGGCCGGTGCGTTCACGCCAGCCCCGCCACGGCGCGGCGGGCGTCGCGGATGCAGGCCGGCACGCCGACCCCCTCGTACGCCGCACCGGCCACCCCGAGCCCGGGGACGGCGGCCACCGCGGACCGGACCGCCGCCACCCGCCCGGGGTGCCCGACGAGGTACTGCGGCAGCCCGTCGTCCCAGCGGACGAGCCGGGTGTCCAGCGGCTCGGGGCGCTCCAGCTGCAGCAGCTCCGCGACGTCGGCGACGACTGCGGCGGTGAGCTCGGCGTCGTCCCGGTGCAGGGCGTCGTCGTCCCCGAACCGCCCGACCGACGAGCGCACCCGGACCACGCCGCCCGCCGAGAGGTGCGGCCACTTCGCGGAGGAGACGGTGACCCCCTTGACCAGCCGGCCGGTCACCGGCGGCACGAGCAGGCCGGAGCCCGCGGGCAGCGGCTGCGCCGGGAAGGCCATCGCGACGACCGCCATCGAGGCGTACGGGATGCCGGCCAGCGGCTGGACCGCATCGGGCGCGACCCCGGCGAGCAGCCGCGCCGTGGGCCCGGCCGGGGTGGCCAGCAGCACGGCGTCCGCGGCGAGCACCTCCCCGCCGGCCAGCTGCACGTCGAAGCCGGCGGGGGTGCGCCGCAGCCGCTCCGCGCGGGTGCCCAGCCGCACCTCCGCGCCGCCGGCCCGCGCCAGGACGTCGGGCAGCGAGCCGATGCCCGGGGCGACGGTCATGAACACCGGGCCGTCGTCGTCCCCCCGGCTGCGCGCGCCGGCGTCCCGCGCGGCGGTGGCCGCCGCCAGCACCGAGGAGCAGCGGCGCAGCTGCGCGAAGAGCCCGGGCATCGTCGCGGCCAGTGACAGCTCGTCGGCACGGCCGGCGTACACCCCGCCGAGCAGCGGCTCGACCAGCCGGTCGACCACCTCGTCGCCGAGCCGCTCACGCAGCAGCCGGCCGACCGCGACGTCGCCGTCCACCCGCAGTGGCGGCAGGTCGGCCTCCGCGGCGACCCGGGCGACGCCCGCCGGGGTCAGGACGCCGTCCAGCCCCGCCGCGGAGGTGGGCACGCCCAGCACGGTGCCGGCGGGCAGCGGGAAGCTCCCCTCGGGCAGCACGACGGCGGCCTGCGTCGTCCGCGGCGCCACGAGCTGGTCGCCCAGGCCGAGCTCGCGGACCAGGTCCAGGGCCTCGGGCACCCGGGCGAGCACCGCCTCCGGGCCGGTGTCGTACCACTGCCCGGCCAGCTCGACCCGGTCGAGCTTGCCGCCGGGGCGGGCAGCGGCCTCGAGGACGACGACCTCGTCGTCGGGGTGCGTCTGCCGCCACTCCCAGGCGGCGGTCAGCCCGGTCAGGCCGCCCCCGACGACGACGAACCTCATCGGCCGCTCAGCTGGTGGACCAGCTCGACGACGTGGGTGAGCACGCCGGGGTCGGTGTCCGGGAGCACGCCGTGCCCGAGGTTGAACACGTGGCCGCGGGCCGCCCGGCCCTGCTCGACCACCCGGCGCACCTCGCGGTCGACGGTCGCCCGGTCGGCGAGCAGGACGGCCGGGTCGAGGTTGCCCTGCAGGGAGTAGGCAGGCCCCACCCGGCGGGCGGCCTCGTCCAGCGGGACGCGCCAGTCGACGCCGACGACGTCCACGCCGGCCTCGCCGATCAGCGGCAGCAGCTCGCCGGTGCCGACGCCGAAGTGGATCTTCGGGAGCTCGGGGGCGGCCAGCCCGTCGAACACCGCGCGGGAGTGCGGCAGCACGCGGGTCCCGTAGTCGACCGCGGACAGCACCCCGGCCCAGGAGTCGAACAGCTGCACCGCGCTCACGCCGGCGTCGGCCTGCGCGCGCAGGAAGGTGGCGGCGCTGACCGCGAGCCGCTCCAGCAGCCGCCGCCAGGCCTCCGGCTCGGCGTACATGAACGCCTTGGTGCGGGCGTGCTCCTTGGAGGGACCACCCTCGATCAGGTAGGTGGCGAGGGTGAACGGCGCCCCGGCGAAGCCGATCAGCGGGATGTCGCCCAGCTCGCCGACGAGCCGGCGGACGGCGGTGGACAGGAAGTCGAGCCGGTCGGGCTCCAGCGGCGGCAGCGCGTCGACGTCGGCGACGGTGCGCACCGGATGCGCGATGACCGGCCCCACGCCCGGCTTGATGTCGATGTCCACGCCGGCGACGACCAGCGGCAGCACGATGTCGGAGAAGAGGATCGCCGCGTCCACCCCGTGCCGGCGCACCGGCTGCAGGGTGATCTCGGTGACCAGGTCGGGGTCCTGGCAGGCCTCCAGCATGCGGGTGCCGGCCCGCAGCGCGCGGTACTCCGGCAGCGAGCGCCCGGCCTGCCGCATGAACCACACCGGGGTCCGGGAGACGGGGAGGCCGCGGGCCGCCCGGACGAGGTCGGAGTCGAGCAGAGGTCCCGCAGCTGTTCCCACGACCGACGAGTCTCCCAGACACCCCGCCGGCGGGCTCCCGCCGTCCAGGTGGCCACCGCCGGGCAGGAGTGGCGCGTCGGGACGCTCCCCGGGGTCACCGCCGCCCTACCCTGCGGAGGTGGCACCTCAGCGCACGCGTCCACCGGCGGACGCCCCGGCCGCCGCGGCACCGCGGCCGGCGGACTTCCAGGCCGCGCTCGACGCCCTGGCGACGGTGCGCCCCCGCCCGGAGGTCGTGCTCGAGTACATCCCCGCCCCGCAGCGGCTCGCACCGTGGGCGCACGCCGTCGGCGCGCACGTCGGCGTCCCCGGCGAGGAGGACGAGGAGCTGGCCAGCGGCCGGTTCATCGTGCTGTTCGACCCGGAGGGGCACGAGGCCTGGCAGGGGACCACCCGCTGCGTCGGCTACGTCTCGGCCAGCACCGACGAGCAGATGGTCGACGACGCGATGTTCTCCGAGGTCGCCTGGAGCTGGCTGGTCGACGCGCTGGCCGAGTGCGGCGCCGCCCACCACGCCATCGGCGGCACGGTGACCCGCACCGCCTCCACCCGCTTCGGCTCGATCGCCGCGCCCGAGCACTCGGTGGACGTGGAGATCCGGGCCTCGTGGACGGCGGAGGGCACCGACCTGGACCGCCACCTGGCCGCCTGGCTGGAGGTCCTGGGCAACGCGGCCGGGCTGCCGCCGCCGGGCGTGCACCTGCTCGGCGCGGAGCAGGACGTCCGACCCGACGCCTAGACTCCTCCGCGTACTCCACTCGGCGTAACGGCGACTCGGCCGATCGCGCTGACACGCCGGACGACGGGAGGGTCGATGCCGTACGGGGCTCCGTGGTCCGACGGCCTGCCGTTCGACCGTGTCGCCGGTGCTCTGCTCGTCGACCCCTCCCCCCTGCTGCGCGAGGCGCTCGCCGGCCGGCTGCGCGCGTTCGGTGCCCGCGAGGTCGAGGAGGCCGCTTCGCTCGAGGAGGCGCGGGTCCGCGCGCAGGTCTCCGGGCCGCGGGCGCTGTGCGTGCTCGAGGTCGACCTGCCCGGATCAGAGCAGGCGGGCCGGGACACCGACACCGACGCCGACCCCGGCCGCGGGCTGGAGCTGCTGCCCACCCTGCGCGCCGAGGGCTGGCCGGTGACCGTCGTCCTCACCTCGGTGACCGACCCGGCCGTCGTCCGCGCGGCCTTCCTGGCCGGCGTCCAGGCGTACGTGCTGAAGACCAGCCCGCTCCGCACGCTCACCGAGGGCCTGCGGGCGGCACTGTCCGGCGAGGTCTACGCCGACCCGGGGGTCGCCAGCAGCCTGGCCCAGGGCCTCACGCGGGACGGGGCGGAGGAGGCGGTCGGCGAGTTGTCGCCCCGGGAGCGCGACATCCTCCGCCTGGTCGCCAACGGGCACACGAACGAGGAGATCGGCGAGAAGGTGGACCTGTCCGCACTGACCGTGAAGAGCCACCTGGCACGCATCGCGCGCAAGCTGGGCACGGGCGACCGGGCGCACATGGTGGCGCTCGGCATCCGCTCGGGGGTCATCCACTGAGCGCCGACCCGCAGTCCCGGGACGTCGAGGGAACGGACACCGAGGGGACGGACGTCGAGGGGACGGACGCCGAGGGGACGGACGTCGAGGGGACGGACGACGCCGCCCCGGCCGCCGTCCCCCTGACCGCCCCCCGCGACGGGCTGCCCCCGGTCATCGACACCTCCACCGCGCTGGTGAAGTACGCCGACGCCCTCGCCGCCGGCTCCGGCCCGGTCGCGGTGGACGCCGAGCGCGCCTCCGGGTACCGCTACGGCCAGCGGGCCTACCTCGTGCAGCTGCGCCGGGAGGGCGCCGGCACCGGGCTCGTCGACCCGGTCCCGCTGCCCGACCTGTCGGTGGTGCAGGCGGCGATCGCCGACACCGAGTGGGTGCTGCACGCGGCCAACCAGGACCTTCCCTCGCTCGCCGAGATCGGCCTGGTGCCGGCCCGGCTGTTCGACACCGAGCTTGCGGCCCGGCTGGCCGGGCTGCCCCGGGTGGGCCTGGGCGCCGTGGTCGAGTCGCTGCTCGGGTACTCGTTGGAGAAGGGGCACTCCGCCGCGGACTGGAGCACCCGTCCGCTGCCGGAGGACTGGCTGGTCTACGCCGCGCTGGACGTCGAGGTGCTGGTCGACCTGCGGGACGCGCTGGCCCAGATCCTGGCCGAGCAGGGCAAGACCGAGTGGGCCCGGCAGGAGTTCGAGGCCATCCTGGCCGCCGGCCCGCCCGCGCCGAAGGCCGACCCGTGGCGGCGGACGTCGGGCATGCACGGCCTGCGCAGCCGGCGGCAGCTGGGCATGCTGCGTTCCCTGTGGCAAACCCGCGACGAGCTCGCCCGTCGCCGCGACGTCGCCCCCGGCCGGGTGCTCCCCGACGCCGCCATGGTCTCGGCGGTGCAGGCCGATCCGACGACCGAGAACGCGCTGCTCGAGCTGCCGGTGTTCCGCGGCCGGGCCAACCGCAAGCTGGTGAGCACCTGGTTCGGCGCGCTGGCCCGCGGCCGGGCGCTGCCGGAGACGGAGCTCCCGCTGCACAGCCGCCCCGGCGACGGCCCGCCTCCGGTCAACCGCTGGGCCGACCGCGACCCGGCTGCCGCCGCCCGGCTCAAGGCCGCCCGCGCCTCCCTCGCCGAGCTGTCCACGCGGTGGTCGGTGCCGGTGGAGAACGTCCTCTCCCCCGACCTGGTGCGCCGGTTGATGTGGACCCCGCCGTCGCCGGCCACGCCGGAGGCCGTCGCCGAGGTGCTGCGGGCCGGCGGTGCCCGGCCGTGGCAGGTCGAGCTGACCTGCGACCTGCTCACCGAGGCGATCGCGGCGGGGTAGGGGCCCGTCCGCGGGCGGCCCACTCGGCGTGCGGTCCGCGGTGCACGGCGGCGTACACCCGGTCGCGCAGCTCGTTGGCCCGCTGGTCGGTCAGGGTGCCGGACAGCGGGCGGAGCACCACCCGCAGCAGCACGTTGACCTGGTCCCGGCGCAGGCCCAGGCGGCGTCGGGCGGCCGCCGGGAGGTCGTCGGAGCCGGTGGCGGCCACGACGGTCACCGACTCGAGGTCCTCGGCGGCCGGGCCGAGCGCGGCCCGCACGGCATCGCCGAGCAGCTCGGCGTCGACCGGGGCGTCGACGACGACGGACAGGTCGCGACGCACCGGCGGCTGCGATGACACCGGTCGCCACGGGGCCAGGTCGAGCAGCTGCGCGGCGATCCGCGGCTCGGGAGAGCGGAGCACGCGGATGTCGTCGATGCCCTTCCGCAGCATGAGCGCCCGGTCCAGGCCCATGCCGAGGGCGAGGCCGCTCCACCGGTCGGGGCCCAGCCCGGCACCGGCGAGCACGTGCGGAGCGGCGAGTCCGCACTCGGCCAGCTCCATCCAGCCGTCGCCGGTGTCCACGTCGACCTGCAGACCGTGCGTGGTGTAGGGGTGCCGCGCGGCCGATGCCCGCCAGCGTGCTCCGGGCAGGACGGCGCCCACGACCAGCTCGACCATCTGCCGGAGGTCGCCGGTGTCCCACCGCCGTCCGGCGGAGCCCGTGGTGGTGATGCGCCAGAGGTCGAGCTGGTGCGGGGTCCCGACGTGCAGCCGGTCGATGGTGTCCCGGCGGTGGCACAGCCCGGGCAGCGCCACCAGGACGTCGGCGTCGGCGGCCGGCGCGGCGGCGAGCGCACGCAGGGCGGGCGGGACGCCGGCGCTCGTGTGGCTGCGCAGCATCACCGTCTCGGCGACGTAGCGGCTGTAGCGGGCGTCCCGGGTGACGTCGGCAGCCGCGTAGCCGAGGCGGTCGTAGTTGTCCTCGACGCTGACCAGCGGCCGGCGCCGCTGCAGGTCCAGGGTGCAGTGCCAGGCACCGGTCAGGGCGGCGAGCACGTCGTCGAGCAGCGACTGCATCGCGTGCGGACCGGACGCGGGGTCGGACAGGTCGCGCAGCTCGAGCGCGGCCTGGAGGTCGGCGGTGGAGAGCAGGGTGGTCACGGGAGTCCCTCTCGGGTGGTCGGCGGGGAGGAGGGCTTCACCCCCGGCCGACGACTCCGCGACGGGCTACCGGCAGACCTCGGCGCCCGCACGGCTGCTCGGCAGCCGGGGGCACGCAAAGGAGGTCAGGTGCTTCCGCACGGACCGACGGTAGCGCTGCGCGAGCCGCACCGTCGACGGGTTCAGCGCTGGAGCAGAGCCGCGAGCTTGCCGACGGTGGCCCAGTTGCGTGCCGTGCCGACCGGGCCGCCGCGGCGCTTGCCCAGCGCCGCGGCGAGCGGGCTCTCCAGCTGGCCGTGCGGGCACCACATGTAGAGCTCGCGACCGTCGACCGCGAAGGCGTCGTCGCCCGGGTCCACGCCGCGCAGGAACTCGGCCACCTCGGCGGGCAGCTCCTCGGGGAAGAAGCTGACGACGTAGCGGGTCGGGTCCGTGGCGACCGCACCGAGCGGGTCCGTCGCGACGACCGCGAGGAGCTCGTCGGCGGTCCGGACGACGGTCGGCACCGGGAACCCGAACCGCCGCTCCAGCGCCTGCTCCACCGAGCCCGCCAGCTCGCCGGGCGGCAGGTCGGAGTGGAGGACCACGTTCCCGCTCTGCAGCACGGTGGCGACGTCGCCGTGCCCCTCGGCACGGAGCAGCTCCCGCAGGTCGGCCATCCCGACCCGGTGGGCCTTCCCGAGGTTGATCCCCCGCAGCAGGAGCGCGTACCGGGTCATCCGGTGGCCCCCGGCACCAGCCGTCGCGCCGTCGTCCGCCCGCTGCCCATGGCACCCCCGCCCTCCGCGTGGGGGTGAGCGTAGGGGCCGGGGACCGATCTCACCCGTGTCGAGGAGGTGCTTTGGTCTGGCGGTTACCGACAGGTAACTTGATCGGGCCGACTCTTCCCCCAGGGCCGGCACGCAACCCACCGCGGAGGTCCCATGTCCCGCTCGCTGCGCGAGGTCGTCTTCGTCGACGGCGTGCGCACCCCCTTCGGCAAGGCCGGCCCGAAGGGCATCTACGCCGAGACGCGCGCCGACGACCTGGTCGTGCGCTGCATCCGCGAGCTGATGCGCCGCAACCCGTCCCTGCCGGCCGACCGGGTCGACGAGGTGGCGATCGCGGCGACCACCCAGATCGGCGACCAGGGTCTGACCATCGGGCGCACCGCCGCGCTGCTCGCCGGGCTGCCCGAGACCGTCCCCGGCTACGCCATCGACCGGATGTGCGCCGGCGCGATGACCGCGGTGACCACCACGGCGTCGGGCATCGCCTTCGGCGCCTACGACGTCGCGATCGCCGGCGGCGTCGAGCACATGGGTCACCACCCGATGGGCGAGGGCGTCGACCCGAACCCGCGGTTCGTCAGCGAGAAGATCGTCGACTCCTCGGCGCTGGTCATGGGCGCCACGGCGGAGAACCTGCACGACCGCTTCCCGCACCTGACCAAGGAGCGGGCCGACGCCTTCGCCCTGGCCAGCCAGCAGAAGTACGCCGAGGCCGTGGCAGCCGGCCACATCGGCCCGGAGCTCGTCCCGGTCGCCACCCGTTCCACCGAGCAGGGCTGGGGCCTGGCCACGGTCGACGAGCCGCCCCGCCCGGACACCACCCTCGACGGGCTGGCCTCGCTGAGGACGCCGTTCCGCCCGCACGGCTCCGTCACCGCGGGCAATGCCGCCGGCCTGAACGACGGCGCCACCGGCTGCCTGCTGGCCGCCGAGGACGTCGCCGGTGAGCTTGGGCTGTCCATCGGCATGCGGCTGGTCGGCTACGCCTTCGCCGGCGTCGAGCCGGAGGTCATGGGCGTCGGCCCGATCCCCTCGACCGAGAAGGCGCTGGCCCGCACCGGGCTGTCCGTCTCCGACATGGGCCTGTTCGAGCTGAACGAGGCCTTCGCCGTCCAGGTGCTGGCGTTCCTGGACCACTTCGGCATCGCCGACGACGACGAGCGGGTCAACCCCTGGGGCGGTGCCATCGCCGTCGGCCACCCGCTGGCCTCCTCCGGGGTGCGGCTGATGACCCAGCTGTCCCGCCAGTTCGCCGAGCGGCCCGACGTCCGCTACGGCCTCACCGCCATGTGCGTCGGCATCGGCATGGGCGGCACCGTGATCTGGGAGAACCCGAACTGGGAGGGTGTGGAGAAGTGAGCGACGCGCTGTTCGCCGACGAGGTCGTGACGCACGCCTGCGTCCGGTTCGTCCGGGTGCCCGGGCTGGCCGGGGAGATCGCCCTGATCACCATCGACAACGGCCACGACCACACCCGGCCCTCCACCTTCGGCCCCGGCGGTCTGGCCTCGCTGGACGGCGCGCTGGACGAGATCGCCGCGCGCACCCCGGCCCCGGTGGCCATCGCGGTGACCGGCAAGCCGTTCGTCTTCGCCGTCGGCGCCGACCTCTCCGGTGTTCCGGCGATCACCTCGGCCGAGCAGGCCCGGGAGGTCGCCGAGGCCGGGCACCGGGTGTTCGGCCGGCTGAAGGACGCCGCCGTCCCGACCTTCGCGTTCGTCAACGGCGCGGCGCTCGGTGGCGGTCTCGAGCTGGCGCTGCACTGCTCCTACCGCACGATCAGCGGCGGGGCGTTCGTGGCCTTCCCCGAGGTGTTCCTCGGGCTGGTGCCCGGCTGGGGCGGCACGCAGCTGCTGCCGGATCTCATCGGCATCGACGGCGCGGTCTCGGTGGTCGTGGAGAACGCGCTGGCGCAGAACAAGATGACACCGGGCCCGAAGGCGGCTGAGCTGGGCATCGCCGACGCGGTGTTCGAGCCGGCCGACTTCCTGGAGCGGTCACTGGAGTGGGCGGCCGGGGTGCTCAACGGGGACGTCGTGGTGCGCCGTCCCGCGGTCGACCGGTCGGCCTGGGACGACGCGCTCGCCCGGGCCCGCGGCATCGTCGCGGCCCGCACCCGCAACGCCTCCCCCGGCGCGCTGCGCGCCGTGGAGCTGCTGGACCTGGCCCGGGCCGGGGTCGAGGACGACGCGTTCGCGGCCGGGACGGCGGCCGAGGACGACGCGCTCACCGACCTGCTGATGAGCGACGAGCTGCGGGCCGGCCTGTACTCCTTCGACCTGCTCAACAGGCGGGCCAAGCGGCCGGCCGGTGCGCCGGACCGGATGCTGGCGCGCCAGGTGACCAAGGTCGGCGTGGTGGGCGCGGGGCTGATGGCCTCCCAGCTCGCGCTGCTGTTCGTCCGGCGGCTGGAGGTGCCCGTCGTCCTCACCGACGTCGACCAGTCCCGCGTGGACAAGGGCGTCGGCTACGTGCACGGCGAGCTGGAGAAGCTGGCCGGGCGGAGCCGGCTCTCCCCCGACCGGCTCAACCGGCTCAAGCGGCTGGTGACCGGGTCGCTGGACAAGGCCGCGTTCGCCGACGCCGACCTGGTGATCGAGGCGGTGTTCGAGGAGCTCAAGGTCAAGCAGCAGGTCTTCGCCGAGGTCGAGGCGGTCGTCTCCGCGGAGTGCGTGCTGGCCACGAACACGTCCGCGCTGTCGGTGACCGAGATGGCCGCCGAGCTGCAGCACCCGGAGCGGGTCGTCGGCCTGCACTTCTTCAACCCGGTCGCCGTCCTGCCGCTGCTGGAGGTGGTGCGCGCCGAGCGGACCGACGACGCCACCCTGGCCACCGCGTTCGCCGTCGGCAAGGCGCTGGGGAAGTCCTGCGTGCTGGTCGCCGACGCCCCGGCGTTCGTGGTGAACCGGCTGCTCACCCGGTTCCTCGGCGAGGTCACCGCGGCCGTGGACGCCGGCACCCCGGTGGCCGTGGCCGAGCGGGCGCTCGAGCCGCTGGGGCTGCCGATGACGCCGTTCGAGCTGCTGTCGCTGGTCGGCCCGCCGGTCGCGCTGCACGTGGCCGAGCGGATGCACGAGGCGTTCCCCGACCGGTTCGCCGTCGGCGAGGGGCTGCGCCGCATGGTCGAGCTCGGCAAGACGTCGGTGTTCTCCGAGCCCGGCGTCGTGGACCCCGACCTGGCCGGCATCGACGCGGGCGACTCCCCGCTGACCGCCGAGGAGCTGCGGGACCGGGCCGAGCGGGCACTGGCCCAGGAGATCCGGCTGATGCTCGACGAGGGCGTCGTGCAGGCGGTCCAGGACATCGACCTATGCATGCTGCTGGGCGCCGGCTGGCCGTTCTGGCTGGGCGGGATCTCCGCCCACCTCGACCGGGCCGGGGTCTCGGCGGCGGTCACCGGGCAGCGGTTCCTGCCCCGCGGGGTGGCGTCGCTCCCGGCCTGACGCGGGCCGGCGGCCTCACCACACGGTCGCCGTCCTCACCCTGCGGCGTGAGGACGGCGACCACACGGTGAGGGCGCTCTCAGCGGAACTTGCGGGTGAGGCTGTCCATCGTGCGGTCCACGCTGGCGATCTTGACGTGGGAGATCCCGCTGGTCGCGCCGTCGGCGAGCATCGCCTCGTGCGCCGCCCGCAGCGTCGCCCACACGGTGTCGGCGTCCCCCTCGAGCGTGGTGCCCAGGGCACCCACCTCGGCGCGGAGCCCGGACGCCTGGATGACCGCGATCGCGGCCTCCACGTGCGCGTGCCGGTCCTCGTCCGTGCCCGGCGGCGAGGGGGCCACCTGGATCTCGGCGATGACCCGGTCGGTCACGGCTGGCGGCCCTCGATGTCCTGGACCGCGGCGGCGACGTTCGGGCCGGTGGTGCCGCGCTCGGCGACCCGGGCGGCCCACTCGACGATCCGCCGGGCGACGTCCTGCTCGGTGAGGCCGGCATCGGCCAGCACCTGCCCGCGGCTGCCGTGCTCGAAGAACCGCTGGGGCAGGCCGAGGCTGCGCACCGGGACGTCGCAGTCGGCGTCCTGCAGCGCCTGGGTGAGCGTCGTCCCCACGCCGCCGGCCCGGCCGCTGTCCTCGACGGTGACGACCAGCTTGTGCTCGCGGGCCAGCCCGACCAGCTCCGCGCTGACCGGGAGCACCCAGCGCGGGTCGACGACGGTGACCTCGATGCCGTGGTCGGCCGCGCGCTCGGCGGCGGCCAGGCACATCGGCACGAGCGCCCCGACGGCGACGAGGAGCACCTCCTGTGCCTGCGCCCGGCGCAGCACGTCGACCGGGCCGCGGCGCTCCACCGCGGGCGCCTCCGGCGGCAGGGCGCCCTTCGGGAAGCGGACGACGGTCGGCCCGTCGGTCACCTCCACCGACTCGCGCAGCGCCTCGCGCAGGGTCCCCTCGTCGCGCGGCGCGGCCAGCCGGAGCCCGGGGACCACACCGCAGATCGACATGTCCCACATGCCGTTGTGCGAGGCGCCGTCCGAGCCGGTGACCCCGGCCCGGTCCAGCACGATGGTGACCGGCTGGCGGTGCAGGGCGACGTCCATCAGCACCTGGTCGAAGGCCCGGTTGAGGAAGGTCGAGTAGACCGCGACCACCGGGTGCATGCCGCCCATCGCCAGCCCCGCGGCCGAGGTGAGGGCGTGCTGCTCGGCGATCCCGACGTCGAAGGTGCGCTCGGGGAACCGCTCGGCGAACGGCGCCAGCCCGGTCGGGTGCAGCATCGCCGCGGTGATGGCGACGACGTCGGAGCGCTCGGTGCCGATCCGCACCAGCTCGTCGGCGAAGACGTCGGTCCACTCCGGGCCCTTGGCCGCCGCGGACAGCCCGCTGTCGGGCTCGAAGACCCCGGTGGAGTGCCAGGCGTCGATGGTGTCGGTCTCCGCCGGCGGGTAGCCGAAGCCCTTGGTGGTGACCGCGTGCACGATGACCGGGCCGCCGAAGTCGCGGGCCCGGCGCAGCGCGGACTCCATCATCTCGATGTCGTGGCCGTCGACCGGGCCGACGTACTTCAGGCCGAGGTCCTCGAACATGCCCTGCGGGGACAGGACGTCCTTGAGGCCCTTCTTGATCGCGTGCAGCGCGTCGTACAGCTTCGTGCCGACGACGGGCGCCCGGTGCAGGGCCTGCCGGACGGCGGCCAGCGCCTCCTCGTAACCCGGCCGCAGCCGCAGGCTGGCCAGCGCGTCGGCCACGCCACCGATCGTCGGCGAGTAGGACCGGCCGTTGTCGTTGACGACGATGACCACCGGACGGTCGTGGGCGGCGGCGATGTTGTTCAGCGCCTCCCAGGCCATGCCGCCGGTGAGCGCGCCGTCGCCGATGACGGCGACGACCGGCCGGGACTCGCCGCGGACGGCGAGGGCCTTGGCCAGCCCGTCGGCGTAGGACAGCGACGTCGAGGCGTGGCTGTTCTCCACCCAGTCGTGCTCGCTCTCCGCCCGGCTGGGATAGCCGGACAGCCCGCCGCGCTGGCGCAGCTGGGCGAAGCCGTCGAGGCGGCCGGTGAGCAGCTTGTGCACGTAGGCCTGGTGGCCGGTGTCGAAGACGACCGGCTCGCGCGGGGAGTCGAAGACCCGGTGGACGGCGATGGTCAGCTCGACCGCGCCGAGGTTGGGGCCCAGGTGGCCGCCGGTCCGGGCGACGCTGGTGACCAGCGCGTCGCGGATCTCGGCGGCGAGGACGGGGAGCTGGTCGGGCTGCAGTGCCCGCAGGTCGGCGGGCCCGGTCAGCGAACGGAGCAGCGACACGACGGGGCAGGGTCCTCTCGACGTCGGCGGCGCGGTCGGTGGTGCGGGCGCCGCCGGGTGGCATCCCACTGTAAACCGCGCACGGCGACACTCCCCGGGGTGAGCGGACCGGCTCTCACAGCCTCGGCACCCAGCGCTCGCCGCGCAGCGCCGCGGCCACCACCTCCACGCCGCGGGCCGCGCGGCCGAGCCGGGCGCCCTCCCGCTCGTAGGCGCTGATCGCCGCCTCCATGGCGTCGGCGGGCAGCTGGTCGGCGAGCTCGACCCGGACGGTCCGCCAGCCGGCCCGGGCCGCCTCGAGCCCGGCCTCGACGTGGTCCGCGGCGAACCGGGCGAGCAGCACCGGGTAGCGGCGCAGCACCTCGTGCGCCCGGTAGTCCGGGGGCACCAGGTCGTACAGCCAGGCCACTGCGGTGCGCTCCCAGCCGGGGGCGCCCGGGGGAGCCACCTCGTCCGGCCAGCCCGGCGGCAGTGCGTCCACCTCGTCAGTGTGGCCCCCCGGTCCCGACCGGCGGGAGAGCGCCTCGAACGCATGTTCGGATCTTGACCGGCGCCCCGCGAGATGGTTGTCCGGCCCGCTCGGTGGTAGCACTCCCCCATGAGCGAGTACGTCATCGGGCGGCGGGCGGGCGCCGACGGGCAACCGGTCGGCGAGGGGCACGCGGTGCTGGCGCTGGCCACCACCCGCAAGGAGGCCCCCTGGGGGGCGGAGTGCGGCGCCAAGGTCACCCTGGTGGTCGGCGACTGGCCCCCGGAGGGCGGCGCGGAGGGGCGGGCCTGCCCGGTCTGCACGCGGGACACCAGCGCCCCCTGGGCCTGAGCCGCCCGGTCGCGGCTACGCCCGGACCAGCAGGGCGACGCACTCCACGTGGGCGGTCATCGGGAAGCAGTCGAAGGCGCGCAGCCCGTCCAGCCGGTAGCCCGCGGCGGTGAGCACCGCGACGTCCCGGGCCAGCGACGCGGGGTCGCAGGCCACGTACACCACCGCGCGCGGCCCGGCCCCGGCCAGCACCCGGCTGACGTCCGGGCCGGCGCCGGCCCGCGGGGGGTCCAGCACGACGACGTCCGGCCGGCCCAGGTCACCGAGCAGCTCGGTGAGGCCGGGGGCGTCGACGTCGCCCTGCCACACCTCCGCCTGCGGCAGGTCCGCGAGGTTCACGTCGGCGGCGGCGCAGGCCGCGGCGTCGGACTCCACGCACACCACCCTGCCCGCCGCGCCGACCGCCGGGGCGAGTGCGCCACCGAACAGCCCGGCGCCGGCGTAGAGGTCCAGCACCGTCTCCCCCGGCCCGACGGCGGCGTACCCGGAGACGGCGGCCACCAGGGCGTCGGCCGCGGCGGGGTGGACCTGCCAGAAGCCGGTGCCCTCGACCTCCCAGTCCCGCCCGCCGGCGGTGCGCTGCGCGCGGCCGGCGGGCTCTGCGGGCACCTCGCTCCCCGGCCGCAGCACCCGGGTGGACGTGGGCCGGCCGCGGCGGTCCAGCCGGGTCGTCGTCACGACGCCCGCCGAGTCGACGGCGACGTCGACCCCGCCCGCGCCGGGCCAGGACCGGGACAGCACGGCCTGCGCGGCGGGCTCGGCCGTGATCGGGCAGTCGTCGAGGACGACGACGTCGTGCGAGCGGTGCCGGCGCAGCCCCGGCGCCCCCGAGCGGTCGACCGCGAAGCGGGCCCGCGACCGCCAGCGCAACGGCCCACCGGGCAGCGCCTCGCAGACGACGTCGACGTCCAGGCCGGCCAGCCGGGCCAGCTGCTCCCGGACGACGTCGGCCTTGAGCCGCAGCTGCCCCTCGTGGCCGACGTGCTGCCAGTCGCAGCCGCCGCACCGGCCCGGACCGCTGTACGGGCAGGGCCGCTCGACCCGGTCGGGGGCCGCCTCGAGCACCTCGACCGCGTCGGCGCGGCAGAACGACGCGTGCCGGTCCTCGGTCACCTCGACGACCACCCGCTCGCCGGGCAGCGTGTGCCGCACGAAGACGACCCGCCCCTCGTGCCGGGCCACGCAGTGCCCCCCGTGCGCCACCGCCCCGACGGTCACGACGAAACGGGAGCCAACCCAACCAAGGCCTTTCGGCCGCCCCTCAGGGCCCTGTGGCTCAGCCATAGGGGGTCTGCTCCATCTCGTCGGTCAGCCCGCGGCGCAGGTCGCCGGGTGCCGAGCCGCCGGCCCCGTCGAGGGGTCCGTGGTCGAGGGAGCTCTCCAGCTGCCAGGGCACGCTGGTGATCATCACGCCGGGGAGGAACTGCAGCCGGGTGCGCAGCCGCAGGGCGCTCTGGTTGTGCAGCAGGTTCTCCCACCAGTGCCCGACCACGTAGTGCGGCACGAACACCACCACGAGCTCGCGCGGGCTCGAGCGCCGGATGTCCTTGACGAAGTCGAGCACCGGGCGGGTGACCTCCCGGAAGGGCGAGTCCAGCACGGTCAGCGGCACCGGGACGTCGTAGCGCTCCCAGTCGGCCTGCAGCGCGCGGGTCTCGGTGTCGTCCACGTTCACCGTCAGCGCGGTGAGCACGTCCGGCCGGGTGGCCCGGGCGAAGGCCAGCGCCCGCAGGGTCGGCTTGTGCACCTTGGACACCAGCACGACCGCGTGCACCCTGCTGGGCTTCATCCGCGCCGCGCTGTCGGGGACCAGCTGGCTGGCGACGTGCGAGTAGTGCCGGTTGATCGACTTCATCAGCAGCAGGATCACCGGCATCGCGCAGATGACGATCCAGGCGCCGGAGACGAACTTGGTGACGACGACGATGGCCAGCACGACGGTCGTCAGCGTGCCGCCGATCGCGTTGATCACCCGGGAGCGCTGCATGCGCCGCCGGGCCGCCGGAACGGTCTCGGCGCCCAGCTCGCGGTTCCAGTGCCGCACCATGCCCCACTGCCCGATGGTGAAGCTGGTGAAGACACCGACGATGTACATCTGGATCAGCTGCGTGGGGTCGGCCTCGAACGCCACCAGCAGCACGATGGCGAACCCGGCGAGCAGCAGGATGCCGTTGCTGTAGACCAGCTTGTCGCCGCGGGTGTGCAGCTGGCGCGGCATGAAGCGGTCCTGCGCGAGCACCGACCCCAGCAGCGGGAACCCGTTGAACGCGGTGTTGGCGGCGAGGATCAGCACCAGCGCGGTGACGGCCTGCACGTAGTAGAAGCCGACCGAGCTCGGTCCGCCGAAGGTCGCCGCGGCGACCTGGGCGATGACGGTCCGCTGCGGCTCGGTCGCGCAGTCGGCGAAGCCGATCAGGTCGCACGGGTGCTGCACGTACTTGACGTCGCCGAGCAGCGCGAGGGCGGTCACGCCGACGAACATCGTCGCCGCGATGCCGCCCATCAGCGCCAGGGTGGTGGCCGCGTTCCGGCTCTTCGGCGGCTTGAACGCGGGCACGCCGTTGGCGATCGCCTCCACCCCGGTGAGCGCGGTGCAGCCGGAGGCGAAGGCCCGCAGCGCGAAGAAGATCAGCGCCAGCCCGGTCAGCTGGGTGTACCCGGGCTCGGGCTCGATCGAGTACGCGGCGCTCTCGGCGACCACGGGGTTGTCGGTGAAGAAGTCCCGGATCAGGCCGGTGACGACCATCACCATGATCCCGCTGATGAACAGGTACGTCGGGACGGCGAAGGTCTTGCCGGACTCCCGCACCCCCCGCAGGTTCGCCGCCACCAGCACCGCGACCAGGGTGACCGCGATGGCCACGCGGTGCTCGTCCAGCGAGGGGAACGCCGAGATGATGTTGTCGGTGCCCGCGCTCACCGACACCGCGACCGTCAGCACGTAGTCGGTGAGCAGCGCGCTGGCCACCACCAGACCGGCGAACTGGCCGTGGTTCTTCATGGCGACCTCGTAGTCGCCGCCGCCGGACGGGTAGGCGTGCACCACCTGCCGGTAGGACAGCACGACGACGACGAGCAGCAGCACGACGAGCGCCGCCAGCCACGGGGCCAGGAACAGGAATGCCGTCCCGGCCAGCGTGAGGATGAGCAGGATCTCCTGCGTCGCGTACGCCACGGACGACAGCGGGTCGCTGGCGAAGATCGGCAGCGCCAGGCGCTTGGGGAGCAGCGACTCACCGGCCCGGTCGCTGCGGACCGGCCGGCCGAGCACGAGGCGCTTGGGCAGTTGTCCGAGGTCGGACCGGGACGGCACGCGGCGATGGTACGGACGCCGGGACCCTCGCTGCCGCGAGTGCGGGCGACCTCACTCCCCCGGGTCGCTGACACGGCCCCGCCCACCGCCTCCGCGTCGCATCCAGGTGTACGTTCGCGCGCTGTACGCCCGAGTGATCGGACCGGGCGCGGTGGGTCGACCGGGCGGGGTGGAACAGGTGCACGTGGTCGTGATGGGCTGCGGCCGGGTCGGCTCGGCGATCGCCCGGCGGCTCGAGGCGATCGGCCACAGCGTCGCGGTCATCGACCAGGACCCGGAGGCCTTCCGCCGGCTGGGGCCGGAGTTCGGCGGTCGCCAGGTGACCGGGCTCGGCTTCGACCGGCAGACCCTGCTCGACGCCGGCATCGACTCGGCCGGCGCGTTCGCCGCGGTCAGCAGCGGCGACAACTCCAACATCATCAGCGCCCGGGTGGCGCGGGAGACGTTCGGCGTCGAGCACGTCGTGGCCCGCATCTACGACTCCAAACGCGCCGAGGTCTACGAGCGGATGGGCATCCCGAGCGTGGCCACCGTCCCGTGGACGGTGAACCGGCTGATGCGCGAGCTGCTCTCGGTCAAGGTCAGCGAGGTCTGGCGGGAGCCGACCGGGAAGGTCCTGCTCATGCGGCTCACCGTCACCGACGGCTGGGTCGGCCGGCCGCTGACCGAGCTGGAGAACGCGTCCGGGGCCCGCGCCGCCTGGCTGGTCCGCTTCGGCGAGGCCCTGCTGCCCACGGCGTCCACCGTGCTGCAGTCCGGCGACCACCTCGTGGTCGCCGCCACCGACGAGCTCACCGACCGGGTGCACCAGACGGTGGAGCAGGGCCCCGAGGGAGGGCACCGCTGATGCGCGTCGCCATCGTCGGCGCCGGCGCCGTCGGCCGGTCCATCGCCGGCGAGCTGCTCGCCAACGGGCACAGCGTCATGCTGATCGAGAAGAACGGTTCCCGGGTGAAGCCCCGGGCCGTGCCCGGAGCCGAGTGGGTGCAGGCCGACGCGTGCGAGGTGTCCTCCCTGGAGGAGGCGCAGCTCGCCACCTGCGACGTGGTCATCGCCGCGACCGGTGACGACAAGGCCAACCTGGTCGTGTCGCTGCTGGCGAAGACCGAGTTCGCGGTCAACCGCGTGGTGGCCCGGGTGAAGGACCCGCGCAACGAGTGGCTCTACACCGAGGCGTGGGGTGTCGACGTCGCCGTCTCCACGCCGCGGGTGCTGGCCGCGCTCGTCGAGGAGGCGGTCACCGTCGGCGACGTGGTGCGGCTGATGAGCTTCCGGAAGGGCGCGGCCAACCTGGTGGAGATCACCCTCGCCGAGGACACCCCGTGGGTGGGCCGGCCGGTGAGCGAGGTCCCGCTGCCGCGCGAGACGGTGCTGACCACGATCCTGCGCGGCGACCGGGTCATCACCCCCGACGCCGACGAGCCGCTCGAGGCCGGCGACGAGCTGCTGTTCGTCACCCACGGGGACATCGAGGAGGAGCTGCAGAAGACGATGGGCGGCGGCGGCGCCTGACAGGCGCACCCTGCTGCCACCGCCGCGGGGCCACTAGGCCGCCGGGCGCTCCTGACCGTCGGACGGCACGTCGGCGTCCGAGCGGTGGCGGTGCAGCCGGGACACCACCCACAGGGTCACCACCAGCTCGACGGCGGTGAGCGGGAGGCCCAGCAGCAGCGACGTGGTGCCCAGCCACTCGACCTCGTTGCGCCAGTAGAGAAACCCCTGGACCGCTGCGCGGAGCAGGAACACCCCGCCCCAGAGCACGGTGAGCCAGCCGTAGGCGCGCAGCATCCGGGGGTCGTCGCGCCAGTGCTGTCCGGGCTGGGCGTCCGGCGTCCGCCGGGTCGCGGCGGCGGCCTCGCCGACGGCCTGCAGCGGCCGCTCCCGGCGCAGTCCGCCGCGCAGCGAGGGCAGCCGGTGCGAGGCCATCGTGCCCAGGTGGCTGGGGGCCAGGAACTCGGCGACCACCCCGACCAGCGGCCAGCGGACCAGCAGCGAGCCGAGCAGGACGACGCCGATGCCGGCGTTGCGCACGATGCCCAGGACGAAGAAGTCGCGGGCCTGGCCGGAGTACGCGGCGATCGCCACCGCGATGCCGACGGCGAACAGGCCGCTGACGGCCTGCTGCACGGTCTCCCGGCGGAGCAGGCGGAGCAGGAAGACCAGGACGGCGGCGCCGGCGGCCGCCCAGATGCCCACCGTCAGACCGCCGACGGAGTTGGCGACGATGAACGCCACCGTGGGCAACGAGGCGTCGACCATCCCACGCCAGCCGCCGAGCTGCTCGAGCACCAGGTGCCGGTCGAAGGTGGGGCTGGTCGCCCCGTCCCGGCCCTCCCCCGCGGGCGCCTCGGTCACGCGCAGGTCACCCGGCGCTCAGCTCGTACCAGGGGTTGTAGATGACCCGCTGCCCGTCGAAGGCGGCGAACCGACCCCGGGCGGTCAGCCGGCGCCCCGGCTCGATGCCGGGGATGCGCCGGCGGCCCAGCCAGACGAGGGTCACCGACCCGGAGCCGTCGAACAGCTCGGCCTCCAGGGTCGGGACGGTCTCCCGAGGGGTGTACACGACGGACCTCAGCCGGCCGGTCACGGTGACCACCTGGCCCTTGCGGCAGGTGCTCACCGGGGCGCACCCGGAGGAGGCGACGTCGGACTGGAGCTCCTGGGCGTCGACCGTCTGGTCGTCCGCGGTGAGCTTCTGCAGCGCCCGGGACAACCAGCCACGAGTGGCTGGTTGAGCGGCTGCGGGCCTGGTCTCGGTCACGGCTCCAGCGTAGTGCGGCCTGCGCGGGCTGTCCGACGGCCGGCCAGCCAATCGAGCACGTGCCGCCAGGCCGCACCGGCCGGGTCGATGACGGCCATGTGGTCGTCCGGGACGACGGTGACCGCGACGTCGTCCCCGGCGGCCCGGGCCGCGGCCGCGTAGCGCTCGCTCTGCACCGGCGGCACGGTCGTGTCGGCGGCCCCGTGCACGCACAGCACCGCGGCGCCGGTGGGCAGCAGCCGCACCGGGTCGGCCGCGGCGTACCGGCCGGGCACGTCCGCCGGCCCGCCGCCGAGGAAGGCCACCGTGGCACCGCTGCCCAGGTCGTCGTCCACCGCGGCGGTGAGGTCCAGCACGCCGGCCTGCAGCACCGCGGCGCCCACCGGCACCCGCGGCCCGGCGCCGGGGGCGCCGTCCGGCAGCCGGCCCCGGCCGGCGGCCCAGGCGGCGAGGTGGCCGCCGGCCGAGTGGCCGACGACGGTCACGTCGGTGAGGTCCAGCCGTTCCCCGCCCGGCAGGTCCGGCAGCGCGTCGAGGGCGGCGGCCACGTCCTGCAGGGTCGTCGGCCAGCCGCCGCCGTCCCCGACCCGCCGGTACTCGACCGCCACCGCGGCCCAGCCGCGGCCGGCCAGGTCCGCGGCCAGCGGGCGGGCCAGCTCGACGCCGTACCGGGCCCGCCAGAAGCCGCCGTGCAGCACCACGACCACCGGCGCCGGCCCGCTCCCCGCCGGGAGGGAGAGCTCGAGGAACTGGTCGGGGTGCGGTCCGTAGGAGTGGACGGCCGGGGCGTCGACGCCGGTCACCCGGCGCTGCCGGGACCGGCCGGGCGGGCCGGACCGCCGGGAGGCCGAGGTCCGGCCGCCTGCCGGCGCGCCAGCTGCTCGGCCGCCTGCGGCGGCAGGGTCAGGGGCAGCGGGTCGCGCACCGGCATGGGCCCGCTCCCCCGGACGACGACGACCGCCCGGAAGGCCTCCTCGAGCAGTCGGGCGTCCTCGCCCGGAGCGGCCGCGGGTCCGCTGATCATCCCCCGCAGGAACCACCGCGGGCCGTCGACCCCGAGGAAGCGGGCCGGCCGGCGGACCGGCTTGGCCGGGGGCTGGCCGGGCTGCGCGGGCTGCTGCACGAGGACGGTGCCGGCGAGCTCGGTGCCGAAGGGCCCCTCGACCTCGGTGAGGGAGGCTCCCTGGCCGCTGGCGCTCTTCGCCAGCTCGACGCGGATCTCGTCCCAGAGCCCGCCGGCCCGCGGCGCGGCGAACACCGACAGCTGGAGCAGCGACTCCCCCGCGCGCAGCGTGGCACCGACCACCTGCTGCTGCTGGTTGACGTCGACCCGCAGCTCCGTGCCCTTCAGCGCCGGCACGCGCAGCGCACCCAGGTCCACGCGGGGCAGGCCGTCCGCCGGTGCGTCGGCCTGGTCCCACGGGCCGTCGGTGGCCAGCTCCTCGCGCTCCCGCTGCTGCGGCTCCGGGGGCACCCCGCGTTCCCGCAGGCTGCGGTCGATCCGGTTGCGCCGGTGTCCGAACGGCATGTCAGGCGCGTCCTTCCAGGGTCGAGGTGGGAGGGGCGGCGAGTGCGTCCGCGCCCCCGGTGGAACCGTGCCCGCCGCTGCCCCGCTCGCTGGCGGGCAGCCCGGCGACGGGCACGAAGCGGGCCCGGACCACGGGCTGCACGACGAGCTGGGCCACCCGGTCACCGCGCCGCAGGTGGATCGTGCGAGTGGGGTCCAGGTTGACCAGGTTGACCTTGATCTCCCCCCGGTACCCCGCGTCGATGGTCCCCGGGGCGTTGACCAGGCTGAGCCCCAGCCGGTGCGCCAGCCCCGAGCGCGGGTGGACGAAGCCGGCGTGGCCCTCGGGGATGGCGACGGCCACCCCGGTGCCGACGAGCGCCCGCTGGTGGGGCGCCAGCTCGACGTCCTCGGCCAGGCAGAGGTCCGCGCCGGCGTCGCCGGGCAGCGCGTACGCCGGGAGCACCGCGTCCGGCGACGTGAGCAGCACGGGGACGTCGACCGGTGCGGCGGCGTCGGGGACCTCGGGCACGGCGGCGAGGCTAGCCGCGGAACCCGACCGCGGCGCGAGGCGGTCGGACACCGGTCACCGCGGCTGGGAGCCGCGCAGCTGGGCCCACAGCTCCCGACCGAGCGCGACCGTGCTCCTGCGGTACGCCCGCGCGGCGAGCGAGGCACCCAGGACCAGCGGCGCCGTCGCGGACCGGCCGCGGGCGAGCCGGCGGTTCGCCTGACGGCGGACCGCGCTCGCCCCCGCGGCACCGAGCACCGAGGCCAACCCGCTGGTCCGGGCGCCGCCGGCGATGCGCCTGGCCTGCCAGCTGGACACGTAGGCGGAGGCCCGGCTGCGGGGGTCGCCGGAGGCGGGCCGGCCGGCCAGCTCGTGCAGCTCCCCGACGAGGACGACCTCGACCGCCCCGACCAGCAGTGTCTGTGCCGCCAGCTCGAGGGGGACGGCGACCAGGGCGGCGGGGACCAGGCGCTGGGCGGCGGCCAGCCCACCGGTCGCGGCACCGATCGCCCCGGTCAGCCGTGCGGCGCGGGCAGCCAGCGCCTCGGCGATCTCGTCGTCGGTCGCGCCCGGGTACGCCTGGCGGAGCCGCTCACGGTCCCGAACGGGAAGCCGGGGCGCGGCGGCGGCGAGCAGGTCGCCCAGCCGGTCTCCCCCAGCGGTGCGGCCGGCCCCGCCGCCCGTGCCGGGGCGCGCCGAGCGGGCGGCCTGCCCGAGGGCACCGGCGAGGTCGGTGAGCACGCTCGCGGCGCCCCGGCCGCGGCCGGCACCGGGGGACCCGGCGTCCCGGCCGAGCAGCCCGGAGACCGCGTCGGCCAGCGAACGGGCGGCGGCGCCTAGCCCGGAGCCCCCCACCACCTCGCCCTCGACGGGCCCACCGGTCGGTGCGCCCGCCCCGCCGACCGGGCGGGGCGGCGGAACGTCCCGCGGCGGAACGGAGTGGCCCGGCTGCTCGCTCATCGATTCCCTCCCGTGGTGACGTGCTGGAACGACCCCTCTGCAGGGCCCCACGCCGAGCGTGGTGACGTGCTGGAACGGCCCCGTCCCGGCGGGGACGGGAGGCCCCTCTGCAGGGTCCCGCGCCGAGCTTGCGAGGCGTGGGGGGCAGAGGGGTCCTTCATCAGGCCGCGCAGTCCCGGCAGAACAGCTGGTCGCCCTTGGTGGCGGCGAGCCGGCTGCGGTGCTGCACCAGGAAGCAGCGCGAGCAGGTGAACTCGTCCTCCTGCTTGGGCAGCACGCGGACGGTCAGCTCCTCGTTCGACAGGTCCGCCCCGGGGAGCTCGAGGTTCTCGTTGAAGTCGGTCTCGTCGACGTCGACCGAGGACGACTGCGCCTCGGCCCGCCGTGCCTTGAGCTCCTCGAGGGAGTCCTCGCCGAGCTCGTCGACCTCGTTGCGTCGCGGGGCGTCGTAGTCGGTGGCCATGGGGTGCCCCTTCTCTTCTCTCTCGTCGCGGGCTCGCTGCCCGCTCCTCTGCCGTCGGCGCCGCAGCGCTCCGGGCTGGTCGTGCCGGCCGCAGGAACGGCCGGGAGTCGGTTCTGCGGCAGCCCCACTGCTGGAACCGCCCGTGCTCCCGGACCGCCGCCTCGGCGACCCGGGGCTGCACTCCGGCGAGCCCCCCAACGCGGTCCGGCCCCCGTTTGTGCCCGCCGCGCGTGGGCCGACACATCAGGAGCTCCGCGGCGTCTCGGGGAACCGGCGAGCACGGAAGCGCCAGAGGCTACCCTGCGCCGGTGACGACCACCGTGGGTGCCGATCCGGCCGTCGTCGGGCCCTATCTGGCCGAGGCGCTCGGGGACCGGAAGTGGCGCTCGGTGCGGGTCGAGCTCATCACCGCGGGCATGTCGAACCTCACCTACGTGGTCACCCCGGAGGGCGGCCCGGACGCCGACGCGGTGATCCTGCGCCGCCCGCCGACGGGCGCGGTGCTGGCCACGGCGCACGACATGGTGCGCGAGCACCGGGTGATCTCCGCGCTGGCCGGAACGCCGGTCCCGGTGCCCCGCACGCTGCACCTGGCCACCGACGCCGCCGTGCTCGGCGCCCCGTTCTACGTGATGGAGCGGGTCGTCGGGGTGCACGTCGTCCAGGAGCTTCCGCCGGGCTACGCCGAGCAGCCGGCGGAACGCCGGGCGCTCGCGAACGGGCTGATGGACGTGCTGGCCGACCTGCACTCGGTCGACGCGACCGCGGTCGGGCTGGCCGACTTCGGCCGGCCGGAGGGGTTCCTGCAGCGGCAGGTCCGCCGCTGGACGACCCAGTGGGACGCCACCCGCGACGCCGACCGCCCCGCCATGGACGCCCTCGCCGCCCGCCTGGCCGCGACGGTGCCCGACACGCAGCGCTCGGGCATCACGCACGGCGACTTCCGGCTGGACAACTGCCTGCTCGACCCGGACACCCCCGGCGCGGTCCGGGCGGTCCTGGACTGGGAGATGTCGACGCTGGGCGACCCGCTCACCGACCTCGGCATGCTCTTCGTCTACTGGCCGCAGGCCGGCGAGGACCGTGGCGTGGCGATCTCCCCGGTGACCACGCTGCCCGGCTTCCCCAGCCGGCTGGAGCTGGCCGAGCGGTACGCGGAGCGCACCGGCGCCGACCTCACCGACCTGCGCTGGTACGTCGGCTTCGCCTACTTCAAGTTCGCCGCGATCGTCGCCGGGATCGTGGCCCGGTCGGCCGCCGGCGCGATGGCCGGCAAGGACACGACCGGCTACGCGGACAAGATCGACCCGTGCGTGGAGCTGGGACGCGCCGCGCTGGAGGACAGTGCGCTCTAGCGGGTCTGACCGCCACTAGGGTCTCGCCCGTGAGTCAGCTCGCCGCCGTGGACACGCCGTGACCGAGACGGTCGGACGGCGCCCGGCGGCGCCGCGGAGCCGCCGGCCGCTGCCCGCGTTGATCTTCCTCACGGTGCTGGCGCTGGCCGCCCTCGGCGTGTGGTGGAGCGTGCTGCGCGCGGACGCCGCCCTGGACCGTGAGCAGGCCGCCGCCTGCAGTTCCGCGGAGGCCGCCCCGCCGTCCCTCGACCCGACCACGGTGACCCTGCGGGTGTTCAACGCCACCGACCGGGGCGGGCTGGCCGGCACGGTCGCCGCCGAGCTGCAGGCCCGGGGCTTCGTCGTCGCCGAGATCGCGAACGACTCCGCCGACGTCGAGGTCACCGGCGTCGGCGAGCTGCGCTTCGGCCCGGTGGGCGCGGAGGCCGCCGACTACGTCGGGGTCTTCCTGCCCGGTTCCACCGAGCGGCCCGACACCCGGGCCGACGACCGGGTCGACCTGGTCATCGGACCGGACTTTCAGGCGCTGGCGACCCCCGACGAGGTGTCCGCCGCGCTGGCCCCGGCCGCCAGCGCCGAAGCCGCCTGCTGACGTAGACGCCGCGCAGCGGCTTGAGTGGGGGCCGGAGGCTCCCGCGAGGAGGGGCCGGCAGCGGCTCACCGTCGGCCGGGGACGGCACCTGGCCGCGGTGGAGGCCGGTAGGCCGACAGGGTGCTCAGCCCTCCGCGTGCAGCCCCTCGATCAGCGCGATGAACTGCTCGGCGACCCCGGGGGCGACGGCGACGGCCATCGGCTCCGCGAAGGGCCGCCCGTCCGTGCCGGTGACCACCAGCCCGGCCTCCGCCGCGACCAGCGCGCCGGCAGCGTGGTCCCAGGGCTTGAGGTCCAGCTCGTAGTAGGCGTCCACCCGGCCGGCCGCGACGGCGCAGAGGTCCAGCGAGGCGGTGCCGATCCGCCGGATGTCCCGGACCCGGGGCAGCAGCTCGGCGACGACGGCGCCCTGCGCCCGCCGCTGCTCGGCCCGGTAGCCGAACCCGGTGGCGACCAGCGTCTCGTCGAGCCGGGTCGCGGCACTGCCGTGCAGCCGCTGTGCCGCGGCGCCGGGGGCGGTCAGCCACGCGCCCCGGCCGCGCACGGCGGTGAACAGCTCGCCCGTGGGGACGTTGAGCACCACCCCGACCACAGGGGTGCCCTCGACCTCCGCGGCGATCGACACGGCGTAGGCCGGGACGCCGTAGAGGAAGTTCACCGTGCCGTCGATCGGGTCGACCACCCAGCGGACCCCGCTGCTGCCCTCGCGCGACGCTCCCTCCTCGCCCAGCACGCCGTCGTCCGGGCGGGCCCCGGTCAGCCGCCGGACGATCAGCTCCTCGCTGGCCCGGTCCACCGCGGTCACCACGTCCACGGAGCTCGACTTCGTGTCGACCTGCTCGGCGGCGGTGCTGCGCCCGGCGCCCACCAGCGCCGCGGCCTCCTCGGCGGTGGCCCGGGCCAGCTCGAGCAGCTCGGTGGGGAGGTCGGGTGCGGTCGTACCGGTGGTCGTCACATCGGGCGATCCTGCCTGACCGGCCCCGCGCTCCCGTGTCCGGTCACTAGGCTGCGCGCGTGCAGGGCTTCGGAGTGGACATCGGTGGCAGCGGCATCAAGGGCTGCGTGGTCGACCTGGACAAGGGCGAGCTGGTCGGCGAGCGGGTGCGGGTCCCCACCCCGCAACCCGCCGCGCCGGACCCGATCTACGGCGTGGTCGCCGAGGTCGTGGACCAGTTCGGCTGGGAGGGCCGCATCGGCGTCACCTACCCCGGCGTCATGAAGCACGGTGTGGCGTTCACCGCCGCGAACATGGACAAGAGCTGGATCGGCACCGACGTCGCCAGCGGGCTGGCCGCGGTCATCCCCGGCACCGTCCAGACCCTCAACGACGCCGACGCCGCGGGCATCGCCGAGATGGCCTACGGCGCCGGCCGGGAGGAGCGTGGCCTGGTGCTCATGCTCACGTTCGGCACCGGGATCGGCAGCGCCCTGTTCATCGACGGGCGACTGGTGCCCAACACCGAGTTCGGCCACATCGAGGTCGACGGCGGGGACGGCGAGAAGGCCGCCTCGGCGGCGGCGCGGGACCGGGAGGGGCTCAGCTACCCGCAATGGGCCAAGCGGGTCGACCGGTACCTCGACGTCCTGGAGAAGAGCGTGTGGCCCGACCTGATCATCGTCGGCGGCGGGGTGAGCAGGAAGGCGGACAAGTGGGTCCCGCTGCTGAGCACCCGGACCCGCGTCGTCCCGGCCCAGCTGCAGAACGACGCCGGGATCGTCGGCGCGGCCCTGGCCGCCGAGGAGCGCATCGGTCAGTGACCGGGAGCTCCCCCCTCGGGGGGAGCATGCAGGCCACCGGGCCGCCCGCGGCCCGAATCGGTGGACCCGCGCCAGGGCGTCGTTACAATGGAAGAGCCCGTTCGCACGTCTCCCCCAGCCAACAGGTCATCCCCCGCCACCGGTCCGTCGAAACCACGCCCTTGTGGTTCGTCTCGTCGGGCCCAGCGGAGGCCCTGGAGCGCAGGGGACGGCGGGGGGCCGCTGCCCGCGGGCCACACGGCCCCCGAGGAACGCACCGCAGTACGGGAAGGAACTTGAGTGCCCGCCGCCAAGAAGGCCCCGGCCAAGAAGGCCCCGGCGAAGTCCACGCCGGCGAAGACGGCCGCGACGCGCAAGCCGACGATCGCCCCCTCCCCGGGCAGCGGTGAGGGTGCTGTGCTGACCGCGGTGGCCACCGAGGACTCGGCCGTCGCCGTCGTCGACGCCGGCTCCGAGGGTCTGAAGCTCGACGAGACCGTCGTCGCCGGCAAGGACGGCGTCGCGGAGAACGAGGTCGACGAGAAGGACGCCGAGGGCGGCGACTTCGAGTGGGACGACGAGGAGGAGTCCGAGGCGCTGCGGCAGGCCCGCAAGGACGCCGAGCTCACCGCCTCCGCCGACTCGGTCCGCGCCTACCTCAAGCAGATCGGCAAGGTCGCGCTGCTCACCGCCGAGGAGGAGGTCGACCTCGCCAAGCGGATCGAGGCCGGCCTCTACGGCGCCGAGCGGCTGCGCCAGGTCGAGGACGAGGGCCAGAAGATCTCGCCGCAGATGCGCCGCGACCTCAACTGGATCGTCCGCGACGGCGAGCGCGCCAAGAACCACCTGCTGGAGGCCAACCTCCGCCTGGTCGTCTCCCTCGCCAAGCGCTACACCGGCCGCGGCATGGCGTTCCTGGACCTCATCCAGGAGGGCAACCTCGGGCTGATCCGCGCGGTCGAGAAGTTCGACTACACCAAGGGCTACAAGTTCTCCACGTACGCCACCTGGTGGATCCGGCAGGCCATCACCCGCGCCATGGCCGACCAGGCCCGCACCATCCGCATCCCGGTGCACATGGTCGAGGTCATCAACAAGCTCGGCCGCATCCAGCGCGAGCTGCTCCAGGACCTGGGCCGCGAGCCCACCCCGGAGGAGCTGGCCAAGGAGATGGACATCACCCCGGACAAGGTGCTGGAGATCCAGCAGTACGCCCGGGAGCCGATCAGCCTCGACCAGACCATCGGCGACGAGGGCGACAGCCAGCTCGGTGACTTCATCGAGGACTCCGAGGCGGTCGTCGCCGTCGACGCGGTCAGCTTCACCCTGATGCAGGACCAGCTGACCAGCGTGCTGCAGACGCTGTCCGAGCGGGAAGCCGGCGTCGTCCGGCTGCGCTTCGGGCTCACCGACGGCCAGCCGCGCACGCTGGACGAGATCGGCCAGGTCTACGGGGTCACCCGCGAGCGGATCCGGCAGATCGAGTCCAAGACGATGTCGAAGCTGCGCCACCCCAGCCGCTCCCAGGTGCTGCGCGACTACCTCGACTGAGAAGAGACCAGCAGAACGCCCCCCGCCCTCCGGGTCGGGGGGCGTTCTGCTGTTCGGCCCCGTCCCGAGGCTCGTGCCGAGCTTGCGAGGCATGAGGAGGACGGGGTCCCTTCTCAGTACTGGGCGAAGAGGACCTCGTCGCAGGCGATCGGCTGACCGTTGTCGTAGCCGACCAGGAAGGCGGCGACCCGCTGGTCCGGCGTGCCGTGGTGGGTGGGGTTGTCGTAGGCGTAGTCACCGACCCGGGCGGCCGCCCAGACCGCCTCGTCGGGGTCGCCCTCCTCGAGCTGGCCCGCGTCCAGCTTGGCCCGCAGGTACACCCCCGACCAGCAGTCGGCGTGCAGCTCGGTGTTGATCAGCGGGTAGGGGTCGTCCGCGCTGATCGTCGGGTCCCCGTACAGCCCGAGCTCGCCCTGCAGGTTGTGGGCGTACTCGTGCCCCAGCACGTACAGCACCCCGGTGTCGCCGGCGGGCCCGGCCGCGAACTGGCCCGGGTAGATCTCGAAGGTGCCGTCCCAGATCCGCGCCGCGAGGCTCTGGGACACGAACACCGTGTCGTCCAGCGGGCAGTAGAAGGCGGAGTCGTCCGTGGTCGGGACGCCGCACCCGGACTCCACCGACTCCCCGGCGGCCGGGAAGGAGTAGTACGCGAACGGCGCCAGCCCGGGCACCGAGGACCAGTACCCCCCGATGTCGAGCATCCAGGTCTCCAGGAACTCGTACATGTTCTCCGGGGAGGACCCCGCGATGGCCCGCGTGGCCGCGGACGCCGTCGGCTGCTCCGCGGGAGCGGCCTGCGCGGGCAGTGCGCCCAGGCCGGAGAACGACACGACTGCGGCGGCGACGACCGCGGCAAGTCTCCGGACACGCATGCTGGACCTCCGGTGGGCGGGACGGGGCACGGCGGTGGTCGGGAACACGACGGTCCGACGTCCGTGCCCGTCGTCGCCGCCGCCCGGACCGGAGGCCGGGGCGCAGCGGCCAGGTTGACGCATGACGCCCCACGCACGACACGGCCTGTGCGGTTCCGTATCGGGACGATGTCGCGCGCCGTCGCGCTGTCGTGGCCCCCGGGACACGGTCCGTCACCGGTTCCACCCCCGTCCCCGCCGTCGGGTTCGCTCCCGCCTTCGGGTGACCGATCGGTGTACGACGGCGAGCGTCGGGTAGACGGCGTAGCGTGGGGGACGTCAGAACAGCAGCGGACCCACAGCCGGCCCCCCGGTCGGCGACCCCGAACACCAGCACGAGCAAGTCCCGAGCCACGTGACGTCCCCTGCTGACCGTTCCACCGGTACCTCGATGATCACGACCGTGTCTCGATCGGCGCGTCCGTGCACAACGAGGTAGGAACGGGAACACGAGGGGCCATCCTGGCGCTGTGCAGGAGGCCGATCCGCAGTCGCGGGTCCGTGCGGTAGAGAGCGAGTGATGAGCCAGATGACCCAGACGCTGACGACGACCCCGCCCACCGATGACCTCGTCGTTCCCTTCCACTGCGACCGGTGTGGAGCGCTCGCGAAGGTGCGTGTGATGCTGGCCAGTGGCAGTGACCTCGTGTTCTGCGGGCACCACGCCCGGGAGTACGAGACCAAGCTCCGTGACATCGCCGTCGACATCATCGAGACCGACGGCGAGGCGCGCCTCAGCAACTGAGGGGGGCAACTATCGTCGCGCCAGCGATGAAGCCCCCACTCGACGAAGCCGCCGGCCCTCCGTTCCCGCACCGCGGGCCCGGGGTGCCGGCGGCTTCGTCGTCCTCGGGACCGGACGCCGGTCCCTCCCGACCCAGAGAGCAACCGATGGCGCCCGACGACCCCCGCGACGACACCGTCCGCCTGAACAGGGACGGCACCGTGGGCAGCGCCCGCCCGGCACCGCCGCCCGGCGTCGCCGTCCCGCCGGCCGGCCCTGCGGCCGCCGCTCCCCCGGCCGGGCCGGTCGCCACTCCCCCCGCCGAGCCGGTCGCCACTCCCCCCGCCGAGCCGGTCGCCACTCCCCCGGCCGAGCCGGCCGCCGACGCGGCGTCCGCGCCCCCGGCAGCGGGGTCCGCGGCACCGCCCGCCGCCGGCGACAGCGGCGAGCCGGCCGCGACGGACCGCGCGGCGGACGACACCGTGGTCGTGCCCCGGGTCCCCGCCGAGGAGACGTCCCCCGCCGCGGACGACACCGTGGTGGTCCCGCCGGTCCTGCCGGGAACCACCCCGGAGACCACGATCACCGGGGGGCCCGCCGCCGGCGGCTCCGCAGACGGTCCGGGGACCCCCGCCGGCCCGCCGCCCGCCGACGACGCGGGTCGCCCGTGGTGGCGCCGTCCGGCGGTCCTCGCCCCCGCCGCCGCCGTCCTCGTGCTGGGCACCGCCTACGCGGTGGACCTGCTGGCGGCCGGCGACGACCTGCCCCGCGGCACGGTGGTCGCCGGTGTGCAGGTGGGCGGCCTGTCCCCGGCCGCCGCGTCCGAACGGCTCACCAGTGACCTGGCGCCCCGGATCGCCGCCGACCGCACCCTCGTGGCCGACGACGTCGACGCCGTCCTGCACCCTCCGGCGGCCGGCATCTCCCTCGACGTCCCCGCCACCGTCGACGCCGCCGACGACCAGCCGCTGAACCCCTGGACCCGCCTGGTGTCCCTGGTCGGCGACCACCCGGTCGACCCGGTGCTCACCCGTGACGAGACCGCGCTGAACGCCCAGGTCGAGCAGTTGGCGGCGCAGGTCGACCGGGTCCCGACGGACGCGACCGTGGCCATCGAGGGCACCGAGGCGTCGGTGGTGACGCCGGTGGACGGACGCACCGTCGACCAGCAGGCAGCTGCCGAGGCCATCACCGGTGCGCTCGCCACCGGTGGCGACCCGGGCACCCCGATCGAGGTCCCGGTCGAGGTCACGCCCGCCCGGGTTCCGGCCGAGGAGGCCGAGCGGGTCCTGGACGAGACGGTCACCCCGGCGCTGTCCGCACCGGTCACCGTGGTCGGCGCCGAGGGTGCCGAGTCGGTCGAGGTGCCGGTCGCCGCGATCGCCGCCTCGCTGACCTTCACCCCTCAGGACGACGGCACCCTGGCCGTCGCGGTCGACCCGGCCGCCCTGCAGACCGCGATGGGCGACGGCTTCGCCGCGTTCGGTACGCCCGCCCAGGACGCCCGCTTCGAGATCGGCGGAGGCGGCGTCACCGTCGTCCCCTCCGTCGACGGCGAGGGCGTCAACCCGGCCGAGATCGCCACCCAGATGCTGGAGGTCCTCGACGACCCGGCGCCCCGCGAGGTGACCGCCGCCCTCGGCCCGGTGCCCGCGGAGTTCACCACCGAGGAGGCGCAGGCCCTGGGGATCAAGGAGGAGGTCAGCTCGTTCACGACCAACTTCACCAACAGCGCCAGCGGCACGAACATCCGCGTGGTCGCCGCCGAGGTCGACGGCGCCCTGGTCAAGCCCGGTGAGACGTTCAGCCTCAACCAGCACACGGGTCCGCGGGGCACCGCCCAGGGGTACGTGACCTCGGCGGTGATCAGCGGCGGCGAACTGACCCAGGCCGTCGGCGGTGGCGTCAGCCAGTTCGCCACGACGATGTTCAACGCGGTGTTCTTCGCCGGCCTCGAGGACGTCGAGCACAAGCCGCACAGCTTCTACATCAGCCGGTACCCGGCCGGGCGTGAGGCGACGGTGTACGAGGGCGCCATCGACCTGCGGTGGAAGAACGACAGCGACACCGGCATCTACGTGCAGACCGAGTGGACGCCCGGCTCGATCACGGTCACCTTCTGGGGCACCAAGCGCTACGAGATCGAGTCGATCAGCTCCGAGCGCCGCAACCTCCGGCAGCCCGCCGTCCAGGAGAAGGTGGACGACGGCGACTGCACCCCGCAGTCGGGCTCGACCGGTTTCGACATCACGGTCACCCGTGTCTTCCGTGACCTGGAGACCGGAGCCGAGCTGCGCCGGGAGGACTTCAACACCCGCTACGCGGCCGCGGCGATCATCCGGTGCGTGCCCCCGGCCGCGCCGGCGCCCGACCCGGCGGAGCCGCCGGCGGTCCCGTCACCCCCGGGCTGAGCCGGCTGTCCGCCGCCTCCCCAGCACGGGTGGGCACGGGTCGTCGCCCGACCGGCCGGGTGGGGGCCGTGCACACTTGGGCCGTGACCACCGCGTTCCCGTCCTCGTCCTCGGCTCCGGCCGGGGACCTGCGGGACCCGGTCGACCTCCCGGCCGACTCCGACGTGGGGGCGCCGGCGCGCCCGTCGGAGCCCGGACGGCCACCGCGGGTACGCCGTCTGCGGCGCCTGCCCCGACTCGTGCGGGTGCCGTTCCAGGTGCTCGGTCACAGCCTGGCCAAGGCATGGCAGGACCGGATCCTCGGGCTGTCGGCGGAGGCCGCGTTCTGGCAGGTGCTCTCCGTGCCCCCGCTGCTGATCGGGCTGCTCGGGTCGCTGGGCTACCTCGGCGACTGGATCGGCGCGGACACCGTGGCCCAGGTCGAGGACCAGCTCGTCCGGGCCTCGGCGCAGGCGCTGACCCCGGACGTCGTCGACACGTTGGTGCAGCCGACGCTGGAGGACATCCTCGGTTCGGGCCGGCTGGACGTCGTGAGCGTCGGTTTCCTGCTCTCGCTGTGGGCCGGCTCCTCGGCGACCGCGACCTTCGCCAACACGGTCGTCATCGCCTACGGCCAGCGCGACGTCCGCGGCCCGATCGCCATGCGGCTGATGGCGCTGTGGCTGTTCGTGGTGGGCCTGGTGGTCGCCGTCCTCACCCTGCCGCTGCTCGTGCTGGGCCGGGGCGTGCTGGTCGGGTTCCTCCCCGACCACTGGCGGGGCACCGCGACGTTGCTGATCAACGCCGTCTACTGGCCGCTGGTGCTCATCGGCCTGGTCCTCGTGCTGACGACCTTCTACCACGTGGTCCTGCCGCGCCGGGTTCCCTGGCACCGGCACCTGCCGGGGGCGGTGCTGGCCGTCGGCTTCTTCGTGATCGCCGCCCGCGTCCTGCGCGGCTACGTCGCGGACATCCTCACCACGGCACTGCCCTACGGGGCGCTGGCCGCACCGATCGCCGCGCTGCTGTTCTGCTTCCTGCTGGGCATGTCGATCCTGCTCGGCGCCGAGCTCAACGCGACCGTCGAGGCGCGCTGGCCGGCGCAGCGCCGCCGGCACGACCGGCGCCGGCAGCAGCGCCGGGCCGCGAAGATCGAGCTGGAGGCCCGCAAGCTCGGGCTCCGCTGAGCGCCGACCGCCGAGCCGGCCTGCCGGCCAGGCGAGTGGTCAGCTGCTCACTCCCTGCGGAGCTGCTCGTAGACCTCCTTGCAGGCCGGGCACACCGGGCTGCCCGGCTTCGGGCTCTTGGTCACCGGGAAGACCTCGCCGCACAGCGCCTCGACCATGGTCCCCATGACGGCGCTCTCGGCGATCTTGTTCTTCCGGACGTAGTGGAAGACCTCGTTGGCGTTGCCGGTGTCGGCGTCCCGGACGTCCGGGCGCTCGAGGATGTCGCTGCTGCTCACGCGCTGCCTCCTGGGTCGGGTGGGGACCGGGGATCCGGTCCGCTCGGAGCCGGCCACCATGATGACAGGGCGCAGGGCGCGCCCCGACCGGCGTCACATGTCGATGACGCGCCCGCTGCCGGGCCGGCTCTCCAGGATGCGGTCGGGAGCAGGAGGTCGGTACCGGTTCACGTCGAGCTTCTTCTTCGGCGGCCCGTCGTTGGCCTGGACCACCGCGACCCACGGCAGCACGGTCCCCAGGACCGCGAAGGTGATCATCAGCCAGACCGAGTACTGGTAGCTCACCGCGGCAGCGATCACGCTGAGCCCGCGGATCCCCATGGTGATCAGGTACCGACGGACGCGGGCGTCGTGCTGCTCGGTGCGGCTGGGCTCGGCGTCGGTGATGAGCACGGGCGCGCTGCGCGGATGCCGGCTGGCGGACTGGCTGGAGGCCACGGGTGTCCTTCCCTGGACCGGCCGGGGATGGCGGCGGTGGTCGGTGGAGGGCTCGGCCCCGGAGCCCCGGCTCCGCAGCCCATCGTGCCACTCGGTGGTGCACGATGCAGGTGCCCGCGGCAGCTCTCTCCCGGGCTCCTGCTCAGCTGGTCACGAGCCGGCGCGGGCGGCCCTGGCCTCCTTCGCCGCCTGCTTCACCGACTGCTTGAAGCTGCGCACCTCCGCCAGCGACTCCGGGCCGGTGATGTCGGCGACCGAGCGGCGGGAGCCCTCCTCGCCGTACTCCCCCGCCGCCTCCCGCCAGCCGGGCGGGGTGACCCCGACCTGCTTCCCGAGCAGGGCCAGGAAGATCTTGGCCTTCTGCGCGCCGAAGCCGGGCAGCTCGCCGAGGCGGCGGAGCAGGGTGCGACCGTCCGGGACGTCGGTCCACAGGGCCTCCGCCCGGCCGTCGTACCGCTCGACGAGGAGCCGGGCGAGCTCCTGGGTGCGGGTGGCCATCGAGCCCGGGTAGCGGTGCAGCGCCGGCGGGCCCTGGAAGTGGCGCAGCAGCAGCTCCGGGTCGTGCTCGGCGAGCTCCGCGGCCGACAGCGTGTCGACGCCGAGCCGCTGCGCCAGCAGCCGGGGTGCGCCGAAGGCGCGCTCCATCGGGAACTGCTGGTCCAGCAGCATGCCGATGAGCAGGGCCAGCGGGTCGCGGCCCAGCAGCTCGTCGGCGGCAGGGTCCTGGGCGATGCGGAGCTGCGGCACGCGGTGATCGTGCCTCATCCCCGGTCGACGTCAGTCACCCGGAGACCTCCGGATCGCGCGGGTCGGAGAAGGCGGGAGCGACGCCCCGAACCGCCGCTCGTCGGATCCCGGCCCACCGTTCACGCCGGTTGCTCGATGGTGACCGTCCCCGCCGCACCGTCGACGGTGATCACCTGACCGGTCCTGATCAACTCCGTGGCGCCCGGGACGCTGATCACCGCAGGCATGCCGTACTCGCGCGCCACGGTCGGCCCGTGCGCCATCACCGCGCCGGTCTCGGCGACGAGCCCGCCGGCGGTCAGGAACAGCGGTGTCCAGCCCGGGTCGGTCGTGGGTGCGACCAGGATCTCCCCCGGCTCGATCGTGGCGCTGGCGAGGTCGCGGACGACCCGGGCGCGGCCGCAGGCCTGACCGGCCGACGCACCGATGCCGGTGAGTGTGTGGTCATCGGCCGCCGGAGGCGGCAGCAACGTCTCCACGTCGGTGCCGTCGGAGAGCAGGGCGACCGGCACCGTTCGGCGCCTCAGCTCGCGCGCGTACTCGGATCGCCGTCCGGCGACCAGCTCGTGCAGGTCCTCGCCCAGCTCCACAGCCGCACGCAGCTCCGGGAGCGTGACGAACATGACGTCGTCCGGGCGCTCGACGAGCCCCCTCTCCTGGAGCTGGGTGCCCAGCAGCAGGAGGCGTCGGCGTCGGTCCCGCAACGGGTACAGCCCGGCGAACTTGCCCGCCTCGCGCAAGCCGCTCAGCTCGCGCGCCCGACGCAGGAAGAAGCCCGCGAGCCGACCGCGCACCGGCCGGGCGCGGCGCGCCCGCCGGGAGAGCTCGGCGACCATCGCCTCGGCCCGGGCCGCGGCGCGTTCGAACCGTCGGTCCGGCGCCTGCGCGGGATCCCCGACCCGCAGGTAGTTGGCGAGCATCGCGAACACCGGCGTCGGGTCCTCCGACCAGCGGGGCAGGCCGACATCGACCTCCCCGGCAGCCCGGACACCGTACGAGTCGAGGAAGGCGCGCAGGCCGAAGTCCGGCAGCTCTCCTGTCAGGTAGGCCTCGGCGAGTGCGTCCGGTGGCGTGTCCAGGAGCATCTCGCGATGGGGCGCCGCCTGCTGGGCCACCTGCCAGAGCGCCAGGTCCATCTCGATCGTGACGTTGTACGGCATGCCACCGAGCACGGTGCGCACCTCGTCGTCGGTCGCGATCCCCGCGAGCAGCGGCGGCAGCGCCGCGGAGACCACGAGTCCGCTGACGACGGGCCAGGTGATCGCGTCCAGGCCCGGGGTCGAGGCGGCGTTCTCCGCCACCAGGTCCACCAGGTCCGCGGGCGTGGACGGATCGGAGGCCGGCTGTTGCCGGAGGCGCTCGATCTCGCCGAGCACGCGCGCCCGCGCCGCGGCCGGTCGGGCCAACGCGCCCAGGATCCCGGTCACCGCCCGCAGGCCGGTCGTCAGCGCGGCGGTGTTGCGCCGCCGGCGGACCCTCTGCGGGGCGAACCGCGGATCGTCCAGCAGGTACTCGGTCACCGCCTGCGCGCGCGGACCGAAGTCCACGGCCATGAGCGTGACGAGCCGCTGCCGGGTCGACGGGTCGCGCATCGCGTCGGTGAGGTCACCGTAGAGCCGGCCGCCGATGTCGACGACCTCGACCGTGAGGCCCACTGCCGCGAGCATGCCCGCCAGCATCCCCTTCAACGTGGACATGCCCATCGGCGTGACCGGCCGGAGCATGCCCTGGACATGACCGAACTCGACGTAGAGCCGCGATCCTGGCTCGTCGCTCGCCGGAGGCGCCGGGAACAGCGTGGTGATCGGCCGCGATTGCAACAGCCACAACGTGCCGTCCCCGTCGTAGGCCCACTCCACGTCCTGCGGCACGCCGAACTGGTCCTGGAGCCGCTGGCCGACGTCCCGGAGCTCGGTGAGCCGGGCGGGGCTGAGGCAGCCGCGCTCCTCCGGCCCGTCGCCGTCGAGCACGTAGTGGTCGGCCGCCGTCGTCCCGTCCACGACCGCGGTGCCGGGTCCCGGCGCGGCGTCGATGACGGTCTCGCTCCGCGAGCCGGTGACCGGATTGGCGGTGAACAGGACCCCCGCCACCTCGGCGTCGATCATCCGCTGGACGACGACCGCCATGCGTACGGCGTCGTGCGGTACTCCGACGGCTTCCCGGTAGGCGCGTGCACGCTCGGCGTGCAGGGAATCCCAGCACGCGCGGATCGCCTCGAGCAGCTGCTCGGCGCCCGTCACCGCGAGGAACGTGTCCTGCTGACCGGCGAAGCTCGCATCCGGCATGTCCTCGGCGGTTGCGCTGGACCGGACCGCCACCGGTCCGCCGCCGAGCCGCTCGTACGCCGCGACCACGTCCGCCCGGGGCACCTCGCCACGGGCATGCGCCTCGGTCGTGACGCAGAAGCCCTCCGGCACGCGCTCCCCCGACCGGATCAGGCGGACCAGACCGGCGGCCTTCCCACCCACCAGGTCGCGTCGTTCCGCGCCGACCGCACTCAACCCGATCACGTGCACGGGGACCCCCTGTATCCGATACGACTGCAATGCCAGACATGACGATACAGGTGCAATGTAAAGTGTCCGCATGCCGCGCAAGGTCGACAGCCGAGAGCGTCGTGAGCAGCTCGCCGACGCGCTGATGCGCCTCGCGGGGGCGCGGGGCTTGGACGGCGTCAGCCTGCGGCAGGTGGCGGCCGAGGCGGGGGTGTCGACCGGGATGGTGCAGCACTACTTCCGCACCAAGGACGAGATGATGACGTTCGCCTTCGAGATGGTCACGGACCGGATCCGCACGAGGTCACAGAGCGCGACGGCGCCGGAGACACCGCGCGAGCTCGTCCGCGGTCTCCTGCTGGAGATCCTGCCGCTCGACGAACCGCGCCGCCTCGAGAACCACGTCGTGCTCGCCTTCCTCGCCTACGCCGCCGTGAAGCCCTCCATCGCCACGGGCTCGCGCAAGACCGCCGGGGGGATGCGCACGTTCGTCGCCGATCAGCTGCGAGCAGCTGGAACGGGCGGCGCCGACGCCGAACGCGCGGCGGCGGGGCTCCTCGCACTCGTCGACGGTCTGGGCCTGCAGCTGCTGTTGCGGCGCTGCTCCGAGGAGGACGCGATCGCGACCCTCGACCACCATCTCGCGTCGCTCTTCGGCCGACCGTAGGGGTGCACCCGCGAGCCCGTCGATCCCGCCGCCGATCGTCAGCGCGGTCGCGGCGCATCCATGCCGCCACCGCGTGGCCGGCAGCACGGCCTCGTCCTGGGTCCGACCGGCATGGCGGTTCAGCAGCTCGTCGGCGTCGGCGTCCGATGCGGGGGTCGGCGCCCGGGCGATCCTGCTGCACCCGCGATGAGTTCCCTGACCTGCAGCGGTCGGACTGTCATCGGACACTGACGAAGGGAGCCACGTGAACCAGCTGCTGAGGGTCCAGAACTTCACCGTCTCGAGGGACGGGTTCGGAGCGGGTGAGCACCAGAGCCTGGAGAGGCCGTTCGGCCATGCAGACCCCGGGCAGCTCTTCGCCTGGGCGGGCGCCACGGCGAGCTGGCCCAACCGGACCGATCCCGGCGGCAGCCGCGGGATCGACGACTACTTCACCCGGGACTTCGCCCACAACATCGGCGCCGAGATCATGGGCCGCAACAAGTTCGGTCCCCAGCGCGGCCCCTGGGAGGACCACGAGTGGCAAGGGTGGTGGGGTGCCGAGCCGCCGTTCCACACCCCGGTGTTCGTGATGACCCACCACCCGCGCCCGTCGTTCACGCTCGCCGACACCACGTTCCACTTCGTCGACGCCGACCCGGCCACGGTCCTCGACCAGGCGCGGGACGCGGCCCGGGGCCGGGACGTCCGGCTCGGTGGCGGAGCCACCGTCATCCGCGAGTTCCTCGACGCCGACCTGGTCGACACCCTGCACGTGGCGGTCTCACCGGTCGAGATCGGCTCGGGCGTACGCCTCTGGACCTCACCCGACGAGCTGCTCGACCGCTTCCACCTCGACGTCGTGCCCAGCCCGAGCGGCGTGACGCACCACCTGTTCTGGCGCAGGTGACCCACGCCGGCGGCGCCGCCGGCCCGTCGTCTGCGACGGGCCGGCGGCGCACCCACGGTCAGGCCTCGGCGTCGAGCGCGGCGGCGACCCGGCGGTGCGCCTCCCAGATCTCCTCCGGCAGGTCAGCGAAGGCCGACAGGTGCTCCTCGCGGTGGGCCATCTCCTGCCGCCAGCGCTCGGTGTCGATGGTGAGCAGCCGCTCGAGGTCGCCGGGCGGCAGGTCCATGCCGCGCAGGTCCAGCTCCTCCTCGGTGGGCACGATGCCGACCGGCGTGGGGCGTCCGGTCACCTCGCCGTCCTTGAGCCGGGCCAGCCAGAGCAGGGCCCGCAGGTTGTCGCGGTAGCCCGGCCACAGGAAGTGGCCGTCCTCCGGGTCCCGCTGGAACCAGTTGACGTGCGCGAAGACCGGCCGCTCGGTCGCCGCGCCGATGACCTTCAGCCAGTGGGCGGCGTAGGCACCCTCGGGGTAGGACATGAACGGCCGCATCGACATCGGGTCGTAGCGCAGCACGCCCTCGGTGCCCTCGGCGGCGAAGGTGGCCTCCGCGCCCAGGGTCAAGCCGTCGTAGACGCCCTCGGCGAGGTCGGTGATGGCGCGGACGAGCGGCTCCCGGTCACGGGTGCGGCCGCCGAAGATGATCGCGTCGACCGGCACGCCGCGGGGGTTCTCGTAGTCGGCCGCGATGTTCGGGATCCGCGCCAGCGTGGTGGTGAACCGGCTGTTCGGGTGCGCCCAGGGGGCGTTCCGCTCGGCGTCCGGCCGCTCCGCGATCAGCTCGCCCTTCCAGTCCCGCCAGCCCGTGACGTCGGCCGGCGGCTCCGGGGTCTTGCCTTCCCACCAGACCTCGGCGGTGTCGTCGTTGTAGGCGACGTTGGTGAAGATCGCGCCGGTGCCCTCCGCGATGGCCGCGACCGCGGTCGGGTTGGTCTGCTCGTTGGTGTCCTTGGCGACGCCGAAGACGCCGAACTCCGGGTTGATCGCGTAGACCCGGCCGTCCTCCGGGTCGACCCGCAGCCAGGCGATGTCGTCGCCGTAGAAGTCGACGCGGTAGCGGTCGCCGAGGACGTCGGGGGCCAGCGTCATCGCCAGGTTGGTCTTGCCCGACGCGCTCGGCATGCCGCCGCAGACGTGGTACGTGCGGCCGGTCTGCTTGTCGGTGATCCCGAGCAGCAGGAACTGCTCCGCCAGGAACTCCCCGGAGGCCCAGCCGTCGTAGGCGGCCTGGCGCAGACCGTGGGCGATCTTGCCCAGCAGCGCGTTGCCGCCGTAGGAGGAGCCGTAGTGCAGGATCGTCCGCTCGTCGGCGACGGTGACGAAGTAGCGCTGGTCGTCCGGCGTCCCCTGGCCGAGGTTCTCCAGGTCGCCGGTGACGTGGACGGCGCGGACGAAGCTGTTCTGGTCGGCCAGCTCGTTGACGTACTTCACCGCGACGCGGGCCATGCGGATCATGTGCAGCACGACCGGCCGCGCGTCGGTGACCTCGACACCGGCTGCGTACGCCTCGAGCGGCGAGCCGGGCGGCGCCATCAGGTACGGGACGACGTACATGGTCTTGCCCGCCGAGGCGCCGCGCATGCGCTCCTCGAGCAGGGCCTTCATCTCCGCCGCGGGACGCCAGTTGTTGTAGACACCGGCGTCGGCGGGGTCGTTGGTGGCGACGATGGTGCGCTCCTCGGACCGGGCGGTGTCCTTGACGTAGCTGCGCGAGTAGTAGCGCCCCTCGCCCGCGGGGAGGAGCTCGCCGGCCTCCACCGCCTCGCGGAGGAGTCGCGCGTCGTCCTCGGCGTTGATCACCTCGATCCGCTCGGCACCGGTCAGCTCGGCCCAGTGCCGGACGTAGTCCCGGACATGAGTGTTGTTCAGTCCCGCTTCGTCGAGCGCGGAATCAACGTCGATCACAGCTCACCCTTTCGTTCGGCACGGCTGCTGACAGGACGGCGGTCGGAGTGACCACGATGACCGTGCCGGTCGAACTGGTCCAGTTGGGGCCGGGGCTCGGAGCGTGGCAGCAGCGGTGACGTGCATGGTGGCCTGCGCGACGGTCCCGGGGAAGGAGGCGACCACCCCGGTCCTGCTCGGCCGGTGGCGCGCCCGGTGCCCGAGGCGGGCGGCAGCCGCCGTCCGCACGTCAGTCCGGCGGGATGTTCTGGTTGAGCCGGAACACGTTGGCGGGGTCGTACCTGCGCTTCAGCGCGCGCAGCCGTTCGTGCTTCGCGGGGCCGTACGCCTGGCGGACGCGCTCGTCCCCCTCCTCCATGAGGAAGTTGACGTAGACGCCCGTGTGGAACGGGGCGAGCGCCGACCAGTAGTCCCGCGCCCACTGCCGCTGCTCCTCGAACCCGTCCGCGGTCGGCGTGTTGCCGTTGATGTTGAACGTGAACCCGGCGTCGCGGCCGGTGAAGGCTGTCTCGTCCTCCCCTACCCGCGCCACCGCGCCCCCCATCTGCCAGAGCGCGATGCTGCTCAGCGGCGAGCTGATCCGCCGGCCGTGCTCCACCACGACGTCGATGACGTCGTCGCTCAGCCCGGCGACGTCGCAGGAGCGGACGTGGTACCAGCAGCCGTGCCGGAACGACGGGTCGAACATCTGCTGGTGGACCGTGAACGGCTTGGCCGCGAACAGGTCGAGCACCGGCGCGCCGAGGTGGCGCATCGGCCGCAACACCCGCTCGCCCTCGTCGACGTCCCCGGCGTAGCAGGCGACCAGCGCGATCACCGGCTGACCGACCAGCTCGGCCGGGACCGCGGGCAGCGGTGGGGCCAGCCGCTGCACGAGCAGGGTCATCAGCTCGTCGGGGCAGCCGGCGATCCAGTCGCGGTAGCGGCGCAGCACGGACGCCGCCTGGGCGATCGGCCAGAACGTCGCGCCGGCCATGACCTGCGGCCCCAGCGGCACGAGCCGGAACCGGAGGTCGGTGACGATCCCGAAGTTGCCGCCACCCCCGCGCAGCCCCCAGAACAGGTCGGCGTTCTCGTCCTCCGCGGCGCGCACGACGTCGCCGCCGGCGGTCACCACGTCGGCCGACACCAGCGAGTCGACCGTGAGGCCGTGCTTGCGCTGGAGCCAGCCGATCCCGCCGCCGAGGGTCAGGCCGGTGAGCCCGGTGTGGGAGACGATGCCGGCCGGCACCGCCAGCCCGTGCCGCTGGGTCACCGCGTCGAGCTCCCCGAGCAGCACCCCGGCCTGGACGCCGGACGTGCGGGCGTCGGGGTCGACGCGGATGCCGTCCATCAGCCGCAGGTCGATGAGCAGGCCGTCGTCGCAGGTCGACAGCCCGGGGAAACTGTGGCCGCCGCTCCGGACGGCGATCGGCAGCCGCTGCTCGCGGCCGAGACGGAGGGCGGCGCGGACGTCGTCCACCCCCCGGCACCGGGCGATGAGCGCCGGATGCCGGTCGATCGAGCCGTTCCAGACGCGGCGGTGCGCGTCGTAGCCGTCGTCCGCCGGGCCGATCACCTCCCCGGTGAGGACGCGGCGCAGGCCGGCGACCGCGGTCTCCTCGAGCCGGCGCGGAGCCTCGGCCTCTGCAGTCCTCGTCGTACCCATGCGGGCAGGCTCCGCTCACGGGGGTGGTCTGTCAGGGACCCAGGTTCCACCCTGCTCCCGGCTGAGCCGGATCGGGTCGAGGACGTCGATGTGGTCGGCGTGGGTGCGGACCACGCCGGCCTCGCGCAGGTCGCGGAGCACCCGCACGACGACCTCGCGCACGGTGCCGGCGGACTCGGCGAGCTGCCGCTGGGTGACCTGCACCGTGGGCACCGGCTGCGCTCCCCCGGTGACACGTGCCTCCTGTGCCGCCAGGTCCAGCAGGTGGCGGGCGACCCGCTGGCGGACGCTCGTGAACGCGCTCCCGGTGATCTCGTGGATGAAGCCCAGGGCACGGTCGGCCAGCTCCCGCAGGAGGGCGTCGGCCACCCGGGGGTCCTCGGCGACGGCGCGGCGTACCACGTCCGGGGACATCCGCAGCACATCGGCGTCGACCACCGCCTGGATGCCGGCGGGCATGTGGAAACCGGTCGCGTACATGGACACCGCCCCGATCAGCGCCCCCCGCCGGCAGTAGCGCACGGTCAGCGTGCGGCCGTCCGGCGCGGTCACGAAGGCCCGCACCAGACCGTCGACGACGAGCTCCAGGTGCTCGGCCGTCTCGCCCTCCCGATGGGTGACCGAGCCGGCCGGGATCCGGACCAGCCGGGCCCCGGTGAGCAGCCGCTGGGTCGCCGGAACGGGCAGCCGGGCGAGGCTCGACTCGGCCAGTGCGGCTCGGACGCCGTCGTCCACCGGGTCACCGTAGGGGCCGCGCTCCGCCACCGGGAGCGGCTCGATCCCGGGTCACGGCCACCCCGGCGCGGCGGCTCGGACGAGGTCGACGAGCTCGTCGCGGCTGGGGCCGGGACTGTGCGGAGGGCGCCAGCCGGACTCGTAGACGGCGCGGGCGAGGGGCTCGACCGGGTCCAGGCTGGAGGGCGGTTCCACCATGCCCAGGTAGCCGGCGCCGGCCTGGGCGATCCGGGGGTCCACCTGGCCCGCGGACAGGATCAGGTCCGAGGGCAGCCGCCGGGTGAGGTCGACGTCGCCGCCCTGCCAGCGGCGGACCTGGTCTCCGTCCACCTGGATGTGGTCACGGACCCACGGCACCATGGTCTCCTCGCACCAGGCGTCGAACGGCTCCCCTAGCAGCGCCGGGTCGACCTCGGCGTCCAGGAGCGCCAGCAGCCGTTGCACCTGCAGGAACGTCATGGCCAGGCCACGACCGGACGTCGGGGTGGTGGTCGCCACCGCATCGCCGACGCTCACCAGCCCGGGCAGCCCGGATCCGCTGCCGATCCCCCGCTGCCCCCGGTACACGTTGTGCAGCGCGCCACCGGGGAGCACCCGGGTCACCGGCCGGGCTCGCCCCGGGTCGGTCCACTCGGCCAGCCCGGGGATGGCGGCGCACGCAGCGTCGAACGCGGCCGCGGAACGGAGTTCCTTCAGCGGCGCGTCCGCGGTCGGCCGGACCAGCACGACCGAGAAGTGGCCCCGCTCGTGCAGGAAGACGACGGCCGCGTACCCGTCGAAGTCGGCCTGCCAGGCCAGTGGGTTGGTCATCGGTCCGGGTTCGGCGCCGTCCCGCAGCTGGTACTGCCGGTCGACGTAGGCCATCCCGCAGGGACCGCCCTCGCTCGCCGGGGCGCGCACGCCGTCGGCCGCCCTCCCCGACCGGCCGGAGGCGTCGACCACGAGATCGGCCTCGAGCGGGTGGCCGTCGACGACGATCCCGCGGGCGCGGCCACCCGAGGCCAGCACGCGGTCGACGTGCCCCTGCCTGACCGACAGGCCCGCCACGCCGCCGGCCGTCGTCCGCAGCGCCCGTTCGAAGGTGTCCCGCCGGGACCGGTGGCCACCGGGCACCGGCCCGAACCCGGGGACGTCGAAGGTGATCGGTTCCGCTCCGAGCGCCATCCACGCCGCGAACGCCGCCGGCCACTCCTCCTGCAGCACCTGCGCGACCTGCGGCCGGAAGCCGTGCGCGTGGTGGAACTGCATCACCCCGCGCCGCGCCCAGACGCCCCGGGGTGGTGGACCGGCGTCGCGCTCCACCGCGACGACCTCGTGACCGCGGCCCGCGAGGGCAGTACCGACCAGCAGACCGGCCGGGCCGGCTCCCACGACGGCGACCCGCATGACTGCCCCCTCCGGCACCGCGCAGCGCAGCGATGGTCCCACCTCCGGGGCGCTGGACCGCCCGGCTGCGGCACCGGCTCGTGCCTGCTCCGTCGACGTCCGAGCTGCCCCACTGCTGGACCGGGAGGAAGGTGGACGCCATGGAGTCCTCGTGAGCCTGTCACCGGAGTACGACCGGCTGTTCATCGACAAGCAGAGCCCGGACGTCTACCGGTCGATGTCGGCGGTGGCCGGGGAGGTGACCGCCACGGCGGAGGCCGCGGGTCTGGACCGGCTGCTCGTCGAGCTGGTCAACATCCGGATCTCCCAGCTCAACGGCTGCGGCTTCTGCCTCGACCTGCACGTCCGCATCGCGCTGAAGAACGGGGAGACCCCGCAGCGCCTCGCCGTGCTGCCCGCCTGGCGGGACGTCGACCTGTTCTCCGCGACCGAGCAGGCCGCCCTGGCCCTCGCCGAGACCCTCACCACGCTGCCGGACCACCACGCGCGGGAACGTGAGCGCGTCCGCGCCCGGAAGGCCCTGACCGACGACCAGTTCTCCGCGGTCAGCTGGCTCGCCATCACGATGAACGCCTTCAACCGCGTCTCGATCATCAGCGGGCACCCGGTCCGCCCGAGGCCGGCCTGATCGGGACCGGACGGCGCCCGGCGGTCAGCCGACCGTGCGCCCGTGCCGGTCCCGCGCCTTGAGGCGGACCGTCGGCAGCGCGGGAGCGGGGAGCGGCTCCGCGCTGCAGCCGCTGACCTGACCGAACCGCCGTCCGGTCATCCAGTCCTCCCGCGCCTGCACGATGTCCTCGTGGGACCGCCCGACGAAGTTCCACCACATCACCAGGTCCTCCTCGAACGGTTCCCCGCCGAGCAGCACCACCCGTGCCTCGCCCCGGGCCTCGACCCTCAGCTCCGACCGGCCCGGCGCCAGGTACAGCAGCGATCCCGGCCTCACCGTCGCGTCGCCGACGTCCACGGTGCCGGACATCGTCAGGACACCGTGCTCGAACGTCGGCTCCACGGCCAGCCGGTGCGAGCCCGGCCCCGGGACCACCATCTCGACCGCGACCAGCGGCGTGTGCACGCCGGCCGGTGACTCCGTGGACCCGAACCGCCCGGCGAGGACGGTGAGCGTCGCGTCGCCGTCGCGCACGACCGGGAGCTCGGCGTGGTGCTCGAAACGGGGTTCGCCGGACCGCTCCTCCTCCGGCAGCGCCCCCCACAGCTGGAGCCCGTGCAGGCCCGCCGGGTGGTCCGCCGGGGACATCTCGGAGTGCGAGATGCCGTGCCCCGAGCTCATGAGGTTGAGCTGCCCCGGCCGGATCGGCTGGTCGCTGCCCAGGCTGTCGCGGTGCACGATCTCGCCGTCCACCAGCCAGGTGACGGTCTGCAGCCCGGTGTGCGGGTGCGGCGGGACCTGCATGCCGGGGCGACCGGTCACGTCCTCGGGGCCGAAGTGGTCCACGAAGCACCACGCCCCGACCATCCGGCGCTGCCGCTGCGGCAGCAGCCGGCGGACGGTGGTGTAGCGCCCCAGCGGCACGTCGTGGCCGGGGAGCAGCACGCTCTCGGGTTCGGGCGCCGTCGCGACCGTGCCGCCGTACAGCTGGTCCTCCATCGAACCCCCGCCTTCCCTCATCGGGCAGTGTGCCGCACGGCGGGCCGCGGCGGACCGCGGTCCGCCGTCGCGGGTCCGGCCAGCTCCCGCGCGTGCAGGGCGGCGGCCTCGGCGCGGCTGCGCACGCCCAGCTTGGCCAGCACGCTGCTGACGTGGTGGGCCGCGGTCTTCCGGCTGATGAACAACCGGGCGGCGATCTCCGGGTTGGACAAGCCGGCGGCGACCAGGCCGAGCACCTCCCGCTCGCGTGCGGTGAGGACGTCGGCGGGGTGTGCCACCGGCCGCGGGCGGGCACCCAGGCTGCGCAGCAGCGCCGCCGCCGCGTCCGCCAGCGACCGGGCACCCAGCCGGTCGAACACCGCCAGGGCGGCGCGGGCGTCCTCCTCGGCCAGCGGCCCGGCCGTCGGTGCCTCGACGCGTGCCCGGGCCAGGAGGACGCAGCCGGCCTCGAACGGCAGCTCCAGCTGCCGCAGCAGCCGCAGGGCGGCGGTGAAGCAGCCCACCGCCCGATCCGGGGCGCCCCGGGCGGCGGCGACGTGCCCGGAGGCGGTGTCCGCCCGGGCCGCGGCGAGCCCGCCCGGGTGCCGGGCCCCCAGCCGGGTCAGCCGCTCGAGTGCCGGGGCCGCCGCGTCCGGCCCGGCGACCGCGAGCTGCGCCTCGACCAGCCGGGCGAGCACGGCCGACTCCCCCGCCGCCGACCCGCCGGCGTCGAGGGCGGCCTGCAACCGGACGACGGCCGCGGCCGGCTCACCGCGGGCGAGGAGCAGCTCCGCGTCGAGCAGCGCGTCGTCGCAGTCCCCGGCCAGGGCCGCGGCCTCCTCCAGCCGGCCCTGGCGGAGCCGCAGCGAGGCCAGCCGGGACAGCACCAGCACGCGCGGCACCGGCCCGGCGCCCCCGGCCATCGCCAGCGCCGCGGCGAGCTCCTGCTCCGCGTCGGCCCAGCGGCCCGTGGCGACCAGGAGACCGCCGTGGTGGGCGCGGCACGTGGCGTACAGGAACGGGCAGCCGTACCGGGCGGAGAAGTCGTCGACCACCGCCAGCCACTGCGCCGCCCGGCGGACGTCGCCCGTCTCCTCGCATGCCTCGAGCATCGTGCACGCCGCCCAGACCACCGTCTGCAGGCGGCGGCACTCCCCGCCCAGGGCGCCCGCCAGCGCCTGGTCGATGAGCCGGAGCCCCTCGGCCGCCCGGCCGGCGTGCACCCACCGGCCGCCGAGGTCCGACAGCGCGGACAGCTCCAGGTCGGCGTCCCCGGTCCGCCGGCCCTGGTCGAGCGCCCGCCGGATCAGCGCGCAGGCCAGGTCGTCGTCGGCGGACAGGTAGGCCTCGACCAGCCCGAACCAGCCCTCCTGCTCCGGGGGAACGCTGTCGGCGAACACGCTGCGCGCGCGGCCGAGCCAGCCGGACGCGACCGCCGCGTTGCCGAACTGGACCAGGTGGCCCACGCAGGCGTCCATCGCCGCTGAGGCGGCGCCCGCGGGGTCCCCGGCCCGGCGGAACGCGACGTAGGCCCGTTCCCGGCACTCGAGGGAGGCCCGCGGCTCACCCAGCCACCACAGCGCCTCGGCCAGCCCGGCCCAGACCTCGGGCGGGCCGGCCCGCGGGTCCCCGGCGGCGAGCAGCGACTCGAACGCGGCCCGGGCCTCCGCCCACCGCCCCGCCTCGAGCGCCGCCGTCCCGACGGCCACCTGCCCGCCCGGCACCGGGTCAGTATGGGCCGCCCGATGGGGCAGCTGACCCATGCGCGCCCCGGCTCCCGCGGCCACGCTCCGCGGCATGACCGGCACCGACACCTTCCAGCTCTCGCTCGAGACGGCACGGACCTACGAGGCGGCGTTCGTCCCCTCCCTCTTCGCCTCCCTCGCCCGGCAGCTGATCGACCTGGCCGACGTGACCGCGGGCGACGACGTCCTCGACGTCGCCTGCGGCACCGGCATCGTCGCCCGGACGGCCGCCGAGCGGACCGGCCCGAGCGGCCGGGTGGTCGGGCTCGACCTGAACGAGGCCATGCTCACCGTGGCCCGGGAGGTCCGCCCTGACCTGGAGTGGCGGCAGGGAGACGCCGCGGCCCTGCCCTTCCCGGATGCCTTCTTCGACGTCGCGCTGTGCCAGTCCGGGCTGATGTTCGTCCCGGACCCGGCGGCAGCGGTGGCCGAGCTGGCCCGCGTCGTCCGCCCCGGTGGCCGGGTGGCCGTGCAGGTCTGGAGCTCGCTGGACCGGCAGGTCGCCTTCCGGACGCTCACCGACGCCGTCGCCCGGCACGCCGGTCGGGACGCCGTCGACCTGATCAGCACCTACTTCCGGCTCGGCGACCGGGAACGGCTCACCGGCCACCTCACGCGCGCGGGCCTGCGCGTCACCGGCGTCCGCACGCTGCCGGCCACCGTGCACGCCCCGTCGATCGACGACTACTTGACCACCGAGGTGGAGAGCACGCCGCTGCGGGACCGGATCGGCGACGACGTGTACCGGCGGATCCGCGAGGACGTCCGGACCGGGCTGGCCCGGTGGACCGACGGGGGCGGCCGGCTGGCCCTGCCGCTGGAGGCCTACGCCGTCACGGCCCGCCGCGGCTGAGCCGGCCGTGCCGGCGGGACCGGCGGCCCGGCGGCCGCCGGGCGCACCGGTCACGATGGCCGGATGCGTGCGGTGGTGACCCGGGTCGGCTCGGCGTCGGTGACGGTGGGAGGCGAGGTCGTCGGGGAGATCGGCGCGGGCCTGCTGGCACTGGTCGGCGTCGGCCGGGACGACGACGCCGACCGGGCGCGGACGCTCGGCCGGAAGGTCCACGAGCTGCGCGTGTTCCCCACCGAGGACGGCGCCCGCTCCGTCGGGGACCTCGGCCTGCCGGTCCTGGTGGTGAGCCAGTTCACCCTCTACGGCGACACGCGCAAGGGGCGCCGGCCCTCGTGGGTGGACGCGGCCCCCGGCGAGGTGGCCGAGCCGCTGGTCGAGGAGGTCGTCGCCGAGCTCCGGCGCCGCGGCACCGAGGTGGCGACCGGCCGCTTCGGGGCTCCGATGCGGGTGGCGTCGGTCAACGAGGGCCCGATGACCTTGCTGCTGGAGGTCTGACCCGGGCACCCCGGGGGTAGGAGAACGGTCACGGGGCGCACCTGGACGTCGGCTGTGAGTTGTGACGCCCTGGAACACCCGGCCACCCCGGTCCGTTGCACACGATGTACCACACCGGACCTGATGGACCGAGGGCCCACCCCGGAGACGACGGGTGGACGCTCTGACCGACCACGCCGGGGTGCGTTGCGGGCCGATGGCGGCCAGGACGCATCCGAACCCCGAAGCAAGGACGAAGACTCATCGTGACGCTGCTGCAGTCCTCCCCCAACGACACCCTCGGTGTGCGCGCGCCCCGTCGTGCCCCCGACACCAGCGGGCTGGTGTCGACGGATCTGGTGCGCGTGTACCTGAACACCATCGGCAAGACCGCGCTGCTGACCGCCGAGCAGGAGGTCGAGCTCGCCAAGCGGATCGAGGCCGGCCTGTACGCCGACCGCCTGCTGGTCGAGAAGAAGCTCACCCCGGCGCTGCAGCGGGACTACAAGACCCTGGCCGCCGACGGCAAGGCCGCCAAGGCCCACCTGCTGGAGGCCAACCTCCGGCTGGTCGTCTCGGTCGCCAAGCGGTACACCGGCCACGGCATGACGTTCCTGGACCTCATCCAGGAGGGCAACGTCGGCCTGATCCGCGCGGTCGAGAAGTTCGACTACACCAAGGGCTTCAAGTTCTCGACCTACGCGACGTGGTGGATCCGCCAGGCCATCACCCGGGCGATGGCCGACTCCGGCCGCACCATCCGGCTGCCCGTCCACCTCGCCGAGCAGGTCAACAAGGTGGTGCGCACCCGGCGCCGGATCCACCAGGAGCTGGAGCGGGAGCCCACCCCCGAGGAGCTGGGCCTGGAGCTCGACATGACCCCGGAGCGGATCACCGAGCTGCTGGAGTACTCCCGTGACCTGGTGAGCCTGGACCAGACCGTCGGCGCCGACGAGGAGTCGCGGCTCGGCGACTTCATCGAGGACGCCGACGCCGCCGTCGCCGAGGACGCCGTCGCCTTCCAGATGATGAAGGGCGACGTCCGCACCGTGCTCGAGACGCTGGAGGACCGCGAGCGCGACGTGGTCGTCATGCGCTTCGGCCTGGATGGCGAGCAGCCCCGCACGCTGGAGCAGATCGGCAAGCGGTTCGGTCTCTCCCGCGAGCGGGTGCGGCAGATCGAGCGGGAGACGATGGCCAAGCTGCGCGACCCGCAGCGCGCCGACGCCCTGCGCGACTACCTCGGGTAGAGCCCGACGTACCGGAGAGCCGGCCACCCCACGGGGTGGCCGGCTCTCCGTGCTCGCGGGCTACTCCACCGGGCGGAACATGCGCCGCGGACCGCCGTCGAAGCGCGCGGTCGGTGGCCCGACGCGGGTCCGCCCACCGGCGACCACCAGGGACCGGCCACCGTGCCAGGCGTCGGCCGGCCCGACGATGACCGGGTCCAGGCTGAGGCCCAGCACCTCGGGCAGGTCGTCGGCGAGCCGCGCGACCCGCAGCAGCAGGTCCTCCAGCGCGGCGGCGTCGACCGGCGCGCTGCCCCGGTAGCCGTCCAGGAGCGGCCAGGCCCGTGGCTCGCGCACCAGCTCGTGCGCGTCGAGGTCGGTCAGCGGCAGGGTCCGGTAGGCCCGGTCCCCCAGCAGGTCGGTGGCCACACCGCCGACGCCGAAGCTCACCAGCGCGCCGAAGGACGGGTCGTCGACGATCTGCACGACGGTGGCCACGCCGGGCGCTGCCTGCTCCTGCACGATCACCGGGTCGCCGGCGGGGATGGCGGCGTAGGCGGCGCGCACGTCGTCGGCGTCGGCGAGGTCGAAGCGCATCCCGCCGAGGTCGCGGCGGTCCCGCAGCCACGGCGCGGTCGACTTCAGCACGACCGGGTAGCCGATCCGCTCCGCGGCGGCGACCGCCGCCTCGGCGTCCTCGACCCGGCGGGTGCGGAGCATCGGCACGCCGTACGCGCCGAGCAGCGCGATCGTCTCCTCGTCGGTCAGCTCGCGGCCCCCTGGCGACTCGGCCAGGGCGTGGGTCACGACGTCGCGGGCCGCGTCCTCGTCGATGCCGGCCAGCTCGGGGATGACGCCGAGCGGGCGGCGGCGCCACCGGGCGTACTCGGTGGCCCGGGCCAGCGCGATGACGGCGCGTTCCGGCGTGGAGAACGACGGCACCGAGCCCCGGGCCGGCATGCCCCGCTCGTCGTGCACCCGCAGCTCGTCGGGGATGCCGTCGGTGGACAGGAAGTTGGCCACGACCGGCTTCGCCGACCCGACCGACACCTCCCGCAGCACCCGGCCGAAGACCTCCTCGCCGCGCTGCAGCGGAGGGAGGAACACGGCCACCACGGCGTCGACCCCGTCGTCGTCCAGCGCCGCCCGCAGGGCGGCGCGGAAGTCCTCGGGACCGGCCTGGACGCCGATGTCCACCGGGCGCTCGTGCGCCAGCTCCAGCCCCTGCTCCAGGACCGAGTCGGCGACGAGGACGCCCATCGCGGTGGAGTTCCCGACGATCGCCACCCGGTTCCCGGCCGGCAGCGGCTGGTGGGCGAGCAGGGTGGCGACGTCGAACAGCTGGGCCAGCGTCTCGACCCGGATGACCCCGGCCGAGGCGAACAGCGCCGCCACCGACTGCTCGGGGACGCTGACGCTGGTGCCCGCCAGCCCCGCGGTCATGCCCACGTGCCGCCCGCTCTTGACCGCGACGACCGGCTTGGTGCGACCGACGCTGCGCGCCAGCCGGGCGAACTTGCGCGGGTTGCCGAAGCTCTCCAGGTGCAGCAGCACGACCTCGGTCGCCGGGTCGGAGGCCCAGTACTGGAGCATGTCGTTGCCGCTGACGTCGGCGCGGTTGCCGGCCGACACGAACGTCGACAGCCCCATGCCCCGACCGCGGGCCCGCTCCAGCAGGGCCACCCCCAGCGCCCCGGACTGGGCGAAGAAGCCGACCCGCCCGCGTCCGGGGATGTCGGGCGCCAGGCTGGCGTTGAGCCGGACCGCCGGGTCGGTGTTCACGATGCCCAGGCAGTTCGGCCCGACCACCCGCATGCCCGACGCCCGGGCCGAGGCGACCAGCGCCCGCTCGGCGACGCGTCCTTCCGGCCCGGCCTCGCCGAACCCGCCGGAGATCACCACCAGCCCCTTGACGTGCTTGCGGCGGCAGGCCTCGACCACCCCGGGGACCTCGTCGGCGGGCACGGCCAGCACCGCCAGGTCGACGTCGTCGGGGATCGCCTCGATGGAGGAGTGCGCCGGGATCCCGCCGACGTGCCGGACGGCGGGGTTGACCGGGTAGATCGGCCCGTCGAAGCCGTAGGCCAGCAGGTGCCGGAGCACCGCCGACCCGATCTTGCCCGGGTCGTTGCTGGCGCCGACCACCGCCACCGAGCCGGGGTTGAGCAGCCGGCCGATCGACCGGGACTCGCTGCGCTGCTCCCGTTCGTGGGCGACGGCCAGCGACGCCTCGGTGGGGGCGATCGGGAAGGTCAGGTGGACCACACCGTCGGCGTAGGACCGCTTGCCCGAGTACCCGGCGTCCTGGAAGACCCGCACCATCTGCGCGTTCTGGCTGAGCACCTCGGCGACGAACCGGGTGATGCCCCGCTCCTGCGCGGCGGCGGCGAGGTGCTCGAGCAGCACCGAGCCCAGGCCCCGGCGCTGGTGGGCGTCCTCGATGAGGAACGCCACCTCGGCGTCGTCGGTGCCCGGGTAGCGGTCGTACCTGCCCACCCCGATCAGCTCGTCGCCGAGCAGCAGGACGAAGGCGACACGGCTGTCGTGGTCGACGTGGGTGAACCGGTGGAGGTCCTTGTCCGACAGCCGCCGCATCGGCCCGAAGAAGCGGTAGTAGCGGGTCTGGTCGGAACTGCGGTCCATCAGCCCGACGATGCCCTCGGCGTCCTCGGGGGTGATCGGCCGCAGGTGCACCGTTCCGCCGTCGGCGGCGACGACGTCGGCCTCCCAGTGCGGCGGCGGCACGGGGGCTACAGGTGCTTCATCACGAGCGGTCACGGGCCCTCCCGGCCATCGAGCAGGGGCCCGCCACGAGCCTCGAACGGCCTCGCCCGGAGGCTCGTCCTGGCCTGCGAGGGATGAGGGGGACGAGGTCCTTCCCGGGGGGCTGGATGGTCCTCAATCACGGGGGTCGTCCGGGTCGAGGCCGAAGTAGGGGAAGCTCGCCGTCCGGGTCCGGAGGATGGCCCGGTCGACGCGGCTCTCGGTGAACGGGTCCCAGCGGGAGAAGCCGGTGTAGCCGCCCTCGGTCATCGTGGCCGGCGGCTCGGTCCGCAGCCCCCGGCGGACGACGTCGTCCCGCCAGCTCTGCGGGATCTCGGTCTCCGGTCCCAGCCCGTCCCCGCTGGCCTCGGCGATCAGGTGGGTCCAGGCCCGGGGCACGCACCGCACCACGCCGTACCCCCCGCCGCCGAGGGCGATCCACCGGCCGTCGCACACCTCGTGGGCCAGGTCGTGCACCGCCCGGTAGGAGGCGCGCTGACCGTCGATGGTGAGCCCCAGGTCGGCCAGCGGGTCCTCGTGGTGGGCGTCGCAGCCGCACTGGGTGACCAGGATCTGCGGGGCGAAGGCACGGACGACGCTGGGGACGACGGCGGTGAAGGCGCGCAGCCACCCCGAGTCGTCGGTGCCGTTGGGCAGCGCCAGGTTGACCGCGCTGCCCAGCGCCGTCTGCGGGTTCCCGGTCTCCTCGGGGAATCCCGTGCCTGGGAACAGGGTGAGCGGCGTCTGGTGGACGCTCACCGTGAGCACCCGCGGGTCGTCGTAGAAGGCCGCCTGGACACCGTCGCCGTGGTGCACGTCGAGGTCGACGTAGGCGATCCGCTGCCAGCCCTGGCGCAGCAGCCAGGCGATCGCCACCGCGGCGTCGTTGAACACGCAGAAGCCGGAGGCCGAGTTCCGCATGGCGTGGTGCAGGCCGCCGGCGATGTTCACCGCGTGCTGCGCCCGCCCGGAGGAGACCAGCTCGGCGGCCAGCACGCTGCCGCCGGTGATGAGCGCGGCCGCGTCGTACATCCCGGGGAAGACGGGGTTGTCCGCGGTGCCGAGCCCGTGGCCGACCCCGTGCGGGTCCTCGGGAGCCCGCCGGACCGCGTCCAGGTAGGCCGGGTCGTGCACGAGGGTCAGCAGCTCGACGTCGGCGGGAGTCGGTGCCACCACCTCCAGCCGGGGCCGCTGCAGCACGCCCAGGGTGTCGGCCAGCCGGATGGTGAGGTCCAGCCTGACCGGGTGCATGGGGTGGTCCCCACCCATCGTGTAGCCCAGGAGCGCGTCGTCCCAGACCACGGCGACGGCGTCGCTCATGGGTCCTCCTCGCTGCAGCCCGGAGGGCGTCGTGCCGGGCACCCCGCCGCCGTGCTCGTCGGTGAGCGGGCCGGCTCCCCCGCCGTGGACGCTACCGGGGTTGCCCGGCACGTGCGGCCTCGGCGACGCCGCTGGTCGTCGTCCCCGTGCCAGCGGGCTCTGCTCGTAGACTCGGTCGGACCTGACGGAGGAGCAGACGTGAACGACCTCATCGACACCACGGAGATGTACCTCCGGACGATCTTCGAGCTGGAGGAGGAGGGCATCGTCCCCCTCCGGGCCCGGATCGCCGAACGCCTGCACCAGAGCGGCCCCACGGTGAGCCAGACCGTCGCCCGGATGGAACGCGACGGGCTGCTGACCGTGCAGGGCGACCGGCACCTGCAGCTGTCGGAGGAGGGACGCCGCCTGGCCACCGCGGTGATGCGCAAGCACCGGCTGGCCGAGTGCCTCCTCGTCGACGTCATCGGCCTCGAGTACGAGGAGGTGCACGAGGAGGCCTGCCGCTGGGAGCACGTCATGAGCGAGGCGGTGGAGCGCAAGCTGCTGACGCTGCTCGGCCACCCCACGGTCTCCCCGTTCGGCAACCCGATCCCCGGGCTGGACGCGCTCGGTGGTGGCACCTCGGCAGTGCTCGACGCGCTGACCCTGCTCTCCACGACCGCGACGCCCGAGGGCAAGCGGGTGGTCGTCAAGCGGATCAGCGAGCAGCTCCAGGAGGACGCCGCACTGCTGCGCTCCCTCGCCGAGCACGGCGTGCGCCCGGGCTCGACCGTGACGGCGTCGGTGTCCAACGGGACCGTGTTCGTCGACGGCGTCGCGCTGCAGCCGGGCGTCGCGCAGTACGTGTTCGTCCGCTCGGTGGACGAGGACCTCTCCCCGGAGGGGGCCGCGGAGGCCACGGCCTCCGTCGGCTGAGGGCAAGACCCCGGCTGCCTCCGCGAGCCGCGCCCCCACCCGGGGGCGCGGCTCGCGTCGTCCCGGGCGGAAACTCCTTCGCCGTGCTCATGACCGGTCTCACTAGTCTCGGGGCTGCCCCTGCCCGGACACCCAGAGAGAAGACCCCGGTGACCGACTCCGCACCCTCCTCCGCCGAGCAGCCCCCCGGCACGCCGCCACCCAGCCCGTTCCACCGGCTCGCCGACTTCGTCGCGCTGCCCCGGCTCGGTGGCCTGGCCCTGTCCCCGGACGGCACCCGGCTCATCACGTCGGTGGCCACCCTGGACCCGGAGGGCAGGAAGTGGCAGTCGGCCCTGTGGGAGGTCGACCCCGCCGGGCTGCGGCCGGCCCGGCGGCTCACCCGCGGAGCGGCCGGCGAGTCGGCGCCGGTGTTCACCCCCGACGGCGACGTGCTGTTCACCACCGCGCGCCCCGACCCCGCGGCGGGCAAGGACGGCGACGAGCCCACGCCCGCTCTGTGGTGCCTGCCCGCCGAGGGCGGTGAGGCGCGCATGGTGCTCCAGCGCGCTCCGGGGATCAGTGCGGTCGCGGTCGCGACCGGCAGCGGCGGCGTGGCCGTGGTCGCCGCCACCGTCCCGGGCGCCGCGGACGCCGCCGCCGACGAGGAACGCCGCAAGGCCCGCAAGGACGCCGGGGTCAGCGCGATCCTCCACGAGGGCTATCCGGTGCGGTACTGGGACCACGACCTGGGCCCCGCCGTGCCGCACGTCTACTGGGCAGGGGCGCTGCCGGCCGAGCCCGAGCCGGGCGCGAGTGCCGCCGCTCCCGAGTGGCGGGACCTCACGCCGGACGCCGGCCCGCCGCTCGGCGCCGGTGAGGACATCGCGCTCTCCCCCGACGGCCGGTTCCTCGCCCGCGGCGAGGACGTGCCCGACGGAACGGCCGGCCGCCGGTCCCGGCTGGTGCTGACCGAGGTCGCCACCGGCAGGACCCAGGTGCTGGTGGACGACCCGGAGGCGGACGTCTTCGCCGCCCGCTTCTCCCCCGATTCCACGCAGGTGGTCTGCGTCCGGGAGAGCAAGTCCACCTTCGCCGCGCCCCCGGACTTCACGCTGCTGGTCGTCGACCTGGCGTCGTCGACGCCCCGGGACATCACCGCCGGCTTCGACCGCTGGCCCAGCGCGCCGCAGTTCTCCGCCGACGGCACCGCCGTCTACTTCCTCGCCGACGACGACGGCCGGCACGCACTGTTCCGGGTCACGCTCGACGGCGGCGCCCCGGTCCGGCTGACCGCGGACGGCGCGTACAGCGACCTGCAGGTGGCCCGCGACGGCAGCGCCCTCTACGCGCTCCGGTCCGGCTACGACACCCCGCCGGTACCGGTGCGGCTCGACCCGCAGGCGACCGGCCAAGACCCCGTCCCGCTGCCCAACCCGGGCACGATCACGCACCTGCCCGGGACCCTGAGCGAGCTGCAGGCCACCGCGGCCGACGGGACCCGCATCCAGTCCTGGCTGGTCCTCCCGGAGGGCGCGAGCGCCGAGCAGCCCGCGCCCCTGCTGCTGTGGATCCACGGCGGCCCGCTGATGAGCTGGAACTCCTGGTCGTGGCGGTGGACCCCCTGGGTGCTCGCCGCCCGCGGGTACGCGGTCCTGCTGCCCAACCCGGCGTTGTCCCAGGGGTTCGGGCAGGAGTTCGTCCAGCGGGGGTGGGGCGAGTGGGGCGGGGCGCCCTACACCGACCTGATGGCCGCGGTCGACGCCGCCGAGGCGCTGCCGGAGATCGACCGGACCCGGACCGCGGCGATGGGCGGCTCGTTCGGCGGCTACATGGCCAACTGGGTGGCCACCCAGACGGACCGGTTCCGGGCCATCGTCACCCATGCCAGCCTCTGGCACCTGGACAGCTTCAGCGGGACGACCGACTCCGCGTACTACTGGGAGCGCGAGTTCGGCGACCCGCTGACCGAGCCGAAGCGCTACGAGCAGAACTCGCCGCACCGCTACGCCGACGCGATCCGGACGCCGGTGCTGGTCATCCACGGCGACAAGGACTACCGGGTACCGATCGGTGAGGGCCTGCGGCTCTGGTACGACCTGCAGAAGCGCGGCGTCCCGTCGAAGTTCCTGTACTTCCCCGACGAGAACCACTGGGTGCTCACGCCGGGGAACGCGGCGGTCTGGTACGAGACGGTGATCGCCTTCCTGGCCGAGCACGTCCTGGGGGAGGACTGGCAGCGGCCCGGGCTGGTCTGAACCGGCCCGCAGCCCGTGCGGTCCCGGCTGACCGGCGGGCGGGACCTCAGGTCGCCGCATCGAACGGGTCCGTGGTGACGGCGATCAGCCGCCGCAGCTCCGCCGGTGGCATGCAGCGGTCCAGCGCGGTCCGCAGCAGCCCGGCGAAGGAGTACGCGGGGTCGCTGTGCAGGGCGCGCTCGAGAGCGACGTTGGCCATGGCGCCGTCGCCCCGCAGCCAGGCCGACACCGCGAGGAGCGTGGCGGGAGCCGCGTCCAGCGGGGACGGCGCCCGCCGGGTGACCTCGGTCCAGAGTGCCGTGGCCGCGGCGGCGCGGCGCCCCAGGGCGAGGGTGAGCGCACGGTCCCGGACGCCGATGTCGCGCAGTGCCCAGGCGACCCGGGCTACGTCGTGATCGGGGATCGCCCGCACCGACCCGGGGGCGGTCCTCAGCAGCGCCCGCTGGACCTCCGCCCAGGACTCCTCGGCGACGTCCTCCCACCCTCGCTCGGCGGTGGCCCGGGCGACGTCCAGGCCGACCTCGTCACACGCCCGGGACATCCCGGCGGCGGCCAGGAAGCCGACCGGGGCGATCCGTCGTGCCAGCTCCGCCCGGTCCTCCGCGAGCACCTGCCCGCCCAGCGCCGAGGCGGCGGCCAGCGGGCTGGTGCCTTCGGGCAACGGCGTGCCGGCGGCCGGGGCGCAGCACTCCCGGGGGCAGTCGTAGGACCACCAGCAGCTCCGCCGGACGAGCAGCGTCTCCTGCACCGGCACGCTCCGGCCGGCGAACGCGAGCACCGCCTCGTGCACCAGATCCCGGTGCGGGAGGGTCGGCCGGCGGTCCGCGCCGCCCGGCCAACGGTCGACGGCCAGGTCGTCGGGCGCCTCGGACACCACAGCGAGGACGACCGCGGCCGGACGGTCGGTCATCAGCGAGTGCACCAGGCTGCCGACCACGGCGGCCCGGTGCCCGGCCGGAGGTAGGTCGACGCGTGCCGTCAGGCCGAAGCTGCGCGTCCGGCCGCCCCGCACGCTGACCACCACCAGCGACTCGCGCGGCGGGAAGCCGATCAGGTGCGGGAGGGCCGCGGCGACCTCCCCCGGCTCGGAGAGGCGGACGGTCAGCAGCGGATCGGTGTCGGGCATGCCGGCACACTGCTGCCGCCACGGCCCGCTCGGAGCCCGTCAGCCGAGGTTGTGGACGGAGACCTCGGCTGTGGACGGCGGCCGGCACGTCGTCTCCCGGGCGGTGCAGCGTCACGGCATGCGCATCGCGACGCCGCCCCTCCGCTCAGTCCAGCGTGGCGGCCTGCTGCTCGAAGGCCTGCTGCAGCAGCGCGGTGAAGGCCGCCGGGTCGGCACCGCCCGCTGCGTCGACCTGGGTGAGGCTGACCAGCCGGTCGCCGTCCCGCACCATGCCGAGCAACATCGGCAGCGTGAACGGCTGCCCGTCGGGGCCGGTGATCGACAGGGTCAGCGAGATGCCGGCCGACGCGTCCCCGAGCGCGGGCACGTCCAGGGCGGTGAACGTCACGTCGGCGGTGCCGATCTCCGGGGCGGCGATGGTGGCCTGAGGACAGGTCTCCGCCGTCGAGGCGAGGTCCTCGACGCCCGCCGCGATGCCCTCACCCGACGCCAGGATCTCGACCGTGGTCGTCGCTCCGGCCGTAGCCGTCTGCGCGCCGAGGCCGGCGACGTCGTCGAGCCCGGGCTGGATCGACTTCACCCCGGGCGCGCAGGCCTCCGGGGTGATCGTGACGTCCCGCAGGCCACCGAGCCCGCCGAGCTGGCCCTGCTGCTGTTCGAGCTGGTCCGCGGTGACCGGGGTCACCTGGGCGCCGGGCCCGAAGGCCTCCGCCGGCAGCAGCCCGGCGGACAGGTCCTCGGCGCCCTCCAGCACCCCAGTACTCGAACCGGCCGCGCTCGACGGGCTGCTGGGCGCGCTGCTCGGCGAGGCCGCGCCCTCGACCTCGGAGCCACAGCCGGCCAGGGCCAACGACGCCAGGAGTCCGGCGCTGACGAGCCCGGGCATCCGGAGACGTCCCCATCCCGTGATCATCATGACGCGATCATGAGATCACCGGAACGGATCCGTCCACTGGAGCGGTGGTCAGACCTCGTACTGGACCGCCGACCGGCTCGCCAGGTTCGGCTTGACGTGCTCGGCGATGACCTCGAGGTGCCGCGGGTCGGTGGCGTACCGGTGGAAGGCGTCGGCGTCGGCGAACTCGGCCACCAGCGCGGCGTGCGCGTTGCCGTCCACCAGGCCCGCGTCGGGCCCGACGGCGAACGAGGTCATGCCGCCCACCTCCTCCGGCAACTTCCGCAAGGCCGCGATGGTGGCCGCCCGGGTGTCGGCGTCGGTGTCCGGGGACCAGGTGAAGAGCACGACGTGGCGCAGCATGTCCGCACCCTGCCAGGTGGCCGGCGGCGGACGCGACCCCGGGGGGAGGTGGACCTGCGACGGGCAGCCGAGCCGCGGAGGCCCGACCCCGCCTCGTTAGAGTCCGGGCATGGGACGGTCGCTGCGGGTGGCACTGCTGTCCTACCGCAGCAAGCCGCACAGCGGCGGCCAGGGCGTCTACGTCCGCGCCCTCTCCCGCGAGCTGCGCGAACTCGGGCACCGCGTGGAGGTCCTCAGCGGTCAGCCGTACCCGGAGCTCGATCCCGGGGTCCCGCTGACCCGGGTGCCCAGCCTCGACCTCTACCGCGAGCCCGACCCGTTCCGGACGCCGCGGCCGGGCGAGTTCCGGGACCTCGTCGACCTCGCCGAGTGGGCCACGATGTGCACGGCCGGCTTCCCCGAGCCGCTGACCTTCACGCTGCGGGCGGCTCGGCTGCTGGCCTCCCGCACGGGCGACTTCGACCTGGTCCACGACAACCAGTCGCTGGGCTACGGCCTGCTCCGGGTGCGCCGCCGCCTCCCCACGGTCGCCACCGTCCACCACCCGGTGGCCATCGACCGGGACCTGGAGCTCGCCGCCGCGCCGTCCCTGCGCCGTCGGGTCACCCTCGGCCGCTGGTACGCCTTCACCCGGATGCAGGCGCGGGTCGCCCCCCGGCTGGACGGGCTGACCACCGTGTCGGAGAGCTCGCGGCGGGACATCACCGCGCACATGGGTGTCCCGGCCGCGGCGGTGGAGGTCATCCCGGTCGGCATCGACCCCGAGGTCTTCCGGCCGCCGGCCTCCCGGACCGCGCGGGAGGCGGCGCGCATCGTGGTGATCACCAGTGCGGACGTCCCGCTGAAGGGACTGGTCCCGCTGCTGGAGGCGCTGGCGAAGCTGCGCACCGAACGGGAGGCGGTCCTGACCGTGATCGGCGTGGCGCGCGCGGGCGGCCCGGCGGACACCGCCCTGGACCGGCTGGGGCTCCGCGGCGCCGTGCGGTTCACCGGTCCGGTGCCGCAGGAGGAGCTGGTCCGGCACCTCCAGACGGCGACCGTGGTGGCGATCCCCTCCCTGTACGAGGGCTTCTCGCTGCCCGCGGTCGAGGCCATGGCCTGCGGCACGCCCTTGGTGACCACGGACGCGGGCGCACTGCCGGAGGTGGTCGGCTCGCACGCCGGGGTGCAGGTGCCGGCCGGGGACGTCGACCAGCTGGCCGCCGCGCTGCAACTGGTGATCGACCACCCGTCCCTGCAGGAACAGCTGGGCCGCTCCGGCCGGGCGCGCGTGCTGGGTGCCTACACCTGGCGGCGCACCGCCGAGTGCACCGCGGAGTGGTACGGCGAGGTCCTCGACCGCCGGTCGACGGCCCGGGACGGCTCGTGCTGACCGTCGACTACGACCTGCTCGACGTGCGGCCGGGCATGACGGTGCTCGACCTCGGGTGCGGAGAGGGCCGGCACGCCTTCGAGGCCTACCGCCGCGGGGCCACGGTCCTGGCCGTCGACTGGGGCGCGCAGGAGGTGGCGACCACCCGCGAGTGGCTGGGCGCGATCGCGGCGGCCGGCGAGGCCCCTGCCGGGTCGGCGGCCGGAGCGGCGCGGGCGGACCTGCGGGCGCTGCCGGTGCCCGACGGCAGCGTCGACCGGGTGATCGCCTCCGAGGTGCTCGAGCACATCCCGGACGACCGCACCGCGCTCGCCGAGATCGCCCGGGTGCTCAGGCCCGGCGGCCGGGTGGCCGTGACCGTGCCGCGCTACGGCCCCGAGCGGGTGTGCTGGGCGCTGTCGGACGCCTACCACGCCAACGAGGGCGGGCACATCCGGATCTACCGCGGCGACCAGCTGGAGGAGCGGCTGGCCACGGTCGGGCTGCAGCCCACCGGCAGGCACCACGCCCACGCGCTGCACGCCCCCTACTGGTGGCTCAGGTGCGCGGTGGGGGTGCACCGGGAGACCCGGCTGACCCGGGCCTACCACCGGCTCCTGGTGTGGGACCTCACCCACCGCCCGTGGCTGACCCGCACGGCGGAGCGGGTGCTCGACCCGGTCCTCGGCAAGAGCCTCGTCGTCTACGCCGCCAAGCCCGCCGGCCGGACCGGACCCGCCGCCGGCGCCGACCGGGCGGAGGACGGGGCGGCGGGGCTGGCCCGTGCCTGACCACCCCCTGCCCGAGGTGAGCGGTGTGCTCAGCGCCGGGCAGCTGCGGCAGACGGTCGCCGCCATCGCCGCCGAGCAGTCGGCCGACGGGGCGATCCCGTGGTTCCGCGGCGGACGGCTCGACGCCTGGGACATGGTCGAGGCGGCCATGGCCCTGGACGTGGGCGGGGAGCACGGCCGGGCGCTGGCCGCCTACGAGTGGCTGGCCGGCAACCAGCGGCCGGACGGGTCGTGGGCGTCGGAGTACCGGGACGGCCGGGTCGTGGCACCAGCCGCGGAGAGCAACCACGCCGGCTACCTCGCCGTCGGTGTCTGGCACTCCTGGCTGTCCACCGCGGACGACGGCCTCGTCGACCGGCTGTGGCCGGCGGTGCGCCGCGCCCTGGACCTGGTCACGGCCATGCAGCTGCCGACCGGCGCGGTCGGCTGGGCGCTGCGCCCGGACGGGTCCGCCGACGACACCGCCCTGCTCACCGGGAACGCCAGCCTGTACCAGTCGCTGCGGTGCGGGATCGCGCTCGCCGCGCTGGTCGACGACCCGCAGCCGGACTGGGACCTCGCGGTCACCGACCTCGGGGCGGCCCTGCGGACCCGCCCGGACGCCTTCGCCGACCGGTCCCGCTGGTCGATGGACTGGTACTACCCGGTGCTGGCCGGCGCGTTCCCGGGCCCAGCGGCCGACGAGCGCCTCGGCGCGGGCTGGGACACCTTCGTCGTCCCCGGGCTGGGCGTGCGCTGCGTCGCCGACCGGCCCTGGGTGACCGGCGCCGAGACCTGCGAACTGGCCCTCGCCCTGGCCGCGGTCGGACGCACCGGGGCCGCCGTCGAGCAGCTCGCCGCCATGCAGCACCTGCGCGCGGAGGACGGCTCCTACTGGACCGGCCTCGTCTACGCCGACGACGCCCGGTGGCCGGTCGAGCGCACCACCTGGACGGCGGCGGCCGTGGTGCTCGCCGCCGACGCGATCGCCGGCACCTCACCCGCCGCCACGCTGTTCGCCGACCCGGGCGCGCTCGACCGGCTGGACCCGGCGTCCGGTCGGCCGCCTCCCGTGGGGGCCGACCGCTCCGATGGAAGGCAGGCCCGGGGTTGACCAGCCCGGGCAGCGGGCAGGGTGCGCGGGTGATCTCCGAGCCGGGTGGCGCGCGGTCGGCGGTGACGTGCGTGGTCGCCAGCCGCAACCGGCGCGGCGACCTGCTGGCGTCCCTGCCGCGGCACGAGGCGCCGGTCGTGCTCGTCGACAACGGCTCCACCGACGGCACCGTCGACGCGGTGCGGGCGGCGCATCCCGAGGTCACCGTCGTCCCCCTGGACCACAACGCCGGCGCGCTGGCCCGCACCCTCGGGGTCGAGCGCGCGGGCACTCCCTTCGTCGCGTTCGCCGACGACGACTCCTGGTGGGCGCCCGGTGACCTCGCCCGCGCCGTCGAGGTCATGCGTGCCCATCCGCGCCTCGGGCTGCTCGCCGCCCGCATCTTGGTCGGGCCGGAGGAGGAGCTGGACCCGATGTGCGGCGAGATGGCGCGGAGCCCCCTGGGCACGGATCCCGACCTCCCCGGCCCGTCCCTGCTCGGCTTCGCTGCCTGCGCGGCGCTCGTGCGCACCGACGCGTTCACCACCGCCGGCGGCTTCGACCCGGTGGTCCGCTTCCCCGGCGAGGAGGAGCGGCTGGCCCTCGACCTCGCCGCGGCCGGCTGGGGCCTGGCCTACGTCGACGAGGTGACGGTGCACCACCACCCCTCCGTCCGGCGCGAGCCCCCCGCCGACCGGCAGGTCGGCATCTGGCGCAGCCGGCTGCTGACCGCCGTGATGCGCTATCCGCTGCGCGACCTCGCCGGGCAGCTGGTCCGGGCCCTGCGCGCCGGCCGCCCCGGCCGCCGCGGGCTGGCCGCTGCCCTGCCCCGGGTGCCTGCCGCGCTGCGGCGCCGCCGGGTGCTGCCGGCCTCCGTGATGACCGGCGTCCGGGAGCTGCGGAAGTGACCAGCGAGCTGAGCGAGGGCGTGCCGACCGGGACCGCCGCGGACCCGCGGGTCGCCGTCGTCGTCATCACCCACGACCGCCGGGACGAACTGCTGCTCGCGCTCTCCCGGCTGCGCGCGCTGCCCGAGCAGCCGCACGTGGTCGTCGTCGACAACGGATCGGCCGACGGCACCGCCGACGCCGTCCGGGCGCAACACCCCTGGGTCGAGCTGATCGCCAGCCCGGAGAACCTCGGCGCCGTGGGCCGCAACCTCGGGGTGGCCCGGCTGGACACCCCCTACGTGGCCTTCTGCGACGACGACACCTGGTGGGACCCGGGCTCGCTGCGCACCGCCGCCGACGTCCTCGACGCGCACCCCCGGCTGGCCGTGGTCACCGCACGGATCCTCGTCGAGCCCGGCGGCACCGAGGACCCGATCGTGGCCGAGCTGCGCGACTCCCCCGTCGTCGGTGCCCCGTGGCTGCCCGGCCCGGCGCTGGGCAGCTTCCTCGCCGGCGCCAGCGTGCTGCGCCGGGAGGCGTTCGAGGAGGTCGGCGGCTTCTCGGAGCGGCTGTGGCTGGGCGGCGAGGAGGAGCTCATGGCCGGTGACCTGGCCACCGCTGGATGGGAGCTGTGCTACCTCCCCCAGCTGACCGTCCACCACCAGGCCAGCGCCGCGCGCGACCCGCACAGGCGGCGGGCCGACGGCATCCGCAACACCCTCTGGACGACCTGGTTGCGCCGCCCGGCCCGGCCCGCGCTGCGCCGCACCGTCCACCTGCTGCGCACCGTGCCCCGCGACCGCGTCACCGCCCGCGGCCTGGTGCAGGCGGTCCGCGGCCTGCCCTGGGTGCTGCGCGAGCGCCGCGTGCTGCCGCCGCACGCCGAGGCGCGGTTCGCTGCGCTCGAGGACGCCCAGCGGAGGTCCTCCGCGCGCCGCTACGTGAGCTGACGCCGGCGTCGGGTCACGCGCCCGCCGCCGTGGCGCAGGCGATGCAGGTGCGCGCCTGCGGCCGGGCCGCCAGCCGCTCCGCGGCGATCTCCTGACCGCACTCCACGCAGCGCCCGTAGTCGCCGGTCGCCGCCCGGACGAGTGCGGCGTCGACGTCGGCGAGCCGTCGGTGGGCGGACTCCAGGAGCGCGGCGAGCTGCTGCCGCTCGAAGGCGATCGTCGCGCCCTCGGGGTCGTGCTCGTCGTCGGCGTTGGAGGACTCCGCCGCCGCCACCATCGCGTCGAACTCCCTCGTCAGCGCGTCGATCTGGGCGAGGGCCTCCACCCGCGCCCGGGCCAGCTCCTCCGTTGCGGTCACGCGCCCATCCTCCTCTGCGTCCGGCCGCCGGTCAGCGGGTCCGGCGCAGCAGCCGCAGCGATCCGGTGCCCGGCAGCTCGGTGAACTCCCCCGAGGCGAGGACCCGCCGGTACACCCCGTACGGCGCCTGCCCGCCGTCGGCGGGGTCGGGGAAGACGTCGTGGATGGCAAGCGTGCCGCCGGCGGCCAGCTTCGCCACCCAGGCGTCCTGGTCGCGCCGGGCCGACTCCTCGGTGTGGCTGCCGTCGAGGAACAGCAGCGCCAGCGTCGTGGACCACAGCGGCGCCAGCACCTCCGACCGGGCGACGACGGCGATCACCACGTCCTCGGCGCCGGCGCCGGCGATGGTCCGCCGGAAGCCGGGCAGGGTGTCGATGCGGCCGACGAGCGGGTCGACCAGCGACGGGTCGTGGTACTCCCAGCCGGGCTGGTGCTCCTCGGACCCGCGGTGGTGGTCGACGGTGACGACCTGCCGGCCGGTCTCCCGCGCCGCGGCGGCCAGGTACAGCGCGGACTTGCCCAGCCAGCTGCCCACCTCCAGCAGCGGCCCCGCCACCGGCACCGTCCGGGCGGCCTCGTAGAGCGCGCGGCCTTCGTCCGGCGGCATGAACCCCGGGGCGGCCGCGGCGGCCGCGAGCAGGTCGCCGGTCCCTGGTCGCGCGGACCCGGCGCCGCTCACCGCGGTCCCCGCGGGCCGGCGGGACCACCCGGGTCGAGCTTGGGGTGCCGCCAGGCGGACGTCGCCGGGCGCGACGCCGGCCCCGGTGCCTCGGCCGGCGGCCGGCGGACCTGCGTGGGCCCGGCCGTCGCCTCGGCCGGGCGGCGGCGGACCGGCGTGGGCTCCACCGGCGGCTGCGCTGCGGGGGCGGCGGACGACGCCGCCGTCGCCACCAGCGCCCCGACCAACGTGGTCACCGGGACGGCGAGGACCAGCGCGATCCCGCCGACCAGCGTGCGGATCACCTCCTCACCCACCTCCGCGCCGGTGAGCACCACCCAGAACGGGCGCTGGTAGAGCTCGAAGAGCAGCAGCAGCGGCAGCGCGGCCCCGGCGTAGGCGAAGACGATCGTGTAGACCGTCGAGGCGATGTGGTCCCGGCCGATCGCCATCCCCCGGCGGTAGAGGTCCCGCCAGCCGGCGTCCGGCGCCGCCTCGTGCAGCTGCCAGACCGACGAGGCCTGCGTGATCGTGACGTCGTTGAGGATGCCGAGCCCGGCGACGACGGTCGCGGCCAGCACCAGGCCGGAGAAGTCCAGCGTCGGGTCGAACGTGAGCAGCTGGATGGTCGCCTCGTTGTTGAACCCGAGCAGCCGGGCCGCGGCCACCGCGACCGCGCCCAGCGCGGCGCTCAGTGCCAGGCCGAAGAGGGTGCCGACCAGCGCGGTGGTCGTCCGGGCGGAGAAGCCGTGCGCCAGGTAGAGGACGACGAACATGATCGCCGAGGAGCCGGTCAGGCTGACCCAGATCGGCGGGCCGCCGTCGAGCAGCGCCGGCAGCATGAACTGCAGCAGGACGGCGAAGGCGAACCCCAGGCCCACCAGCGCGCGCAGGCCGCGCAACCGGGCCACCGCACCCACGATGAGCGCGAAGGCCAGCGCGAGCACCACGATCGGCGCGCCGCGGGCGAAGTCCTGGAAGGCGTAGCTGGGCTGGCCGCCGTCCAGGGCCGGGTCGCGGGTGAGCACGAACTCGTCGCCGACCTCCACGCCGACGTTGACCACCTCGGCGGGCAGGTCGATCCGGACGAAGTCCCCCGCGCTGGCCCCCTCGCTGACGTTCATCACCGCGGTGCCGCACTCGCGGGGCCGCCCGGCGTCCTCGGAGCAGTCGTAGGTCTCCAACGAGACGACCGTCGCCTGGGGGTAGGTCTGGCCCGGGGGGAAGTACTGCTCGGCGGCCTGCTGCGCGGCCGACTGCTCCCCGGCGGGCCACAGCACGACCAGGCCGAGGACCGTGGCCAGCGCGACGGGGACGAGCAGGTACATCATCAGCCGGACCGCCCGCCGCCGTCGGGCGACCGCGCTCGGGTCGACCGGGACGTCGGTGTCGGGACCAGAGCTGTGGGTGTGGGCCGGCACCCGGTCAGGCTAGGCCGCGGGCCGGCCGGCGACCGGCTGGGCCGGGCATGTCGCGGATCCCCGGCCCCGGTCAGCCGGGCGGGGGCGCCACGGGTCCGAGCAGCTCCGCCCCGGCGAGGTACCCGGCCAGCAGCGCCTCGGCCACCTGCCCGACCACCTCGTCCCCGGGCAGGAAGCGCGGGGAGTGCAGGCCGGGCCGCCGGCCGTCGGGCCCGGCCGGGCCGCCCTCGACGCCGAGGAAGAGCATCAGCCCGCGGTGGTCGGCGCAGAAGTGGGAGAAGTCGTCCGCGCCGAAGGACCGGAAACCGTCGTCCACCACCATCCCGGCACGGGCCAGCCAGGGCGCCGCGCCGCGCGCGAGCCCGGCGTCGTTGGCCAGCACCGGCATGTTGGCCTGGCTGTGCACCTCGGCCGTGCAGCCGTGGGCCGCGGCGGTGTGCCGGACGACGTCGGTGAGCGCCCCGAGGAGCAGGACCCGGTCCTCCTCCCGCATGACGCGCAGCCCACCGCGGGCCCGGGCGGTGTCCGGCACCACGTTGAACGACGCGCCACCGTCGAGCTGCCCGACGGTGAGGACGGCGCCGACGGTCGGGTCCACCCGGCGGCTGACCAGCTGCTGCAGGCTGAGCACCACCGCGCACAGGGCGAGCACCGGGTCGGCGGTGGTGTGCGGGTAGCCCCCGTGGCCGCCGTGCCCGGTGATCGTGATCGTGAACTCCTCGACGGCGGCGTTCACCGGGCCGGGCGTCGCGTTCACCACCCCGGCGGGCAGCTGGGGCTGGACGTGGGCGGCCACCACCGACCCGACTCCCTCCTCGGTCAGGACGCCGGAGCCCGCCACGTCCCGGGCGCCGGAGGGGGCGCCCTCCTCGCGGGGCTGCAGCAGGGCCACGAGCGGGGCCGGCCCGCCGACCCGACGCACCGCCCGTGCGAGCGCGACCAGGCCGGCGAGGTGCAGGTCGTGGCCGCAGGCGTGCATGACCCCGCCGGTGGCGGCCCACGGGGCGCCGGTGACCTCGTCCAGCGCCAGCCCGTCGAGCTCCGCCCGGAGCGCGACCGACGGGCCGCCGCCGTCCAGCAGCCGCACCACCCGGCCGGTCCCGGCCACCGGGCGGCCGCTCCCGGCCCCCAGCGCGGCGACGACCGCGTCGGCGGTGTCCTGCTCGTCGCCCGACCGCCGCGGGTCGGCGTGCAGCAGGTGCCGCAGGTCCACGGCGGCGGGCAGCTCGACCGCCACCGCCACGCGGAGCCTCTCGAACCAGGCCCGCAGGGCGGCGGGCGGCTCGGCGGTCGGGACGGGCGCCGCGAGGTCCATGTGGGCAGTCTCCCGGGCCGGGCCGCCACCGTCCCCAGCAACGCGGTGAACCTGTAGCCACCGTTGAAATTTTTCTTCGCTCCGGACGTTTACTTCGGTGACCGCCCGAGGTAATCTGTAGTCGCCGCTAGAGGTTCACCTCGAGGCGGGCACCACACAGTGAGAGAGCACTACTGGAGGTACACCAGCCATGGCGATGCTGAACTCCTACGACCCGTTCGCCTCGACGTCCGCCGCCTTCCGCGTCCTGGACCAGCTGACCGGTCGCGGGGGGACCACCACCGCCCGCCCACTCGCCGGGATGCCGATGGACGCCTACCGGGTCGGCGACAACTTCGTCGCCCACTTCGACCTGCCCGGCGTCGACCCCGGGTCGATCGACCTGCAGGTCGAGGGCACCACGCTGACCATCGCTGCCGAGCGTTCCGTCCCGGAGATCGAGGGCGCCCAGTGGGCTGTCGCCGAGCGGCCGTTCGGCAGCTACACCCGCCAGCTGGTCCTGGGCCGCAGCCTGGACACCGACCGGCTGGAGGCCAGCTACCACGACGGCGTGCTGACGGTCAGCATCCCGGTCGCCGAGAAGGCGAAGGCCCGCAAGGTCACCGTGAGCCGCGCGGACGAGCGGACCGCGGTGGGGTCGGGGCAGACGATCGAGGGCGAGTCCGCCCAGAAGTCGGTCGAGAGCTGACCGACCGCGGCACCCGGGAGGGGTGGGACCGACCGGTCCCACCCCTCCCGTCGTCCCACCCCTGCCACCCCCGGGAGCAGCCATGAGCTCCGACCCACTCCGCTCGCTGGACGACCCGGACCACCCGGTGCTCACGATGAGCCAGGCGGCCGAGCTGCTCGGGGTCCAGGCGGCCTTCCTCCGCAGCCTCGACTCGTCGGGGGTGCTGCACCCGCACCGCTCCCCCGGCGGGCACCGCCGCTACTCGCGGCACCAGCTGGAGGTCGCCGCGCGGGTGCGTGGCCTGCTGGACGAGGGACACCCGCTCTCCTCGGCGCAGGCGATCGTGCGACTGCAGGACGACCTGGCATCCGCCCGCTCGGACGCCGAGCAGGCGCGCGACGAGCGGGACGTCGCCCGGGACGAGCGGGACGCCGCCCGCCGGGAGCTGCGCGACCACTCCTGACCGGCGGCGCCGGCCCGCGCTCACGCGCCGAGGGCGGGCAGCAGGAGGAGCGCGGTCGGCACCAGCAGCAGCGCCACCGCGCTGCACAGCGCCGCGGTGCGGCCGGCCCGGGACAGCGGCTCGGCGGGCGCGAGCAGCCGCCGCACCCGGACGGCGACCGCCCCGCCGGTGACGGCGAGCGCACCGGACGGCACCGCTCCCCCCGGCCCGCCGACGGCGGCGACGATCGCCGCCGCCAGGGTGCGCCGCGGGTCCGGTCCGGTCAGCGAGGCCAGGGCGACGTCGTCGGCCCGCATCTCGACCAGGTCCCGCACCGCGTCGTGCGCCCGGTCCGCGGCCGGCAGCACCGGCAGCGCCGCCCGCCAGGCGACGAAGGGCAGCAGCAGGAGGTGGTGCCGCTCCCGCAGGTGCGCCCGCTCGTGGGCGACGACGGCCCGTAGCTGGGCGTCGTCCAGCTCGGCGACCATCCCCGAGGACAGCACCAGCAGCGGCCGGGCACCGGGGATGCAGAACGCCACCGGCGCCGGGTGCTCCAGCAGCTGCGTCTCCGCCGCCGGGGTGGCGGCGGCGCCGGGACGCACCACCAGCTCCAGCAGCTCCCGGTGCCGCCGGCGGGTGCGGGCGGTGCGCACCCAGGACAGCAGCAGCACGCCCAGCAGCTCCGCGGCGAGGACCGCGGCCAGCGTCTGGGCTCCCCAGTGGTCGCCGCGCACCGGCTCCCCCGCGGGCTGCCGGGTGATCCAGTGCCACCAGGCCTCGGGCAGCGAGTGCCCCCACGGCGCGAGCCCGTGCACCAGCAGCGCCCCGATCATCGAGAGGCCGCCGGCCAGGCCGACGGCCTGCCAGCAGACCAGCGCCGCCACCGGGTCGCGCTGCGGCCAGCGCGCCCGCGACAGCGCCGCCGGCACCGGCCACGCCAGCAGGGCGGCGAGGACGGCGAGCGCCAGGGCGGTCGCGGGGAGCACGGTCAGCGGGCGCCCGCGCCGTCCGGGTCGGCGGTCGCCCGGTCCGCCCGGGCCAGCAGCTCGCGCAGCATCCGCACCTCGTCGTCCCCCACGCTGCCCACGAACCGGGCCAGCACGGCCTGCCGGTCGGCGGCCTGGCCGAGCACCTCGGACATGAGCTCGGCGGCGTGCTCCTCGCGGGTGGCGCGCGGCGTGAAGCGGCGCGGCCGGGCCTCGTCGTGGACGACGAAGGCCTTCTGCTCCAGTCGGCTCAGCACGGTGTGCACGGTGGTCAGCGCCAGCCCGCGGTCGGCCAGCTGGTCGCGCAGCTCCGGAGCGCTGACCGGACCGGCGGAGGCCCACAGCCGTTCCATGACCGCCCGCTCGAGCTCACCGAGTGACGCCATCCCGGCCTCCTGTCGTCCGACTCACACTGTCGCTTCTCTACGCCTCGTAGAAATAATGTTCTACCTGGCGTAGAAAGAACGTGTCGATCGTACGTCAGCGCCGGGAGGCACCACCGTGGACGTGTTGGACATCGCCCGCTGGCAGTTCGGGATCACCACCGTCTACCACTTCCTGATGGTGCCGCTGACGATCGGCCTCGGCGTCCTCGTCGCGGTCATGCACACGATGTGGGTCCGGACCGGCAAGCCCGAGTGGCTGCGGATGACCCGCTTCTGGGGCCGGATATACCTGATCAACTTCGTGCTGGGCGTGGCCACCGGGCTGGTCCAGGAGTTCCAGTTCGGCCTGGCGTGGAGCGAGTACAGCCGCTTCGTCGGCGACGTCTTCGGCTCGCTGCTCGCCCTGGAGGCGCTGCTCGCGTTCTTCCTCGAGTCGACCTTCCTCGGCCTGTGGATCTTCGGCTGGGGCCGGATCCCGAAGAAGCTCCACCTGGCCAGCCTGTGGGCGGCGGTGATCGGCTCGATCGTCAGCGCGTACTTCATCATCGCCGCCAACTCCTGGATGCAGCACCCGGTCGGCGTCGTGGTGGACGACGCCACCGGCCGGCCGCTGCAGGTGGACTTCGGCGCCGTGCTCACGAACAACACCGCGCTGGCCGCGTTCAGCCACACCATCGTCGGCTCGCTGATGGTGGCCGGGGCGCTGCTGGTCGGCATCGGCCTGTGGCACCTGCGCAGGCGGGAGCTCGCCGGGGCGCCCACCACCGACGTGGACCACTCGGTCTGGCGGCGCTCGGTCCGGCTCGGCGGCGTCGTCTCCCTCGCCGCCTTCGTGCTCGTGGCGGTCACCGGGGACTTCCAGGCCAAGCTCATGTACCAGCAGCAGCCGCTGAAGATGTCTTCCGCCGAGGCGCTGTGCGAGACCGAGGCGCCCGCGCCGTTCTCCGTCCTCGCCTTCGGCAAGCTCGGCAGCAACGAGTGCGACGACGTCCACTCCTGGACCGTCCCCTACCTGCTCTCCTACCTCGCGCACGGCGACTTCTCCACGGCGGTGCCCGGCGTCAACGAGCTGCAGGAGGAGTACAGCGCGGTCTACGGCGAGACCTACCCCGACGACCCGTCCTTCGGCGACAAGGCCGGCGAGCCGATCGACTACGCGCCCGTCCTCGCGGTCACCTACTGGACCTTCCGGCTGATGATCGGCATGGGCATGGTCTCGGCCGGCGTCGCCGCCTACGCGCTGTGGGCGACCCGCAAGGGGCGGGTGCCGACCTCCCGGATCGGGGTGCACGGCTCGCTGCTGGCGGTCGGCGCCCCGTTCCTGGCCAACGCGGCGGGCTGGATCTTCACCGAGATGGGCCGCCAGCCGTTCGTGGTCTACCCGAACCCCGACGTCCCCGTCGAGGACCAGGTCTGGTTCTTCACCGCCCAGGCCGTCTCCCCGGGCATCACCGCCGCGGAGGTGTGGACGTCGTTGATCGGCCTGACCGCCGTCTACGGCGCGCTGGCCGTCGTCGAGCTCTGGCTGATCGTCCGGTTCGTCCGCCGCGGGGTGACCACCGGCGACGGCGCACCCACTCCAGGCTCCACCCCGGAGGGCACGCCGGACGAGGACCTGCCCGGCGGCCGGGACGCCACCGACGACGACGTCCTGTCGTTCGCCTACTGAGCTCGAGGAGAGCCGACATGGACCTGCAGACGCTCTGGTTCGCCGCCGTCGCCCTGCTGTGGACCGGTTTCCTGCTGCTGGAGGGGTTCGACTTCGGCGTCGCCGCGCTGCTCCCGGTGCTCGGCCGCCGCCCCGCCGACCGGCACCTGATGCTGCGCAGCATCGGCCCGCTGTGGGACGGCAACGAGGTCTGGCTGATCACCGCCGCCGGCGCGGTGTTCGCCGCCTTCCCCGGCTGGTACGCCACCTGGCTGCCGGCGCTCTACCTGCCGTTCGTGCTGGTGCTCTTCGGCCTGATCATCCGGGCGGTCGCGTTCGAGTGGCGGCACTCGCACCACACCGAGCGCTGGGACAGCACCTGGACGCACGTGGTCACCACCGGCTCGCTCATCGCCGCAGCCGGCATCGGCGCCGCGCTGGCGGCCACCACCCTGGGCCTGCCGATCGACGGCGACGGGAACCGGGTGGGCGGGGCCTTCGCCGGCCTCGGCTGGCCGGCGCTGCTCGGGGCGGTCGCCGTCGTCGGCTTCTCGCTGGTGCACGGCGCGGTCTTCCTCGCGCTGAAGACCGACGGCCCGGTCCGCCTGGCCGCCCGCGCCTTCGCCCGCCGCTGGTCGCCGGTGGCCGCGCTGCCGCTGCTGGGCTGGGCCGGGCTGGTCCAGCTGCGCTCCGGCACCCTGCTGACCGGGGTCCTCTGGCTGGTCGCCGCCCTGGCCGTCGCAGTCACCTGGGCCCGGATCCGGGTCGACCGGGAGGGGCAGGCGTTCGCCGCCTGGGCGGTGGTCCTGCTGGGCTCGGCGGCGACCGTCTTCGGCGCGGCGTACCCCGTCGTGGTGCCCTCCACCATCGACCCGGCCTTCGACGTGACGATCCGCGACGCGTCGGTCAGCGACTACACGCTGACGATCATGACCTGGGCCACCGGGATCGCCCTGCCGGTGGTCCTGGCCTACCAGGCCTGGACCTACTGGGTGTTCCGGAAGCGGCTGAGCGCCGAGCCCCCGCACGCCCCTGCCCAGCCGGCGTCGGCATGACGGTCGCGCAGGGCGGCCATGCTGGCCAGCATGGCCGCGCCCGGGGGCCGCTGGGTGCGCTCGACGGGGTGCCCGGCCTGGTCCCCGCGCTGGCCCGGGCGGCCGCGCTGGCCGTGCTGTCCACCGCGGGCATGGTGCTGCTGGCCGCCGGGCTCGCCCGCGGGATCGCCGGCATCGCGGACGGCGCCCTGCCCGGGCCCGCCCTGGGCCTGGCCCTGCTCGGTGCGGCGGTCCGCGCGGCGGCCGGGGGGCTGGGCACCGTCGTCGCCACCCGGGACGCCCGCCGCGCCGAGGACACCCTGCGCCGCCGCCTGCTCGACCGGCTCCTGGCCGGCGAGGGCGAGGCCGTCGCGGCCGCGGGGGGCACCGGGCCGGCCGCCGTCCTGGCGACGACCCGGCTGCACGACCTCGGCCCGGCGCTGGCCACCTACCTGCCGGCCCTCGCGCAGACCGCGGTCGTGCCGCCGGTGCTGCTGGTCGTCCTCGGGGTCACCGACTGGCTCTCGGCGCTGCTGGTCGGGGTGACCCTGCCGCTGGTGCCGCTGTTCATGGTCCTGGTCGGCCTGCACACCCGGGACGAGACGGCCGGCGCCGCCCGCGCGCTGGACCGCATCGCCGGGCACGTCGCCGAGCTGGTGCGCGGCCTGCCGGTGCTGGTGGGCCTGGGCCGGGCCGCCGACCAGCTGGACGCGCTGACCCGGCTGGGCGAGCAGCACCGCCGCCGCACGCTGGCGGCGCTCCGCGTCGCCTTCCTCTCCGCCCTGGTGCTCGAGGTGCTCGCCACCCTGTCCGTGGCGCTGGTCGCGGTCACCGTCGGCCTGCGGCTCGTGCACGGCACGATCGGCCTGGACGTCGGGCTGTTCGCGCTGCTGCTGGCCCCCGAGGCCTTCACCCCGCTGCGCGCGCTCGGCTCGGCCCACCACGCATCCGAGGACGCCGCCGAGGCCACCGCGGCCACGCGGACCGTGCTCGCCACCCCGCTGCCCCGCCCCGTGGTCGCCCCGGTCCCGGCCGGGGAGCCCCGCGGCATCACCGTCGCGGACCTGACGGTGCGCTTCCCCGGCCGGGGCGCGCCCGCCGTCGACGGCGTGTCACTGGATGTCCTGCCCGGCGAGCTGGTCACGCTGCGCGGGCCGAGCGGATCGGGCAAGTCGACGGTGCTCGCCGTCCTGGCCGGCCAGCTGCTCGACGGCGGCGCCGCCCGGGTGGACGGTTCTGTCCGTCGGCCGGCGGAGGTCGCCGTCGTCCCGCAGTTCCCGCGCACGGTCGCCGGCACCGTGCTCGGCGAGCTCCACCGGCACGCCGGGGACCTGCCCGCCGAGCGGGCCACCGCCCTCGCCGACACCGCGCTGTCCTGGGTGGCCGGTGAGCACCTGCGCGACCGGGCCTGCCGCACCCTCTCCCCCGGTGAGCTGCAGCGGGTGGCGCTGGCCCGGGCGTTCGTCCGGGTGCTGCGCGGTGCCCGGGTGCTGCTGCTCGACGAGCCCACCGCCTCGCTCGACCCCGCCGCGACCGCGCGGGTGGCCGCCGTCCTGCACCGCCTGCGCGGCTCCCTGGTCACGGTGCTGGTCACCCACGAGCCGGAGCTGGCCGCGCTCGCCGACCGCACCGTGGACCTCCCCTCCGCCCCCCCGTCGGACTCCGGGGCGGTGGAGGCCGCCCCCCGGGCGGACGTCGGCGCGGGAGAGGCCGCCCAGCCGGCCGCCGTTCCAGCTGGAGAGGCGGAACAGGAGCGCACCGGGACGGCGGCGGGGCTCGGCTGGCCGCGGCGCGCCCTGGCGACGGCGGTGGCCTACGGAGCCGCCTCCAGCGCCGCGGGCGTCGCGCTCACCGCGGTCTCCGGATGGCTGATCGTCCGGGCGTCGGAGGGCCCGCCGGTGCTCACCCTGATGGTGGCCATCGTCGCGGTGCGGAGCTCCGGGCTGGGCCGGGCGCTGCTCCGCTGGCTGGAGCGGCTGGCCGCCCACGACGCCGCCTTCCGGCTCGCGGCGCGCACCCGCGTGCGGCTGTGGGCGGCGCTGGTGGCGCAGGGCCCGGCGGCCGACCGCACCCCCGGCCGGGCCCTCGCCCGGGTGGTCGGCGACGCGGCGCTGCTGCAGGAGCTCTCGGTGCGCGTGGTCACCCCGCCCCTGGTCTCCGCCGTCGTCCTCGCGGGGACGACCGCCGTCCTCGCCGCGCTCGACCCGCGGACCGGGCTCCTGGTCGGGCTGGTGATCGCCGCCGCCGTGCTCACCATCGCGGCGGTGCACCGGTGGGCCGATCGCGGGGTCTCCCGGCGGGCCGCCGAGCTGCGCACGGAGACCCTGCAGGAGGCCGGCACGGTCTTCGACGCCGCGGCGGACCTGCGGGCGCACGGCCTCGTCGGCGCCGCCGTCGACGCGCTGGACGCGCTGGGCCGCCGGCAGGGCCGCGCCGACCGGGCCGGGGCGGTCGCCGCGGCCGCCGGAGACGCGGTGGCCACCCTCGCCACGGGCGCCGCCGCCGTGCTGGCCGTCGACCTCGGCTCGTCCGCGGTGCAGGCGGGCACCCTGTCCGCACCGGTCGCGGCGGTGCTCGTCCTCGCCCCGCTGGCGCTGCTCGAGCCGCTGACGGCGATCGGGGCGGCGCTGCGCCACCGGCTGGCCTGGGCCGACGCCCGGACCCGGGTGCAGTCCGTGCTGGACGAGCCGGTGGCCGCCGATCCGGTGCTCGGCGACCGGACGGCGCCGCCCTCCCCGGTGCGGGAGCTCGCCACCGAGCGGCTCGCGGCGGGGTGGCCCGGCCGTCCCGGCGTCCTGCGGGACCTCGACCTCCTCGCCACCGCCGGGCGCGGCTGGCTGGTGGTCACCGGGCCGTCCGGCGCCGGCAAGTCGACCCTGCTGGCGGTGCTCATGGCCGCGCTGCGCCCGTCCTCCGGCGAGTACCAGCTCGGGGACGGTCGCCGTCCGGTGCCGGTCAGCGGGCTCACCCGCGCCGACGTGCAGGCCCAGACGGCCTGGTGCCCGCAGGAGGCGCACGTCTTCGCCGCCACCCTCCGCGCCAACCTGGCCCTGGCCCGGCCCCGCGGGGAGCTGGCCGGCCCGGACGGCGAGCGGGCGATGCGGCGGGCCCTGGCCGACGCGGGCCTGGGGGCGCTGCTGGCCACCCTCCCCGCGGGCCTGGACACGCCCGTCGGGGCGGGCGGCACCGCGCTGTCCGGCGGGGAGCGGCGCCGGCTGGCGGTGGCCCGCGCACTGCTCGCCGACCGCCCGGTGGTGCTGCTCGACGAGCCGACCGCCCACCTCGACCCCCCGACGGCGGCGGCGCTGGTCGCGGACCTGCGCGCGGCGCTCGCCGACCGGCTGGTCGTCTGCGTGACCCACGACCCGTCCCTCCTCGACGAGGACCTGGACACGGTCGTGCGCCTCGGCCGACACGTCCCGGCACCGGCGCGCCGCTGGGCGCGCGCAGATGTTTGAGCCCGGCGTCTTCCGGGCCACCTGGAAGGGGATGACCCTGGCCGCGCAGTTCGATGCCGCCGTCGCCGCCGCTGCGGCGGAGGACGGCGACGGGGAGGCCCTGCACCTGCTGCCCGAGCGGCTCACCCGCGCGGCGGTGCGGATGCTGCCGGCGGACGGCGCGGGGATCAGCGTGCACGCCGGGCGGACCGGCCGGACGCCGCTGGGCGCCAGCCCCGCGGTCGCGTCGCTGGCCGAGCGGCTGCAGTTCACCACCGCCGAGGGGCCGTGCATCCAGGCCCACGCCGAGCGGCAGCCGGTCTTCGCCATGGAGGACGACCTCCGCCGACGCTGGCCCTCCTTCGCCGGACGCCTGCTGGCGGAGACCCCCTACCGCGGGGCCGTCGCCCTGCCGATGCAGTCGGCGCTGGCCGGCCGGTGCACGCTGGACCTGTACTTCACCGACCCGACCGCGGTCGCCCGGCTCGACGTCTTCGACGCGATCGCCGTGGGCGAGCTGATGACCAACGCGCTCAGCGACGCGGTCATCTGGACCACCTGGAGCGAGCCGGCCGGACCGGACTGGCTGCACAGCCCGGCCGCCGCCCGGCGGGCCGCGGTGTGGCAGGCCGTCGGTGAGCTCGGCATGGCGCTGGAGCTCGACGCCTCCGCGGCCCTGGCCACGCTGCGGTCGCACGCCGCCGGGACGGGCCGGTCGGTGGACGACGTCGCGCACGACCTGCTCACCGGCCGGCTGTCCCCGGCCGAACTCCGTCGTCCCTGACCCGCGGGGTCAGTCGCAGGGGTCGCCCTCCACCGGGACGTCGACCCGGATCTCCTCGCCCAGCCAGGCGCCCCGCAGCGGAACCCGCTCGGCCGACCAGAAGCGGCCCGGGTCGTGGGCCCGCATCGGCCGGCTGCCCGGCAGCAGGTCCATCGCCCGGTAGGTGGCGGCCACCAGCTCGGCGCAGAAGATCGTGTCGTTGCTCTGCCGCCACCGCAGCTTCCCGCCGAGCCAGCCCTCGGGCAGCCCGCGGGTGGTGGGGAACGGCTTTCCGTCCAGCCGGGCGACCGCGCGGAGGGCGGCGTCCTCCATCTCGCGGGTGACCCCGTCGTCCGCCGGGCCGTTCAGCCGGCGCAGCCAGGCCTGCTGGCCGTAGCGCTTCTTCCAGACGCACACCGCGTCGGACAGGTCGTGCAGCTGCACCCCGCGGTGGTGCCGGCCGGTCCAGGCGTCGGCCAGCGAGTGCCCGAGCTCCGCGTGCCAGATCAGCGGCGGGAGGTCGTCCACGACGACCGCCATGCCGACGTGGTCGACCGGGACGCCGGCGCCGGACTGGACGGCCCCGTCGGCCGGCGACGCCCGACGGAACAGCCAGACGTCCCCGGTGCGGGTCGACTGCACGGCGTCGTGCAGCGACAGCGCACGAGAAGGAGCACGAGTGTGAGCCACACCACTACCGTACGTCCTCATGTGGGTCTGGAAGCTGCTCGGGATCGCCGGTCTGACCGGCGTGGCCACCACCGCCGCCGTCCTCCTCCGCCACGAGAGGCACCGCCGGTCCTACAGCGCCGACGACGTGCGGACGCGGCTGCACCAGCGCGCCGAGTCGGCCACGCAGCTCAGCCCCGATCCGGACCTCGCCCCGGACTGGCCACCGGACGTGGAGCCGCCGCGGCGCCACCCGCTGGAGCAGGCGCTGAGCCGGGCCATGCAGACGCCGGCGCTGCGCCGGCTCCCGATGCCCGTCGGGGAACGCAGGGAACGCTGACCCGCCGGGTCAGCCGGCGCCGGGTGGGAGGGCGACCCCCTCGTCCTTGAGGACGACGCCGGACGCGCCGAGCTGCCGGGACGCCTGGAGCAGCGCGACCAGGGTGCCGGCGGCCTGCGCGTAGCCCAGCCCGTGCGGCGGGCGGACGTTGGAGATGCAGTTGCGCTCGGCGTCGGCCCGCCCGGGGCGGGGACCCCAGGTCAGGTAGAGCCCGAGGCTGTCCGCCGAGCTCAGCCCCGGCCGCTCCCCCACCAGGACGACGACGATCCCGGCACCCAGCGCCTCGCCCACCGGGTCGCCGAGCGCCACCCGCGCCTGGGAGGCGACCACCAGCGGCGCGACGGACCAGCCCGGCAGCCGCTCGAGGACCGCGGCGACGGTACCGGCGGCGTGCTCGTGCACGGCCCGCGGCGACAGCCCGTCGGCCACCACCAGCGCCAGGTCGTACGGGCCGCCGGGCAGCGTCGTGCCGTCGGCCAGCTGCCGGCCGAGGTCCGGGCGCTGCAGGTAGGTGGCCCGGTCCGGGGCGGCGCTGTGCACCTCCAGCACGTCCAGCCCGACGCCGGCGGCGGCCAGCGCGGCCCGCACCCGGCCGGCGTCCAGGGCGGTGTGCACCGCGTCCCGGGCCGCCGCGTGGGCGGCGCGGAACTCCAGCTCCCGCGCGGTCGGCAGCCCGTCGCCGGCCCGGCCGAGCGCCACCCGGGCGCGGGTGGCCCGCCGCAGCACCGCCCACGGGTCCGAGGCCCGGCCATGTTGGCCAACATGGCCGGACTCGGTCGACGTCCCGTCGGGGATCTCGGGGCCATGTTGGCCAACATGGCCGCTGTGCGTGGTCATCGGGCGGCCGCGAGCAGGGCCTGCGCCGCGGGCGCCTCCGGGGTCAGCGCGCGCACCCGGCCGGCGTCGTCCAGCAGGTCCATCCGGGCCAGCCACGCCTCGAACTCCGGCGCCGGGCGCAGCCCGAGCACCGAGCGGGCAGTGAGCACGTCCTGGAAGGACAGCGACTGGTAGTGCAGCATCACGTCGTCGGAGCCGGGGACGGCGATGAGGAACGAGCACCCGGCCGCACCCAGCAGGAGCATCAGCGCGTCGGTGTCGTCGCCGTCGACGTCGGTGTGGTTCGTGTAGCAGACGTCCACGCCCATCGGCAGGCCGAGCAGCTTGCCGCAGAAGTGGTCCTCCAGCCCGGCGCGGACCACCTGCTTGCCGTCGTAGAGGTACTCCGGGCCGATGAAGCCGACGACGGTGTTCACCAGCAGCGGCTCGAAGTGCCGGGCCACCGCGTGGGCGCGGCACTCGAGGGTCTGCTGGTCGACCGGGCGGCCGCCGACCCCGCGGTGCGCGTCGGCCGACAGCGCCGATCCCTGCCCGGTCTCGAAGTAGGTGACGTTGCGGCCCACCGTGCCCCGGCCGAGCTCGAGCGCCGCCGTCCGCGCCTCGGCGAGCAGGTCCAGGGTCACCCCGAACCCGCGGTTGCCCGCCTCGGTCCCGGACACCGACTGGAACACCAGGTCGACCGGCGCGCCCTGCTCCAGCGCCCGCAGCGTGGTGGTGACGTGCGCGAGCACGCAGGACTGCGTCGGGATCTCGTAGCGGTTGATCACCGCGTCGACCAGTTCCAGCAGCGCCACGGTCTGCGCCGGGGAGTCGGTCGCCGGGTTGATCCCGATGACGGCGTCCCCGCTGCCGTGCAGCAGCCCGTCGAGGATCGACGCCGTCACGCCGACCGGGTCGTCGGTCGGGTGGTTGGGCTGCAGGCGCGCGGCCAGCCGCCCGGGGAGGCCCAGCGTGCTGCGGAAGGCCGTGACCACCCGGGTCCGGCGGGCGACCGCGACCAGGTCGGCGTTGCGCATCAGCTTGCTCACCGCGGCGACCATCTCGGGGGTGAGCCCCCGGGCCAGGCCGCTGATCGCGGCCTCGTCCCCGGCCGCGGCCCGGTCCAGCAGCCAGTCGCGGAACCCGCCCACGGTCAGGGCGGCGACCGGGGCGAAGGCGGCCTCGTCGTGGGTGTCGAGGACGAGCCGGGTGACGTCGTCCTCGTCGTAGCCGACCACCTGCTCGTCGAGGAAGGTGGTCAGCGGGACGTCGGCGAGCACGTGCTGGGCCGCGACCCGCTGCTCCTGCGACTCAGCCGCGATCCCGGCCAGCACGTCACCCGAACGCGCCGGGGTGGCCTTGGCCAGCAGGTCGGCGAGCGACCGGAACTCGTGGGTGGAGCCGCCCAGCGTCGTCCGACGGATCGTCACCCGCCCACCTCACCCGCACGAGGGGTCCCCGGTCAACGGGCTGGGACGGCGGCGTCCGGTCAGTCGAGCGCGAGCGCTCGCAGGTCCCGGACGTAGCTGCCGCCCGCGCCGCGCACCTTGACCACGGCCGGTCGCAGCGCCTGGCCCGGGCGCCGCAGCGCCACGCCGACCGGGCGCAGCCCGAAGGCGACCGGCTGGATCCAGCCGGGGACCGTCGGGCGGCGCAGCGCGGGGCCCTCGACACCGAGCACGAGGACGGCGGCGAGCACGGCGAGCAGTGCCACGGTGCCGAGCGCGGTGGGCAGACCGGCGTGCTCGGCGAGGAACCCGATCACCGGCGGCCCGCCGAGCAGGCCGGTGTAGCCGACGGTGGTGGACAGCGCGACGCCGGAGGGCCCGCCGAGCGCGCCTGCCCGGGCGATCGCCAGCGGGAAGACGTTGGCCAGCCCGAGGCCGACGACCACGAAGCCCAGCAGGGCGATCGGCAGCGACGTCGTGGTGACCGCCGCGAGGACCCCGCCCGCGGCCAGCAGCGCGCCGCCGACCAGCAGCCGCCGCTCGCCGAGCGCGGCGACCAGCCGGCCGCCGGCCAGCCGGCCGGCGGCCATGGCCGAGGAGAAGCCGGCGTAGCCGGCCGCGGCCAGCGCGGGGGTCGCCGCGAGGTGCTCGCGCAGGTGCAGCGCGCCCCAGTCGCTGAGCGCTCCCTCGCCGTAGGCGGTGGCGCCGGCGACGGCTCCGAGGACGACGAGCACCGCCGTCGGCCGGGGCCCGGCGGACTGCGGCGCGGGGCACTCCGCCCGCTGCCGCGCGGCGGACGGGTCGACGTCGGCGCCGATGAGCGTGGGCGCGGCCCAGACGATCACGCCGAGGCCCAGGACGGCGACCGCGCCCAGGTGCGCGCCGACGCCCAGGGCCGCCGAGGCGACCCCGCCGAGCAGTGCGCCGAGCAGCCCGCCACCGCTGAACGCGGCGTGCAGCCCGGACAGCAGCGGCCGGCCGGCGCGCTCCTCGACCTGGACCCCGAGGCTGTTGGCGGCGACGTTGACCGCGCCGGTTGCGGCACCGAAGAACAGCAGCCCGGCGCACAGCGCGGGCAGCGAGCCTGCGAGGCCCGGGAGCACGGCGGTCGCCGCGGCGGCGGCGCCGGCCAGGGCGCAGGTCAGCCCGGTGCCCAGCCGGGCGCAGAGCGCGCCGGTGAGCTGCATGCAGGCCAGCGCGCCCAGGGACAGGCACAGCAGGGCGACACCGAGCGCGGTGTGCCCGGCGCCGGTCTGGGCGCTGACGTCGGGCACGCGGGCGGCCCAGCTGCCGAAGAGGAAGCCGTCGAGGGCGAAGAGGACCGCGACGGTCAGGTGCAACCGGCGCAGCGACGAGGGGGTGGCGTGGGCGACCGCGACACGCAGCAGGGCCACGATCGGGTCGCGGGCAGAGGAGGACACGGGACGGGACATGGCAGACCTTCAGGAGGAGGGAGCGCGGCGCCGGCAGGAGCGGCGACCGGAGGGGGCAGTGAGCACACGACCTCGGGCGCTGGACTCCACGGTGCCAGCCGTTGGTGAGCAATGTGTGTCCGACACGTGTCCGCGGCACGTGAGGCTGCCCACGTCAACGTCGTGTGCGTCACACCCTCGGGCCGGCAGGCCGGTCCGGTGGGGTTGCCGACGCCGCGGCGGCCCCCCAGGGTCGGGGCATGACCGGGACCTTCGCCCGGGGCCTGATCGCGGGCGCCGCCGGGACCACTGCCCTCTCCGCCGTCACGTACCTCGACATGGCCCTGCACGGCGGCCCGGCGAGCACGCTGCCGGCCGAGACCGCCGACGCGCTCGCCGCGGCCGCCGGCCGGCCGGTCAGCGGACGCGGGGACGCCCGGGAGGCCCGCCGCACCGGGCTGGGGGCGCTCACCGGGGTCGTCAACGGTCTCGGCGTGGGGCTGCTCGCCAGCCTGGCCCGCGGCGCCGGCGTGCGGTTCCCCGGGCCGGTCGGCGCGGTGGTCACCGGCGCCGCCTCGATGGCGGCGGCCGACCTGCCGGCCGCGGCGCTGGGGGTCGGCGGCCGACGAGGGTGGGCCGCCGCCGCGTGGGCCGGCGACGCCGTGCCGCACCTGGCCTACGGCACCGCGGTCCAGGCGGTGATCTCCTCGCTGCCCACCCCCGCCGAGCGGGCGCTGCCCCGCCAGAAGGCGCGCGCCGGGCTGGTCGGCCGGTCGCTGCTGCTGGGCGTGGCCGCCGGCAGCCGCAGCTCGCTGGGCCTGGCCGCGCCGACGCTCACCGCCCGGGACACCGGCGCGCTGAAGAAGCTGTGGTCGCTGACCTCGCTGACCGCCGAGCTCGTCGCCGACAAGCAGCCGGACGCCCCGCCCCGCACCTCCGGGGCGGGGCTGCCGGTCCGGCTGGCCGGCGGCGCCTGTGGTGGCGGGCTGCTGGCCCGTCGGGCCGGGGCGAACGCCGCCCTCCCGACCGTGGCGGGGCTCGCCGGTGCCGCGGTCGGGACCTGGGGCGGACTCGGCTGGCGCCGGTGGGCGGCCGACCGGATGCCGGCCGGGGAGGCCGCCCTCCTCGAGGACGGCGTGGCCATCGTCCTCTCGCTGGTGGCCTGCCTGCCCGGCCGGCGCCGCTCGACCCGGCTCAGCCGCGTGCGGCTCCCCGACCCGCCGTCGCGGCCCACGCCGGGTCGCGGCCGCTGAGGCCCAGCGCCCGCTCGAACGCCGGCGCGTCGACCGGCACGGCCACCTCGGGTCCGTACCAGCCGCCGTCCCGGCCCATCTCCGCGACCGGGCGGACGGCGGCGAGCGTCGCCTCCCCCACCTCCGCGGGCACGTCGTAGGGCGCACCGACCGCGCGGGCGAGGTCCCAGCCGTGCAGCACGAATTCGGCCAGCATCAGCGGACCGACCACCTCGGCGGGCATCGGCGTGGTGCCCATCAGGGTCTCGCCCTCCCAGGCTGCGGGATCGGCCCACGCGTCGGCGGCGGCGTCCAGCTCGGGGATGATCGCCGCGGGCCACTCGGCGGGGTCCAGCCCGTCGAGGAAGGGCGCCGGGCGGTTGCTGCTCCAGTCGTGCTCGAGCGCCAGGCGGGTGGCCGCCCGCTGGGAGAGCAGCGCCCCCCAGGCCAGGTGGTCGACGAGCGCACGGACGTCGAAGTCGCCGCACGGGGTGGGCGTGGTCAGCTGCTCGGCCCGGACGGCGGTGAGCGCGCTCGCGGCGAGCTCTGCCGCGGCCCGCACCGCCGGGGGGAGGGAGGAGGTCTCGGTCATGGGGTGCACCTTGCCGGTCACGCGCCCGGCGGTCTTGAATTTCCCCGACGGTCCTCAGCGGCCGGGGGCGGCGCCGCGGCGAGGAGCCAGCCGGGGCCGGTCACCCGGGCGGTCGCCGGCAACCGGTCCCGCAGGCCGCGGTCGGCGGTGACCACCAGCAGGTCGTCGTCGCCGTCGGCCAGGTCGTGGGCGAGGGCGGCGAGGGTGTCGTCCCCGCTCGCCGCGGCCCGGACCACGCGGACGCCGTCGGGTGCGGGCACGTCCCGGGCCCGGCCCTCCACGACGGCGACCAGGGCGACCACCGGCACCGGGTCCCCGTGCGGGCCGGCCGGCGCCGTGCCGACGAGACCGGCGAGCCGGTCGAGCAGTCGCGTGGTGGCTCCGGCCCGGTCGCGCCACCAGCCGTCGGGGCGGGAGCCGACGACGTTGGCGACGTCCACGAGCACCGTGGTCACCGGGTCGGGACGTCCGCGGTCAGCGGCGGCGGGTGGAGCTCACCAGTGCGGTGCCGGCCAGGAGGAGCAGCCCGGCCACGGCGAGCCAGAACAGGCCCTCCACCACCCAGCCGACGACGACCAGGGCGAGCCAGAGGGCCAGCAGGAGGAGCAGGATCCGCAGCACGGGTCGACCGTAGGTCACGTCGCGCCGCCCTCAGCTCCCCTCGGCCGCGCCCAGTCGCCAGTAGCCCATGAAGGCGACCGAGGTGCGCGGCACGCCGAGGTCGCGGACCAGCCGGCGGCGCAGCTTCTTGACCATCCCCGCCTCTCCGGCGAGCCAGGCGTAGCAGCCGTCGGCGCCGGCCTCGGGCACCTCCCAGAGCCGGCCGCTCTCCGGGTCGACGTCCTCGGGTTCCTGACCGGGGGTGGGCGCGGCGACGCCGACCTCGCACAGCGCCGCGTGCACGGACGGGCCGAGGGCCTCCCCGCGGGCCCGGTCGCCGCGGACCAGCCAGCGGACCTCGACCCCGGGGGCGAGGTCCAGGGACAGCACGTCGCCGGCCGTCGGGACCTCGAGGACGGCGATGGTGCGGCGCCCCGCCGGGAGCGCCTCGACGATCGCGCTGATCGCGGGCACGGCCGTCTCGTCCCCGGCGAGGAAGAGGGTGCCCTCGGCCGGCGGCTGCCACTCGACGCCCCACGCACGGCCGGTGCCGGGCCGGTCGGGGCCGAGGATCACCAGCGGGTCACCCGGGCCAGCGGTGGCGGCCCAGTCGGCGGCCGGACCTGCGTGCCCGTCCCCGCCACCGTGCAGGACGACGTCGACGTCGATCTCGGCGAGCTCCGGACGGGCAGCCCGGACCGTGTAGGTGCGCAGGTACGGCCGCCGCTCGTCGGGGAGGGAGCAGTAGTCCTGGTACCAGCCGGGACCGTTGGTGAGCAGGTCCTGAACCGGGCGGCCGTCGCGGGAGAGCACGAGTTTGATCCGCTGGTCGGCGCCGCCGACGCCGAAGTCGCGGAGCGCCGGACCGGTGAAGGTCAGCCGCAGGAAGTTGGGGCTCAGTCGCTGCACGCCCAGGACGGTGACCGGGAAGAACCGGTAGTCGGGGGTGGCGACCGGGGGCTGGGCGACCTGGAGCGGCAGGGGCTCGACGATGTTCGGCGCACCGCTGGTCCGCGTCAGGGCCGTGGTCATGCTGTCTCCCGCCGTCGGCGACCCGGAACCTGGCGGAACCGGACCATGGTGAGGCTAGCCTAACCCGGTCGCAGGAGGGAACCGCCCGTCTCAGATCGCACACCGACCGTCACGCGGTGCTCCCAGAAACTGAGCGCCCGCCAGCCCAGGCCAGTGATGACTGGCGCCGTGGTTGAGCGGGGACCGGCGCGGCGGCGGCGGTCTCGACCAGCCGGCACAGCCCGTTGACCAGCCGCAGCTGCTCAGGGGTGTGCACCGGTGAGGTGAGCAGGGCCGGGCTGCCGACCACGTAGGCGACCGTCTTGGCGCGGGACAGCGCGACGTTGAGCCGGTGCCGGTCGAGCAGGAAGTCCAGCCGCCGGGGCACGTGCGCGCCGCTCGACGCCGCCAGCGTGAACACCGCGACCGCCGCCTCCCGGCCCTGGAACTTGTCGACCGTGCCCACCTCGACACCGCCGAGCCCCGCGGCCGCCAGCGTGGTGCGCACCTGGTTGACTTGGGCGTTGTACGGCGTCACCACCAGCACGTCGGCCTCCCCGACCATGCGGTCCACCCCACCGGCCCGCCAGCGGCGGCCCATGAGGTCCGCGATCAGCTCGGCCACGACCGCCGCCTCCTCCGGCGACACCGACCCGTTGCCCTCGTGCGCGACCGGGACCCAGCCGATCCCGGCCGGCGCAGCCCACCGGGCCGGCACGTCGAGCTCGTTGTCCTCGGCTCCCGGCGCCGGCCGCAGCTGCCCGCGGTAGGACAGGTCGCTGACCACCCGGCACAGCTGCGGAGCCATCCGCCAGGACCGGTCGAGGAACACCCCACGATCGGCCGGCAGCACCTCATCGTCGCCGAGCACGTGCTGCAGCGCGGAGACGTCGGCCCCCGGCGGGTGGATGCCCCGCCCCGGCTGGCGCAACTGCTGCGGGTCGCCGAGCAGCACCAGGTTCGCCGCGGCGCGGCTGACCGCGAGGGCGTTGGCCAGCGACAGCTGACCGGCCTCGTCGACCACCAGCACGTCGAGCCGTCCGGCGAGCTCCGCGCGGGCGAACAGCCACCCGGTGCCGGCCAGCAGGTCGACGTCGCCGGCGTCGAGCGCGTCGAGCACCTGCGCGTTCGAGGAGAGGCACTGGACGTCGGCGTCGGCGCAGCGCTGCAGGTCATCGGCCTTCTGCAGGGCCCGCACGGGCACGCCCGCCTCCCGCGCGGCGGCCATCACCGCGTCGAGCAGGTTGCCGATCACCTTGTGGCTGGAGGCGGTGAGCCCGACCCGCCGACCGGCCCGGAGCAGGTCCACCACCGCCCGGGCGCCGGTGTACGTCTTCCCCGCCCCGGGCGGTCCCTGCACGGCCAGCAGCCCGCCGGTGAGGGCCCCGGCCAGCCGGCGGGCCGCGGCGGCCGACTCCTCGCCGGGCTCCCGCAGCGGAACGCCGGGCAGGAGCCGCGGCGGGCGGCGGAGCAGCAGGTCCCGGGCCGCGCGGCGCGGCCCGTCGGCGTCGATCCCGCTCAGCGCCACCTGCTCGCCGAGCTCGGTGAGCGCGCCGCGGAACACCGCGTCGCTGGGCGGCGACGAGGGCAGCAGCCCGGTGGGGTGGTCGGTGCCGGTGGCGGCGCTGCGGCTGAGCACCACCCAGCCGGCCGTCGGGTCGATCTCGACGACGGTGCTGGTGACCCGCCGGCCGTCCGCGGCGGGCAGCAGGTGCTCGAAGCGACCACCGGCGGACACCTTGGTCTCCTGCGGCGGGAACGTGTACCGCCAGTGCTGCGACCGCCGCTCGGCACCGACCAGCTCGCCACCCTCCAGCGGACCCAGGGCCGCGGTCTCCCGCTCGAGCTCCTCGGCCGGGAGGTCGCGCAGCCGGAAGTACTCCCACCAGGCCGAACGGGCCTCCCGCGCGTGCCAGCCGAGCTGCTGGGCGAGCATCCAGGTGGCCTCCTGCTCCGGGCTGCGGCCGGTCTCCGGCAGCCCGTCGACCAGCCGCCGCTCCAGCTCCTCGCGGAGCCCCTGGGCGGCGGCGTTCTCCGCCGAGCCGTCCGGCTCGCCGTCCTCGGGGCGGCGCAGCGCGGCGCCCGAGCGCCGCAACTCCGCACGCCGCTCCTCCAGCCAGTCGCGCAGCTGCCGGGTGGAGACGCAGTCGTCCCGGTTGTAGGCCTCGATCTCCGCGAGCAGGGTCTGGTCGCGGGTGACCAGCCACCGCTCGAACGCGAGGATGCTCTCGCCCGCGTCGGACACCTGCTCGCCGTGCGCCCGGGTGTGACCGCGGTAGTAGTCCTCGACCTGCTTGATGGAGTAGGACTCCTTGCTCAACCGCAGCCCCTGCCGCACCACGGCGTAGAGGTCGACCAGCACGTCGCCCCGCAGCAGCCGGTCCACCTCCGCCTCGCGCGTGCGCAGCCGGGCCGACAGCGTCTTCAACCGGGTCGGCTCGTACGGCGCGTAGTGGTAGACGTGCATGGTCGGGTCCGCGTCGTAGGCCGCGGTGAGGTGGTCGACCAGCGCCTCGAACGCCGTCCGCTCGGCGGTGGACTGGTCGTCGGCGGCCGGGTCGCAGCCCCAGTGGGCGGTGAACCGGCCGGCGGTGTCGAGCAGACCCCACAGGTACTCCAAGCCGTTCTCGCCGGCGAACGGGTCACCCTCGATGTCGAAGAAGAGGTCACCGGCGCTGGGCGGGGGCAGCAGCTCGAAGCCCCGGCCGGGCTCGCGGGGCAGGAACTCGTAGGACGGCCGCCCGGAGCTCCGCTCGGCGAGCTGGAGGCGCGCCTGCTGGGTGAGCCGCTCGCGGGCGGTCCAGCCGATCTGCGCGGGCAGCTCGTCGGGACGCCGGACGGCCAGCGCCCCGAGCGTGGCGATGCCGGCCCCGATGAGCGCGGCAGCGTGGTCCCGCCGCATGAAGGCGACCAGGGACAGGGAGTCCTCGCTGCGCCAGCGGTCGGTGCAGGTGGCCCGCCAGGGGCACACCCCGCAGTGGGCGTTGGGGTACGGCGGGCTGAGCTCCTCGTCGGCGAGCCGGGCGAGGAACCGTTCGCGTGCCGTCCGGGCGTACGCCTCGGCGTCGGCGTAGCGGAAGACGAGCTCCTGCTGGTCGCCGGTGACCACCGTCAGCAGGTCGGGGGGCACGCCCTGCAGCCGGGCGAGCAGGTCGCCGTACAGCGCCATCTGCAGCAGGGCGGGCACCTTGATCCGGCGGGCGAGCTTGGTGTCGGCCACGTCGTAGGCCCAGGGGCCGAGCGCGCTGGACCGGTCGGTGCGCTTGAGGAGGAAGTCGGCGTGGCCACGCCACGTGCCGTCGAAGAACGTGGCCTGGTAGACGACGTCCGCCCCGGCCCGCATGGCCGCGAGCGTGTCGTCCTGCGCGCGGCGGAGCGGAGCGGCGCCCCTGCCCTCCGGCGGGTCGATCGCGACCACCGTCAGGCCGCGGTCGCGCAGCCGCTGGACGTGCCGCTCCTCGTGCGCGATGCCGTGCGCGGCGACCAGCTCGGTCATCGGGTCGACGGCCGGCGGCCGGTCCCGGAGCCCGCGGGCCACCTCCATCGACAGCCGGGTCAGGTGCTCGCACTCCAGGAAGCCGGTGAGGTCGCTGGCACTGACCACGAGGCCCCCGGCCGCCGTCCCCGCGCCCAGCACGTACACCCCGCACCCCCGTCCTCTCCTCCCGGCGGAGGAGCTGGGGCGACCGTACGGCCGGGCTACGACGAAACGCTCCGCTGCACACAGGGAGAGCCCCTGCGCACATGGGGTGACGACCCTGGGTCACCGCCGGTCCGGTATGAAGGAGGCATGCCTGCGACGCTCTCCTCGGTGGCGGCGGTCGCGGGCGTGAGCACCAGCACCGCGAGCCGCGCGCTGTCCGGCCACCCTGCCGTCCTGCCCAGCACCCGCGCCCGCGTGGAGGCGGCCGCCGCGGCGATGAGCTACCAGCCCAACCGGATGGCCAGCGCGCTGCGCACCCGGCGGACCGGCCTGCTCGGGCTGGTGGTCAACAACCTGCGCACCGCCACCTTCCACACCATCGCCGAGACCCTGCAGGCGTGGGCCATCACGCATGACCACCAGGTGCTGGTCTGCACCACCGAGGGCGACCCGGCCCGGGAGGCCCAGTTCCTGGAGACGGTGGCCGCCCACCGGTTCGACGGGGTCGTCGTCGCCGGCTCCGGCGCCAACGCCGAGCTGGTCAATGCCCTGGTGCGCGACGGCCGGGCGGTCGTGACGATGAACCGCCAGGTGCCCGGCTCGCTGGCGCCCTCGGTCATGGCGGACTACGAGTCCGCCGGCCGGCTGGCCGTCGAGCACCTCCTGGGGCTCGGGCACACCAGGATCGCCGCCATCGAGGGGCCTCCCGGGGTCACCTCCGGCCATCTGCACCACCAGGGGTTCGTCGGCGCGATGCGGGCGGCCGCGGTGCCGGTCCGCGACGAGCTGGTGCACTGCGGCCCGTTCACCGCCGAGTTCGGCCGGCGGGCGATGGAGGCCGTGTTGGCCGCGGAGGAGCCCCCGACCGCCCTGCTGGTGAGCAACCACGAGGCGTCCTTCGGGGCGCTGCCGGTCGTCAGCGGGAACCGCATCCGGGTCCCCGACCAGCTGTCGGTGGTCTGCACCGAGGACGAGCCGTTCTTCGGCTGGTGGGGGGCCACGTCGCTGACCATCGTCGACAACCGAGCCGAGCTCCTGGCCCAGCGCGCGGCGGCCGTCCTGCTCGACCAGCTGGAGGGCCGGGGCCCCGGCACCGGCACCGAGCTGGTGGCCCCGGTGCTGGTCGAGCGCGCGTCGACGGCGCCGCCGGGCTGAACGGGGCCGCCGTCCCGCCGGTCAGCCGACCCGCTCGAAGACCGCCGCCAGCCCCTGGCCACCGCCGATGCACATCGTCTCCAGCCCGTAGCGGGCCTCGCGGCGCCGCATCTCGTGCGCGAGCGTGGCCAGGATCCGCGCACCGGTGGCGCCCACCGGGTGGCCCAGGGAGATCCCCGAGCCGTTCACGTTGACCCGCTCCCGGTCGTCGGCGCCCAGGCCCAGCCCGTCCAGGCAGGCGAGGACCTGGCTGGCGAAGGCCTCGTTGAGCTCGATGAGGTCCATCTCGGCCAGGGTCAGCCCGGTGCGCGCGAGCACCGCCGTGGTGGCCGGGACGGGCCCGATGCCCATGGTCTCCGGCGGCACACCCGCCACCGACCAGCCGACCAGCCGGACGAACGGCTCCCAGCCGCGCCGGTCGGCCTCGGCCCGGGTGGTGACCAGGCACGCGGCGGCACCGTCGTTCTGCCCCGAGGCGTTGCCGGCGGTCACCGTGGCCTGCGGGTCGACCCGGCCCATGACCGGGCGGAGCTTGGCGAGGTCCTCCATCGTGGTGTCCGGCCGGGGGTGCTCGTCCTCGAGGACGACGCGTGCCGGCGTCTTGCGGGTGGCCGGTACCTCCACCCCGATGATCTCGTCCTTGAAGCGGCCCTCGCGGATCGCCGCCCCCGCGGCCTGCTGCGAGCGCAGCGCCCAGGCGTCCTGCGCCAGCCGGTCGATGCCGTGCTCGCGGCGCACGTTCTCCGCGGTCTCCAGCATGCCGCCGGGCACCGGGTGGTCGACCCCGCCGGCCGTCTCGCGGGCGCGGGCCAGCCGGTCGTGCAGCATCACCCCGTCGCCCTTGACGCCGGTGCGCAGGCCCAGGGCGTAGTGCTCGACGGTGCTCATCGACTCGACGCCGCCGGCGACGACGACCTTCCCGGCCCCGGCGGCCACCTGCATGGCGGCGTAGATGACCGCCTGCAGGCCGGACCCGCAGCGCCGGTCGAGCTGGAGCCCGGGCACCTCGGTGCCCAGCCCGGCGTCGAGCGCAGCGATCCGGCCGATCGCCGGGTTCTCGCCGCTGGGGTTGCAGTGGCCGAGGACGACGTCGTCGACCTCGCCCTCCCCCAGCCCGGTGCGCTCGGCGAGCCCGCGCAGCGCGGTCGCGGCGAGCTGGTTGGCCGACAGGCCGGCGAAGACCCCGCCCATGCGGCCGACGGGGGTGCGGACCGGGGAACAGATGACGACGTCGTCCATGTGCCCACTGTGCCAGCCACCCCCGGCGGGGACGCTGCCCCGCCTCCCGCTGGGCGGAAGCCCGCGGCGACGCCCCGTGCCCGGGGACCGGGAGGGGGCCGTCGGGCGGTCAGGCGGCGACGGCGCAGTAGACCGTGCCGTCGGACTCGTTGTCGGAGCCGTACCAGAACACGGCGGTGGCCTCGGGGAAGTCCAGGCACAGCTCCCCGGGGTCGGTCAGGTCGAAGGTGACGCCGGTCATGTCGGCGTCGGTGCCGACGATCCGGTACTCGGCCTCGTCGGACCCGCAGTCGACCGTCTCGAAGTCCGAGCCGCCCGACTGCTGGATGCAGTCACCCGCCTCCGGGTCGCCGCCACCCAGGAACTGGATGAGCGACAGGACGACGACCAGCGCGACCAGGACCGGCCCCAGCAGGGTGAGCCACCGGCGCGGGCGCTGCTTCTGCGGGTCGAGGTGACCGAAGGCATGCGCGCCGGAACCCGATGGCGGGCCCCACGGCTGCCCCGGTGGCGGCTGCTGCCCCCAGCCCGGCGGCGGGCCCCACGGCTGCCCCGGCGGCGGCTGCTGTCCCCAGCCCTGCGGCTGACCGGGCTGGTCGGGGTCCTGCTCGGGCGGCTGCGGGCCGCCGGGGGTGCTCACATCGATCTCCTGCTGTTTCACCGTGCGGACGCGGTGATCTTCGCCCATCCGGGCCCGGCGCCCGCCCTCCCCCGACCCGATCGGGGGAGGTCAGTCCCGCGGCTTGGCCAGCACCCGGTTGCCGGCGGCCTTGACCGAGTCGGGCAGCACCCGGTTGAGCGCCTCCTGGGCCTTGACCGCCAGGGAGGCCGCGACGACCTTCTTCTCCCCGGCCAGCAACGCCTCGATGCCGTGCCGGGCGACGTCCTCGGGGCTGTCCTTCGGACCCTTGCCCATCCCGGTGGTCAGCATGTGGGCGCGGGCGAAGAAGTGGGTGTCCGTGGGACCCGGCATCAAGCTGGTGATCGTGACCGCGGAGTCCTTCAGCTCGTCCTGCACCGCCTCGGTGAGGGACTGCACGAACGACTTGGAGGCGTTGTAGACGGCCTGGTACGAGCCGGGCTGGGTGGAGGCGATCGACGAGGTCACCAGCAGGCGGCCCGCGTTGCGCCGGGTCATCTCGGTCAGGACCAGCTTCATCAGCGCGGCCGTCGACACGACGTTCAGCTGCATGATCTCCAGGTCCTTCGCCCAGTCGGTGTCGATGAAGGCACCGCCCTCACCGACGCCGGCGTTCAGCGCCGCGGCGTCCAGGGGACGCCCGAGTGCCTGGACCCGGGTCCACAGCTGCTCGATGCCCTGGGGCGTGCGCAGGTCGGCCTGCACGGCGGTGACCTCCGCACCGTCGGTGCGCAGGAGCGTCGCGGCCTGCTCCAGTCCGGCGTCCTCGGCGTTGACCACGAGGTCGTAGCCGTGCTGGACGAACTGCTTGGCGAGTTCGAACCCGATGCCGCTGGAGGCACCGGTGACCAGGGCGAGGGGCTTGGTGTCCGTCATGCACTCCCTCTACCCAGCAGGGAGGCCGATGATCGCGGGTCGGTCAGACTCGGTGGCGTGACGGACGGCGAGCTCCCGGTGATCTGCTCGGGCAAGGGCTGCCGCGCCCCGGCCCGCTGGCGGCTGGTGTGGAACAACCCGCGGATCCACACCCCGGACCGGGAGAAGGTCTGGACGGCGTGCGACGAGCACCGCGAACCGCTGTCCCACCACCTGGCGGTCCGCTCGTTCCTCCGCCGCGTCGAGCCCCTGGACTGACTGAGTCCGGACGCTCGTGCTCCGAGTGCCACGGGCACTCAGAGCACGAGCACCGACGGGTTCCCCACCCGACCTCCGCCGCCTGGGAGGATCCCTCCTCGTGCGCCGACGCCGCGGGGGAACCGCTCTGCCCCGGGAGGTCGGCGCGCTGGCGGCCGTCGCCTTCGTCGTCGCCCTCGGCTTCGGCGTCGTCGCGCCGGCCATCCCGTTGTTCGCCCGGTCCTACGGCGTGGGGACGACGGCGGTCGGGCTGGCGGTGAGCGCGTTCGCGTTCTTCCGGTTCGTCTCCGCCTTCGCCGGCGGCGCCCTGGTCGAGCGGGCCGGCGAGCGGACCGTGCTGACCGCGGGCCTGGTGATCGTCGCGGTGACCACCGGCGCGGCCGGCCTGGCCGGCAGCTTCCCGGTGTTCGTGGCCCTGCGCGGCGCCGGCGGTCTGGGCAGCGCCATGTTCACCGTCGCGTCGCTGTCCCTGCTGCTGCGCACGGCGCCGGCCGACCAGCGCGGCCGCGCCGCGGCGACCTACCAGGGCGGCTTCATCCTGGGCGGCATCGCCGGCCCGGGAGCCGGCGGGTTCCTCACCGAGGTCTCCCCGCGGCTGCCCTTCTTCGTGTACGCGGGCTTCCTGCTGGTCGCCGGCGCCGTCGCGCTGGTGTTCCTGCGGCCCCGGCCCGGGCAGCACCCGACCCCGGCCGGCGACCCGGTGGGTCCGGGGCTCGGCGCGAGCGGCGGCGCAGACCCGGCCGGCGCCCGGGCACCGGACCCCGCCGGGGTGCGCGCGGCGCTGCGGTCGCGCGCCTACGTGGCGGCGCTGGTGGCCAACCTCGGCGTGGGCTGGGTCCTGTTCGGCGTCCGCAACTCGCTGGTCCCGCTGTACGTCACGGAGGCGCTCGGGCTGACCGCCGCCTGGGCCGGGGCGGGGCTGCTCGCCGGTTCCGTCGCGCAGGCGCTCGGGCTGCTGCGCGCCGGGACGCTGTCGGACCGGTGGGGACGGCGGCCCTCGCTGGTGCTGGGCTCCGCGCTGGCGACCGCCTCGCTCGTCCTGCTGGTCCTGCCGCCGGTCACCGCGGTGTTCCTCACGTCCATGGCGGTGTTCGGGCTGGCGGCGTCCCTGCTGGCCAGCGTTCCGGCGGCGGTGGTGGGCGACGTCAGCCCGGCCCGGGGCGGACGGGTGGTCGCCGTCTTCCAGATGGTCGCCGACTTCGGCGCGATCACCGGCCCCCTGGTCGCCGGCTGGCTCGCCGACGAGATGTCCTACCAGTGGGCGTTCGGGGTGAGCGCCGGCGTCGTCGGGCTGGCGCTGGTCGCCGCGCTGCGGATGCCGCGGACGATCCGACCGGTCGGCTGAGCGGCCGGCTCAGGCCGGTGGGCCGGCGGAGGAGGCGGCGCGGTCCAGCAGCAGCGCCTGCTCGCGCTCGTTGCGGGTCAGGGACGCCGCCCGGAGGAACTCGGTCCGCGCCTCGGTAGGGCGGCCGAGCTTGACCAGCAGGTCGCCCCGCACGCTGGGCAGCAGGTGGTAGCGCTGCAGCGCCGGGACGTCGGTCAGCGCGTCGACCAGCTCCAGCCCGGCCGCCGGCCCGTAGGCCATCCCGACCGCCACGGCCCGGTTGAGCTCCACCACCGGCGAGGGCGTCAGCTCCGCGAGCGCCTCGTACAGCGCGGCGATCCGCGCCCAGTCGGTCTCCGCCGCGGTGCGGGCACGGGCGTGGCAGGCGGCGATCGCCGCCTGCAGGCAGTAGGGGCCCAGCGCCCGGCCGGACCCCGTGGCCCGCTCCAGCGCAGCCAGCCCCCGGCCGATCAGCACCCGGTCCCAGCGGCCGCGGTCCTGGTCCAGCAGCAGCACCGGCTCGCCGCCCGGGCCGGTGCGGGCGCCCAGCCGGGACGCCTGGATCTCCATGAGTGCGACCAGGCCGTGCACCTCGGGCTCGTGGGGGGTCAGCTCGGCCAGCACCCGGCCCAGCCGCAGCGCCTCCGCGCAGAGGTCCGGCCGGGTCCACTGAGCGCCGCCGGTGGCCGCGTAGCCCTCGTTGAACACCAGGTAGAGCACCTCGAGGACCGAGGACAGCCGGGCGGTGAACTCGGCACCGGTGGGCACCTCGAAGGGCACCCGGGCGGCGGTGAGCGTCCGCTTGGCCCGCACGATCCGCTGCGCCACCGTCGCCTCCGGCGCGAGGAAGGCGCGCGCGATCTCCGGGGTCGCCAGGCCGCCGACCAGCCGGAGGGTCAGCGCCACGCGCGCCTCCCGGGCCAGCACCGGGTGGCAGGAGATGAACACCAGCCGCAGGACGTCGTCCGCCACGACCTCGTCCAGGGCCGCCGCCCAGTCCGGCTCCTCGACCTCGACCAGCTCCCGGCCGAGGGCCTCGGTCCGGTCGGCCAGCCGCCGCGCGCGCCGGAAGGCGTCGATCGCCCGGTGCTTGGCGGTGGCGGTGAGCCAGGCGCCGGGCCGGTCGGGCACCCCGGTCTGCGGCCAGCGTTCCAGCGCGGCCACCAGCGCGTCCTGGGCGAGCTCCTCGGCCAGGCCGACGTCCCCGGTGACCCGGGTGAGCGCGCCGACCAGCTTGGCGGACTCCATCCGCCAGACGGCGTCCACCGTCCGCCGGACGACGTCGGGGTCGACCGCCGCCGGCCCGGCCGAGGAGGTGCTCACGAGCCCTGCTGCTCGGCGACCGTCGCCCGCATGCGGTCCTCCTGCTCCCGCAGCTCGGGGGTCATCGCGTCCCCGAAGTCGTCGCTCTCGAAGACCTGGCGCACCTCCACCTCGCCGCTACGGAAGGGCGCCTTCTTCACCCACTCCAGCACCTCCTCGCGGGAGGAGACCTGCAGGATCCAGAAGCCGGCCACCAGCTCCTTGGTCTCGGCGAACGGGCCGTCGACCACGGTGGCCGAGCCGTCCGCGGCGAACCGAACGCGGGCACCCCGCGAGCTCGGGTGCAGCCCCTCACCGGCGAGCATCACCCCGGCCCGGACCAGCTCCTCGTTGTAGGCACCCATCTCCGCGAGCTCCTGCTCGGTCGGCAGGACGCCCCGCTCGGTGTCCTCGTTGCCCTTGACGATCACCATGAACCGCATGTGCTGCTCCTCGTGTCGGTGGAGCCGAGCCGTGGACCGCCGATCCTGTCGACCGGCGCGACCCCGCTCTACCGTTCCGACGATCGGGCGGCCCGGATTTCGACACGGGCGACCGCGGACGTCAGATCCAGGGCGCCAGGGTCGGCAGCGGGCCGTCGGCCTGCAGGTCCTCCCCCGCGTCGCGCCCGGTCACCCAGGCGGTCGCCGCCGCCAGCGGGCCCGCGACGGCGAGGGCGCCGGTGCCCCACTCGCGGTCCCCGGCGAACAGCACCACGTCGGGCGTCCGGTCCGCGGCGTCCCAGGTGCGGAACACGTCGTCCACGAGGGCGGCGAGGACGTCGTCGGGGACGTCCGCGAAGGTGATCCCGGCGGCCAGGTCGACCGCGTGCACCCAGGCCTCCCGGCAGCGCCGCCACAGCGCCTCCGCGGCGGACGTCTCGTGCCCGTCCGCGCCGCGCAGCTGCGCCGACCACGCGGGGTCGGGCATCGCGCGCACCGCCTCCGCCAGCCGCTGGGTGGCGGCGAGGACGGCGGCCCGCAGCTGGTCCGGCGGCAGCGCCTCCACCTGCTCGAGCGGGGCACCGTCGGCCGGGGCGGCCGGCGGCTCCGCGCCGGAGCGGGCGCTCGCGAGCGCCGCGGCCAGCCGGTCGGCGTCGTGCACCAGGTGGGCGAGCACGTGCCGCCGGGACCAGCCGGCGAGCAGCGAGTCCGCGTCGAACTCCTCGTCGGTCAGCCGGCCCAGCGCCGTCCCGAGATGCCGTTCGCCGCGCTCCCACCAGTCCAGGACCTCCGTCGGGGCGGTCATCGGCGGTCTCCGGCCAGGAGGGCGGGGCACGTGGTCGCGGATGTCATGCCGGCCACCCTCCCGCTCCCCGGGCCGGCCTGCCAGACCACGGCGCGGCGAGGCCTTCCGGTGCCCCGCGCCGGCGGGGTTGGATGGGGCGGCCACCGGGGCCCGCCTGCCGGGGTGGGCGTTCCTGCGGCGCCGACCGGAGGTCCTGTGCCCGCTCGACCCGTCCTGCTGACCGTCGACGACGACCGCGCGGTCAGCCGTGCCGTCGCCCGTGACCTGCGCCGTCGCTACGGCGACCGCTACCGCGTGGTCCGCGCCGAGAGCGGCCCCGACGCGCTCACCGTGCTCCGGGAGCTGACCGCCCGGGGGGAGTCCACCGCGCTGCTGCTGGCCGACCACCGGATGCCCGGGATGACCGGCGTGGAGTTCCTGGAGCAGGCGATGGACCTCGCGCCCACCGCCCGGCGCGTGCTGCTCACCGCCTACGCCGACACCGACGCCGCGATCCGCGCGATCAACGACGTCGACCTCGACCACTACCTGCTCAAGCCCTGGGACCCGCCGGAGGAGCTGCTCTACCCGGTCCTGGACGACCTGCTGGAGGACTGGAAGCGGACCGCGCGGGCGCCGTTCGAGGGCGTGAGCCTGCTCGGCCACCAGTGGTCGGCCGAGACGCAGGAGCTCAAGGAGTTCCTGGCCCGCAACCAGGTGCCCTACCGGCACGTGCAGGGCGAGGACGCGGCGGCGATGCGCCTGGCCGCGGAGCTGACCGACGACGCCCGGCTGCCAGCCACGATCCTCCCCGACGGCACCGTGCTCAGCCGGCCGACACCGCGCGCGCTGGCCGACGCCTGCGGGCTGTCGACCAGCGCCGGCAGCCCGTTCTACGACGTCGTCGTGGTGGGCGGCGGGCCGGCTGGGCTGGGCTCGGCCGTGTACGCGGGCAGCGAGGGCCTGCGCACCCTGCTGGTGGAGCGCACCGCCACCGGCGGGCAGGCCGGCACGAGCAGCCGGATCGAGAACTACCTGGGCTTCCCCCGAGGCGTCTCCGGTGCCGAGCTCGCCCAGCGGGCCCGGGACCAGGCGGTGAAGTTCGGCGTCGAGGTGCTCACCACCGCCGAGGTCACCGAGATCGCGCCGCAGGGCGACGGGCGGGTGCTGCGGTTCGCCGACGGCAGCGAGGTCACCGCGCACGCCGTCGTCCTGGCCACCGGCGTCTCCTGGGCCCGGCTGCCGGCGCGGGGCGCCGAGGAGTTCGCCGGCCGCGGCGTCTACTACGGCGCCGACCCGCACGAGGCGATGGACTGCCGCGGCGAGGAGGTCTACGTCGTCGGGGCCGCGAACTCCGCCGGCCAGGCGGCGCTGCACTTCGCGAAGTTCGCCGGCCGGGTGGTGATGCTCTGCCGCGGTCCGGACATCCGGCGCGGCATGTCCGAGTACCTGGTGGCCCGGATCGAGGCCTCGGACGTCATCGAGGTCCGCACCTGCACCGAGGTGGCCGCCGTCGAGGGCGGTGAGCACGTGGAGCGGCTGGTGCTCGCCGACGCCGTCACCGGCGCCACCCGGACCGTGCCGGCGTCCCGGCTGTTCGTGTTCATCGGCGCCCGGCCGCTCACCGACTGGCTGGGCGAGGCCTTCGACCGGGACGACCGCGGGTTCCTGCGCACCGGGCCCGCGCTGCTGGACCCGGAGGGCCGGCCGCCGGCGGGCTGGCCGCTGTCCCGCGCCCCGTACCACCTGGAGTGCTCGGTGCCCGGGGTCTTCGTCGCCGGGGACGTCCGTGCCGAGTCGGTGAAGCGGGTGGCGTCGGCCGTCGGCGAGGGTGCGATGGCCGTGACCCTTGTGCACCGCTACCTGGAGGCGATCTGAGATGGCCGTCGAGCTGGACGAGGTCCGCAGCCTGTTCCTGTTCGCCGAGCTGGCCGCCGAGGACCAGCAGTGGGTCGCCGAGCGCTCCGACGTGCGGGTGTACGACGGCGACGTCGTCGTCTTCGCCGAGGGCGAGCCGTCCGACGCCCTCTACGTGCTGCTGGACGGCGGGCTGCTGCTGTCCAAGTCCACCGACGGGGAGGACGTCGTCCTCAACGACTCCACCCACCGCGGCTCCTACGCCGGCGCGGTGCGGGCCTTCACGCGCAGCCGCGACCCCAACTACCAGACGACGCTGCGCACCACGCGGCCCAGCCGCTTCCTGCGCCTGCCGGCCGACGACTTCGCCGACCTGGTGCACCGGCAGTGCCCGATGGCCGTGCACCTGCTCGACGGCATCTACGAGGGCGTGCGGGCGACCGAGTCGACGATGCGCCAGCGGCAGCACCTGGTCCAGCTGGGCCAGCTGTCGGCCACCCTCGCCCACGAGCTGAACAACCCGGCGGCGGCGGCCGTGCGGGCCACCGAGCAGCTGCGCTCCCGGGTCGCCGGGATGCGCTCGAAGCTCAAGCTCCTGGCCGAGGGCGGGTTGTCCCCCGAGCTGGTGTCCCGGCTGGTCGGCACCCAGGAGGCGGCCGTGGAGCGGTCGCGCAAGCCGCGCACGGAGCTCTCCGCGCTGGCGGAGAGCGACCTCGAGGACGCGCTGGCCGACCGGCTGGAGGAGGTCGGCGTCTCGCACGCGTACGAGTTCGCGCCCGTCTTCGCCGCCGCCGGCATGGACGCGGACTGGGTCGACGAGGTGGTGGAGCAGGTCGACTCGGGACTGGAGTGGGACGCCGCCTTCGGCTGGCTGCGCTACAGCCTGGAGACCGAGGCGCTGATGGACGAGATCGAGGAGGCGACGACCCGCATCTCCTCGCTGGTCGGCGCGGTGAAGCAGTACTCCCACCTCGACCAGGCCCGGCACCAGGACGTCGAGCTCAAGCCGGGGCTGGAGAGCACCCTGGTGATGCTCGCCCGCAAGCTCAGCGGCATCGAGGTGCGCCGCGAGTACGACCCCGACCTGCCGCGGGTGCCCGGCTACCCGGCCGAGCTCAACCAGGTGTGGACCAACCTGATCGACAACGCCGCCGACGCGATGGACGGCTCCGGGGTGCTGACCCTGCGCACCCGCGCCGACGACGACGCCGTCTACGTCGAGATCACCGACGATGGTCCGGGCATCCCCGAGGCGGTGCGGGAGCAGCTGTTCGAGCCGTTCGTCACCACCAAGCCCGCCGGTCAGGGCAGCGGGCTGGGCCTGGAGAACGCGCACCGGATCGTGCGCCGCAGGCACGGCGGGGAGCTCACCTACACCACGGGCGCGGGCGGGACGACGTTCTGCGTCAAGCTCCCGAGGAGGCGGGCATGACCAGCTGGCAGGCGCAGGACGGCGTCGCGTGCGGGCACGCCGGCGGCCTGGTCGTGGAGCCGCGCCCCGGGGACGTCTGCGAGGACTGCGTGCGCACCGGCGGCCGCTGGGTGCACCTGCGGCGCTGCCTGGCCTGCGACCACGTGGGCTGCTGCGACTCCTCCCCCAACCGGCACGCGACCGCGCACTGGCAGGCCACCGAGCACCCGGTGGTGGCCTCCGCCGAGCCGGCCGAGCACTGGGCCTGGTGCTACCCCGACCAGGCCGTCCTCCTGCCCGCCCCTGCCGGGCAGTGATCCCCGCAGGCCTCAGCCGCGGACATACGGGATGGTCTGCGGCCCCTCCGGGAGCACGCACACCCGGGCGTCACGGCCGGCCGCGCCGGCCGCCTCGGCCACCGTGGCGGCGATGTCGTCGGTCTGGCTCAGGTGCACCTCCGCGAGCTGGGCGTCGCTGAGGTGCGAGGTGTGCATGACGACCCGGTGCGCGGACTGGATGCGGGCCTGGATCTGCACCTGCCACTGGTCGGGCACCGTCTGCTCGCGGGCCGAGATCAGCTCGAGCAGCGCCTCGGGTGACTCCGCGGAGGTGAGCACCTCCCGGTAGGAGCCGTGGTCCGGGAACCCGTCGACGCACTCCGCGGCGCAGACGATCAGGCCGTCGGGGCGGGCCACCTGCGCGGCCGCCGACATGCCCTTCACCGACTGGTAGAGGTTCTGGTCCAGCGGGAAGCCCGCGCCGCTGGTCACCACGACGTCGAAGGGCGCCTCCACCGGGGCCATCGCCACCGCCCGGGCCCGCTCGATCGCCGTCGCGTGCATCTCCAGCACGTCGCCCCCGAACGCCTCGATGACCTCCTGCCGCGTGTTGAGCACGACGTCGAAGGAGTACGTGACGCCGCCGGTGGCCGCGGCGATCGCCCGGACGTCGTCGTGCACCGGGTTGCCCTGGGTGACGCCCCACGTCGCGCGCGGGTCGCCGATCCGCTTCGCGTCGTGCAGCACGAGCACGGTGTCCAGCGCGGCGAGCCCCGGCGCGACCATCTTCGGCCCGCCGGAGAAGCCGGCGAAGAAGTGCGGCTCCACGAAACCGGTGGTGATCCGGACGTCGGCGTCGACCCACTGCTCGTTCAGCCAGACCGGCACGCCGTCGCCGAAGGTGCCCATCCAGCGGTGCGTGTCCGCGGCGCGGGAGTCGTGGTTGACGATCCGCACCGAGTCGACGACCTCGTCGCCGAACATCGCCCGCAGCTCCGCCTCGGTGTTGGCGCGGTGGGTGCCGGTCGCCACCAGGACGACGACGTCGTCGAGGTCGACGATCCCGTCGAGCTCCTCGAGGACGGCGGGGATCATCAGGTGCCGCGGCTGCGCGCGGGTGCCGTCGCAGGCGGAGATGGCCACGGTCTGCCCCGGGCGGACCCGCTCGCGCAGCGGCGCCCCGCTCACCGGGCTGCGCAGTGCCCGGCGCAGCTCGGCCGGCACGTCGGCCGCCGCCGGGTGCTGGACGGGGGTGATGACCGAGGCGCCTTCCGGGACGTCGACCGGGAGCCCGGTCCGCCCGTAGGCCAGCGTCACCTGCGGCATGTCGGGGCCTCCTCGCCGTGGGGGTGGCCCCATCAGACCACCCCCGCCGAGGTCCCGCCGGTCGCGCCTGCCACGGCCCCCGGACGCAGGACGGCCCCCGTGGCGCAGGACGGCCCCCGGACGCAGGACCGCCGCCGGGAGCGGGGCTCCCGGCGGCGGCCGGTCGAACGGTGCCGGCTGCTACGGACGGCGGACGGCGGGGCGGCGGCCGGCCCGCTCCCGGGCGACCGTGACCGTGGCGGCGTCCAGCGCGTCGGGGTCCCCGGCGGCGCGGGCCGCCTCCTGCGCGTCGAGCCACACCGCGTACTCGTCCCACGCCTGCGCCGGCGTGGTGCCCAGCGCCGCGGCGATCCGGCTCCAGTCGGACCCACCGCGCAGGGCCGCCCAGATGCCGAGGTTCCGGCTGCCGTGCGCCTTCCGCGCGACCACCTCGCCGAGCGCCAGCAGCTCGAGGGCCTCCTCGGCGTCCAGGGAGGTGCCGATGCTGCGGAGGCTCATCCAGTCGTCGTCGTCCTCGACGGTGTCGACGGGCTTGTCGATGACGACGTTGTCGCGGCGGCTGAGGAAGTCCAGCCGGGTCACGGCGGTCACGAGCGAGAACTCGCTCTCCAGCACCTCGGGGGTGATGGCGACCTCGGGAACTGTGCTCATGAGACACAGCCTTGCCCGGTCGTTCCGCTCGCAACCGGTTCGTGACCCACCTCATCGTCCCGGTCGCGGTCGGTCCTGGCGGTGCGTGCGGACCCCGCGACCGGGCGGCGCGGTCAGCTGTCGATGCCGACCGCCTCCTTGGCGAGCGCGGCCAGCCGGGTCTGGATGGCGCTGACGGCGCTCGACCGGTTCTTGTGCGTCTCCTCGTACCGGATCAGCAGATCCAGCTCCTCCGGCTCGGTGACGTCCTCGACCGCCGTGGCGATCTGCGCGGTGCTCATCGAGTCGTAGCCCTTGATCGGCAGCTCGTCGGCGGTCAGGTCGCCCAGCTCCCGGCGGGTCGCGGCGGCGGCCTCGGCCGCGGTGTCGTCGCCCTCCTGCTGGGCGACGCGCTCGGCCCGGCGCAGCGCGGTCAACCGGCCGGCGTCCACCGTCTCGCGGACGGCGTCGGTGAGCGCGCCCGCCCGGTGCCGGACGTCGTCGACCACGGTCGTCAGCGTCCCGCCGGTCTGCTCGCCCGCGTGCTGGGCGGTGTCCATCGCCCGGTTGACCGTGTTCGCGGCGAACCGGACGGGCAGGTTGGCCAGCCGCGCCGCACCGCCGGCGACCCGCTGGAAGGGCGTGGGCTGCAGCGCGGCCGGGCCGCCCAGGGCCTCCTCGGCGAGGACGACGGTCAGCCACTCCACCGTGGCGCTGTGCGCGGTGATGAGCCGCTCGGCGAGCCGCTCCACCTCCGGCTCCCTGGCGACCTGCGCGAGGACCTTCAGGTAGGTGGCGCGGTCGAGCAGCTGGTGCTCCAGCTGCAGGTCGCCCAGCAGCGCCTCGTCGATCGGGCCGGCCTGCTCGACGGTGCCCTTGACGAGGGCGGCGAGCCGGCCGACGGCCGGGGTCACGACGTCGGCCACCCCCCCGAGGGCGCGGAGCTGCTCGGCGATGGCGGTGCTGCGCTCGGCGGCGTGGTGGGCGTTCTGCTGGAGCTCCCGGCGGACCGCGTCGGTGCGCGCCTGGGCGACCCGGATCCGGGCGATCTGCTCCTCGGTCTGGGTCAGCATCAGCAGCGCGCGGAGCTGGGTGATCAGGGCGGTGGTGTCGGGCACGAGGAACTCCTCGGGATCGGCGGATGACCTGACTCCCCTGCCTTTCCCCGCCCACCCCCTGCGCTAACTGCAGCAAGCACTCCGGCTAGCGGTGAGCTCCGTCACGCATACCTGCCCCCGTCGGGGTACGCCTCCACCCGGACCCGCGCCGACCGCCCACCGGGGCGGACCATGGACGCGACCTGCAGGGAGAAGACCAGTGGCGACGACCAGCGACGACGCACGCGACCCCGACCTGATCGCCGTCCAGGAGGGTGGCGAGGCGGCTGCCCAGCTGACCCGTCCGGGCGGCCTCGACCGGCAGCGGATCGTGCAGGCCGCCATCGACTTCATCGACGCGCACGGGCTGGCCGCGCTCACCATGCGGCGTCTCGGGTCCTCGCTGGGCGTGGAGGCGATGGCCCTCTACCGCTACGTACCGGGCCGGGAGGACCTGCTCGACGGGGTGGTCGACGCCGTCGTCGAGACCCTCTTCGACGCCGAGGACGGCGACGACATCTTCCTCGACGACCACGCCGGCTGGCAGGACTACCTGATGCGCCTCGGCCACGGCGTGCGCCGGATCGCGCTGGCCCACCCGTCGGTGTTCCCGCTCATCGCCAGCCGCCCGCCCGCCGCGCCCTGGGTCCGCCCCCCGCTGCGCAGCCTGCGGATCGTCGAGTCCTTCCTCGGCACGCTGTCCGGCGCCGGGTTCTCCGACCAGGCCGCCGTCGCGGCCTACCGCGCCTACTCCAGCTTCCTGCTCGGGCACCTGCTGCTCGAGGTCACCCAGATCGGCGCCCAGGTGAGCCTGCTCGACCAGCCGGAGGGCGACCCGGGCGCCCGGCGGCGCACCGACCTCCGCGCCTATCCGCACCTGACCCGGACCGAGCCGCTGCTCGGCCAGGACAGGTCGGCGGCGGAGTTCGAGGAGTCGCTGGAGAACCTGCTCGACCGGCTGGAGCGGGTGCTGCACGAGGCGCAGAACTCCGACGGCGCCGTCGCCGACCTCTGAGCTGCCGCCCCGCCGCGATGAGTTCCGGCCGGGTCGGCGGTCCTCTCCGGTGTCCCAGGACGCCGGGCGCCGCTGCCCGGCTCGACCTTCCACGGAGGACGCCATGACGACCACGCCGAGGAACCCGGCCACGGCGCCGCCCGGCCGCCCGCCCGTCGTCGACCTGGCCACCTGGCAGGCCGCCCGGAACGAGCTCCTGGTCCACGAGAAGGCGCACACCCACGAGGGGGACGCCCTCGCCGCGGCCCGCCGCCGGCTGCCGATGGTGGAGTTCGACGGGTCTGTCGAGGTCGTCGGACCCGACGGCCCGGTCCCGTTCCTGGACCTGTTCCAGGGCCGCGACGAGCTCGTGGTCTACAAGCACATGTGGTACGACGGCGCGCCCCACCAGGGGCAGTGCGAGGGCTGCACCGACGCGGCCTGGCACGTGCCGGACGCCGTCTACCTCAACGCCCGCGGGGTCTCCTTCGCCGTCGTGACCACCGGCCACTGGGACGAGGTGGCCTCCTTCGTCGCGTTCATGGGCTACACCCAGCCCTGGTACTCGGTCCGCGGGGTCGAGGAGCCGGTCGGCGGCGAGATGGGGTACCTCACCTGCTTCCTCCGCGACGGCGACCGCGCCTTCCTCACCTACTCCACGACGGGCCGGGGCATCGAGCCGGCCAACGGGTCGTTCGGCCTGCTCGACATGACGCCGTACGGCCGCGGCGAGGCGTGGGAGGACAAGCCCGAGGGCTGGCCGCAGGGCGGCGACGCGTGCTGGTACTGGCGGACGGACGCCGACGGGAACGCCACCTGGGGCCCGACCAGCCGCCCGGTACCGCAGTGGACCCGCCCCGGCGCGACCCCCGTGGAGTCCCTCGGCCGGCACGGCGACCACTCCTGACGGGCCGACCCGAGCACGCCGCGGCGGCGCTCAGCGCCAGCGGTACTCGTGCTCCGGCCGGCCGGCACCGCCGTAGCGCGGCACCCGGTCGGCGAGGCCGCCGTCGGCGAGGTACTCCAGGTACCGGCGGGCGGTGATCCGGGAGACCCCGACCGCCGCGGCGAGCTCGGCCGCGGACAGCCCCTGCGCGCCGCGGAGCGCGGCCACCACCGTGGCCAGCGTCTCGCGGCCCATCCCCTTGGGCAGCGGGGCCGACCGCGACGGGCGGGCCGAGCCGAGCGCCCGGTCGACGTCGTCCTGCCCGGTCACCTCCCCTCCCCCGCGCAGCCGGTCGCGGTACTCCGCGTAGGCCGCCAGCCGGTCGCGCAGCGCCGGGTAGGTGAACGGCTTGAGCAGGTAGCCGACGACGCCGTGCGCCGCGGCCGCGCGCACGGTGGCGAGCTCCCGCGCCGAGGTCACCGCCAGCACGTCGACGTCGGCGCCCGCGCCGCGGATCCGCCGGCACAGGTCCAGCCCGTGCGTGTCGGGCAGGTTCATGTCCAGCAGCACGAGGTCGACCGGCACCCGGGCCAGCACGTCCAGCGCGAGCGCACCGGTGCCGGCCACGGCCGCGGTGACGAACCCCGGGGTGCGGTCGACGTAGGCGCGGTGCGCCTCGGCGGCCACCGGCTCGTCCTCCACAACGAGCACCGCGATGGTCACCGGGCCAGCTCCGCGGGGGTCCGCAGCGGCAACGACACCTCGAAGAGCGCGCCGGCACCCGGCCGGGCGGTGAGGGTCCCGCCCAGCCGGCGCACGGTCTGGGCCACGAGGGCCAGCCCGAGTCCGCGCCCGAGTCCCGCGGGGGCGGCCGACGACTCCTTGGTCGTCCACCCGCGCTCGAAGACGTGCGCCAGGTGCTCCTCGGGGATGCCCGGCCCGGTGTCCTCGACCCGGATCTCCAGCCGGTCGCCCTCGGTCCACACGGCGACGTGCACCTCCCGCGGCGGGTCGCCGGCGAGCGCCGCGTCGACGCCGTTGTCCACGAGGTTCCCGAGGACGGTGACCAGGTCGCCGGCCGGCAGCCCGGTGGTCCCGACGGCGGTGACCGGGTCGATCTCGAGCTGCACGCCGCGCTCGTGCGCGGCCGCGGCCTTGCCGAGCAGCAGGGCCGCGAGCACCGGTTCCTCCACCGCCGCGACGACCCGGTCGGTGAGCCGCTGCGCGCTCTCCAGCTGCGCGGTGGCGAACTCCACGGCCTCCCCGGTGCGCCCGAGCTCCACCAGCGACACGGTGGTGTGCAGTCGGTTGGCGGCCTCGTGCGCCTGGGCGCGCAGCGACTCGGCGAACGCGCGCACGCTGTCCAGCTCACCGGTCAGGGCCTGCAGGTCGGTGTGGTCCCGGAGGGTGACCACGGTGCCCGCGCGCTGCCCGCCCGGCCGGGTGGCGGCCTGGTTGACCACCAGCACGCGGGTGCCGGTGACGTGCACCTCGTCGACGGCCGGCGCCTGCCCGAGCAGCAGCTCGGTGAGCTCGGCGGGCAGCCCGAGGTCCTCGACCCGCCGGCCGGTGGGGTCGTCGTCGAGCGCGAGCAGCCGGCGTGCCTCGTCGTTGGCCAGCTGCACCCGGCGCTCCCCGTCGACGAGCAGGAGCCCCTCGCGGACCGCGTGCAGCACCGCCTCGTGGTACTCCAGCACCCGGCCGATCTCCCGGGCGGACAGGTCGTGGGTCTGGCGCCGCAGCCGGCGGGACAGCGCCCAGCTGCCGGCCGCCCCGACGGCCAGGGCGGCCAGGGCGGTGCCCACGACGCCGGGGAGCGCGCGGGCGAGGTCGCTCCCGATCCGGTCGACGGTGATGCCCGCGGAGACCAGCGCGACGACGTCGCCGCCAGGTCCGACCACCGGGCCGGTGGCCCGCACCGACGGGCCCAGCGTGCCGGTGTAGGTCTCGGTGAAGGTCCGGCCGGCGAGGGCGGGCGCGACGGTGCCGAGGAACGGCCGGCCGATCTGCGTCGGGTCCGGGTGCGTGTACCGGGTGCGGTCGGGGGCCAGAACGGTGATGAAGGCAACGCCGGCCCCGGCGCGCACCCGCTCCACGTAGGGCTGCAGCACCGCGGTCGGGTCGGGGCCCTGGACCGCATCGAGGACCAGCGGCGAGGCCCGCAGCGCCTCGACCACCGCCGTCGCCCGCGCCTCCGCCTGCTCGCGGACCGCCTGCCGGGCGTCGATCCAGGCGACGGCGGCGGAGGTCAGCACCACGACCACGACGACCAGCGCCTGCAGCAGGAGCAACCGGCGGGCCAGGCTGGGGTCCCGGCGGCCGCGGACGGACGACGACCGGCGCTTCGGCACGCGTCGAGTGTCCCGCCCGCCGGGGCTGCAGCGGGTCCCGGTGAACGTAATGAACGGAAGCGTGACCCCCGTCACCCGCTCCCGGAGAGTTCGCCGCACCACCTCCCCGGGGCCCGCGCACCCCCGGCCGATCCCACAGGAGCAGTCATGGCCACAGGCACCGAAGCCACCAGCCCCCGGGCTGGGCGGCGGGACCGCACGCACTGGCTCTACATCGCCGTCATCGCCGCCGTCGCCCTCGGCATCGCGGTCGGCTTCGCCTTCCCGGAGTTCGCCACCGGGCTGAAGTGGATCGGCACCGCGTTCGTCGGGCTGATCAAGATGCTGATCGCGCCGGTCATCTTCTGCACGATCGTGCTGGGGATCGGCTCGATCCGGCAGGCCTCCAAGGTCGGCCGGGTCGGCGGCCTGGCGCTCGGCTACTTCCTGCTGATGTCCACCGTCGCGCTGGCCATCGGCCTCGTGGTGGGCAACCTCCTGCACCCCGGGGAGGGCCTGCAGCTCAACGAGTCGCTGGCCGGCCGCGGTGCGGAGCTCGCCTCGACCGCCGAGGAGAGCGGTGGGACCACCGACTTCCTCCTCGGCCTCATCCCGACCACGCTGCTTTCCGCCCTCACCGACGGATCGGTGCTGCAGGCGCTGCTCGTCGCGCTGCTGGTCGGGTTCGCGCTGCAGGCGATGGGTCGCGCGGGCGAGCCGATCCTGCGCGGGATCGGTCACCTCCAGAAGCTGGTCTTCCGGGTGCTCGCCATGGTCATGTGGGTGGCCCCCATCGGCGCCTTCGGGGCGATCGCGGCGGTCGTGGGCGAGACCGGCATGGACGCGCTGAAGAGCCTGGCGATCATCATGCTGGGCTTCTACGCCACCTGCGTCGCCTTCGTCTTCGTCGTCCTGGGCCTGCTGCTGCGGCTGGTGTCCGGGGTCAACATCTGGAGCCTGCTGCGCTACCTGGGCCGGGAGTTCCTGCTCATCGTCTCCACGTCGTCCTCGGAGACGGCGCTGCCGCGGCTGATCGCGAAGATGGAGCACGCCGGGGTGAGCAAGCCGGTGGCCGGCATCGTGGTGCCGACCGGCTACTCGTTCAACCTGGACGGGACGGCGATCTACCTGACCATGGCCTCGCTGTTCATCGCCGAGGCGCTCGGCGACCCGCTGTCCCTCGGGGAGCAGATCGGGCTGCTGGCCTTCATGATCATCGCCTCGAAGGGCGCCGCCGGGGTCACCGGCGCCGGGTTGGCCACCCTGGCCGGCGGGCTCGCCGCCCACAAGCCGGAGCTCCTGGACGGCGTCGGGTTCATCGTGGGCATCGACCGGTTCATGTCCGAGGCCCGGGCGCTGACCAACTTCGCCGGCAACGCGGTCGCCACCGTGCTGGTCGCCACCTGGACCAAGGAGCTCGACCGTCCGCAGCTGGACGCCGCGCTGTCGGGCCGGGCGCCGTTCGACGAGTCCACGATGCTCGACCCGCACGACCTCGAGGAGCCGGCGTCGGGGTCGAACGCCGGCCCGGGCCAGCAGGACGCCGGCAGCGCGCAGCGCGCGGCCGCGCTCTCGCACTGAGCAACACGCGGGGCCGTGAGTGATCACGGCCCCGCGTGGGCAGGTGACGAAGGAAGGCGGCGCCGCTCCGGAGGTCCGGAGCGGCGCCGTCGGTCGTCCCGGACGCACACGACGTCCAAAATGACCCGGCCCCGCGTTTACGACGTAAACAACGCGGCTACACAACCATTCAGCAAACGGACGACGGGCTCGGCCCAGCCGTCCGAGACAACCAGAACCACGAACTGGGAGGACGCCCGTGATCTCGCAGCAGGACATCGGCACCATCATCGGCAGCAACGCCATCGACACCGACGGCGACAAGCTCGGCAAGGTGGGCCAGGTCTACCTCGACGACCAGACCGGCCGCCCGGAGTGGGCCACGGTCTCCACCGGCCTGTTCGGCACCTCGGAGACCTTCGTGCCGCTGGCCGAGGCGCAGATCGCCGACGGCACCCTGCGCGTGCCGTACCAGAAGGCCAAGGTCAAGGACGCCCCGCGCGTCGACGCCGACGGCCACCTCTCCCCCGAGCAGGAGGAGCAGCTCTACCGCTACTACGGCGTGGGCACCGGCACCGCCGGCCACGACACGAACGCGGGCCACGACACGAACGCGGGCCACGACACGAACGCGGGCTACGACACCACCACCGGCACCGCCGGTCAGGGCATCACCGCCGGCACCGGCCTGGGTCGCGACCGGGACGGCGACGGCGTGCGGGACGACCTGCAGGGTCGCACCGTCGGCCACGACACCTCCGGCCCGACCACCGACGACGCCATGACCCGCTCCGAGGAGCGGCTGAACGTCGGCACCGAGCGGGTCGAGGCGGGCCGCGCCCGGCTGCGCAAGTACGTCGTCACCGAGGACGTGACGACGACGGTCCCGGTCTCCCGCGAGGAGGTGCGGATCGAGCGCGAGCCGATCACCGACGGCAACGTCGGCGCGGCGCTGGACGGCCCGGCGATCTCCGAGGAGGAGCACGAGGTCGTCCTGCACGCCGAGCGCCCGGTGGTCGACAAGGAGGCCGTGCCGGTCGAGCGCGTCCGCCTGGACACCGAGACGGTCACCGAGCAGCAGCAGGTGACCGACACGGTGCGCAAGGAGCAGATCGACACGGACACCGACGGCATCACCCGGGGCACCGACCGCCGCTGACGCCGCAGGACGGCGCCGTCGGTGAGGGGGAGGCCGACGGCGACGGTGCTCCGGCGGGACGTCGTCCCGCCGGAGCACCGTCCGCTGGGGCCCAGGAGTCCCGTGGGGCCGGCGGTTCGTCCCGGTGGGCGTGTCTCCCCACCGGGACGCCGCCGTCTCACATCTTGGGTCCATGGGCTTCACCTACCGCACGGCCCGCGCCGTGCTGATGGTCGGGTCGCTGAGCGACCCGGCCGGCCGGCAGGCGCGGCTGATCGGCCCCGCGCACGCGACCCTCGGCCTGAGCGGCGCCCGCGGCCGCACCGCGCTCTGCGGGGTCTACGTCGCCCGCGACGAGGAGGTCCCCTGGCCACCGCAGGCCGAGGTGTGCGACAGCCTCTGCCCCGCCTGCAGCGAGCTCGCCCTCCTCTGACCCCGCCTCCCGGCCGGGACGCGGCACCAGCAGGCACCTGACGTCACAGCCGTCCCAGCCTCGGTGCGCCGGACCGGACCGGTCCGTCCGACCAGGTACACAAGGCCCATGGGGAACGCCGCCGATCCGCAGCCGGCCGCCGCCGCGCCCGTCGCACCGCTGACGCCCTCCGTGGCGATCGAGCTGAGCGTCACCCCGGTCCTCAGCTCGGCCCTCGCGCACGCCGGCGTCCCGGTCGTCCCCCGGCTGTCGCTGCGCAGCACGGGCTGCGCGGTCCGCGGCGCCGTCGTCCGGCTGACCGTGCAGGACGCCGAGGGGCCGCTGGGCACCGCCGTCGAGCGCCGGGCCGACCTGGCCCCGGACCACCTGACCGTGCTCAGCGACGCCGGGCCGGCCCTCGACCCGGACGCACTGGCGCGGGTCGCCGAGCCGCGACCCGGCTGGGTCTCCGTCGAGGTGGAGGCCGACGGGCAGGTGCTCGCCCAGCGCCGCGTGCCGGTGCGGGTGCTGGCCGCGGGCCAGTGGCTGGCGACCCCGCTCCCCCTCGCCCTGGAGCTGCTCGCATCCCACGTCCGGCCGCAGGACCCGGCGCTGGCCGCGCTCGAGCAGGACGCCGCGGCGCTGCTCGAGGAGGGCACCGGCAGCGCCAGCATGCCCGGCTACGGCGAGGGCCCGGAGCGGGTCGACGAGGTCGTCGACGCGCTGGCCTGGGCGCTGCGCCGCTGTTCGGTCCGGCGCACCCCGTCACCGGTCAGCTGGACCGGGGAGGGGCAGGTCGCGCGCACCCCGGGCGAGGTCCTCGGGGAGCGGTCCGGGACCGCGCTCGACGTCGTCCTCACCCTGGCCGCCGCCTGCGAGCGGGCCGGCATCCGGCCGCTGCTGTGGATCGTCGAGGGCCACGCCTTCCTCGGCCACTGGCGGGAGGAGCGCAGCGCCCCCACGACGGCGACCACCGACGTCGCCGCGCTGCGCGACGCCGTCGACCAGGGGGTGCTGCGGCTGATCGAGACCACGATCCTCACCGAGGGCGCCGAGGACGCCGCCGACCTGCAGCACCCCGCCTACGCCGCCTGGCTGGCCGGCGACCTCTCCCGTGTCCTCGGCGTCACCGACGTGCACCGGGCCCGCGAGGACGGCGTGCTCCCGCTGCCCACCGGAGGACCCGCCGGCGCCTCCGCCGAGCCGCCGGCCGGGCGCACGCCTCCGGCCGCGCCGGAGGACGACCTGCTGGACCTGGCCGGGCGCGACGTCCTGCCGCTCGCCCTGCCCGGCGCGGCCCTCCCCCTGCTCACCGAGCTGCTGCGCGGCGGGGCCACCCTCACCCTGCTGGACGGCGACGAGCCGACCGCGGAACTGCGCGAGCACTGGGTCCGGGCCGCCGCCGAGCTGCCTCCGGAGACGCTGAGCGGGCTGCTCACCGAGCAGCGCACCGCGCACCTCGCCGTCCCCGCCGCCGAGGCCGCGCCCCGGCGGGAGCGGCTGGTGCGCCGGACCCGGGACGTGCTGGAGCGCACCGGCGTCAACGAGCTGCACCTCGCGCTCGGCACGCTCGTCTGGGCGGAGGAGGGCCGGCCGATGCGCTCGCCCCTCTACCTGCTCCCGGTGCTGCTCTCCCCCGCGCCCGACGGCCGCGGCACCCGGCTCTGCCTCGACGAGGCCGGCACCGGCTCGCCGAACCAGGCGCTGCTGGCGCACCTCGCGCAGGCCCACGGGCTCTCCGTGCCCGGGCTCGGCGACCCCGACGACGACGTCGGCCCGGATGTCGCCGCCACCCTCGCCGCGGTCGGCCGGGCACTGGCCGAGCACGACCTGCCGTGGTTGATCGAGCCCACCGCCGACCTGGCCGTGCTGCCGCTGGCCGCCCAGCGGGTGGCCCGGGACGCCGCCGTCCACCGCGACCGGCTGGCCGCGGCCCCGCTGGCCGCCCGCCTGATCGGCGCCACCGACGAGCCGCTGCCCGCGCTCTCCGCGGCCCCCGGGCCGGTGGCGCTGGACGAGCTGGCCGCCGCCTGCCCGCTGCCCGCCGACGGCGCGCAGCTGCGCGCCGTGGCCGCGGCCCTGGCCGGGGACACCTTCGTCCTCGAGGGCCCGCCGGGCACCGGGAAGTCCCAGACCGTCACCAACCTGCTCAGCCGCGCGGCGGCCCGGGGCACCCCGGCGCTGTTCGTGTCGGCCAACCGCACGGCGCTGGACGTCGTCGCCCGCCGGCTGGAGTCGGTGGGGCTGCGGCCGCTCACGCTGGACCTGTACGGGAACGGCAGCCGGCCGGCCGTGGTCCGCGCCCAGCTGCGCGCGGCGCTGGATGCCACGGTCGAGCTGGACGTCGCCGGGCTGGCCGCCGACACCGAGGTCCTGCACCAGTCGCGGCAGGCGCTGGCCCGCTACGCCGAGCAGCTGTGGGCGACGAGCCCCGCCGGGACCAGCTACGCGTCGGCACAGCGGGCCGTCCTCGCCGCCGGCACGGGGGTGGACGCGCTGCCGGTCCCCCTGGCCTTCGCCGCGGACGCCGACGCCGACACCGTGACCGGCGTGCGCAGGGCGCTCGCCCTGCTGCCGGACATCGCCGCCCGGGCCCATCCGGCCGTCGGGCACGGCTGGGGCTTCATCGACACCGTCGAGGTCGACATCGACGCCGTCCAGCAGGCAGCGCTGGCGGTGGACACCGCCGTCCGGGAGCTGCCCGGCGACGGCGCGCTCGCCGCGGTGCTGCGGGCGGCCTCCACCCCCGAGGACCTCGCCGCGATCACCCACGTGCTGGCCGGCCCGCGGCTGCCGCTCGAGGTGCTCGACGAGGTGCGCACGGACCGCTGGACGGCGGCGACCGACGACCTGCTCGCCGAGGTGGCTGCCCTGGTGGCCGCCGAGCACCCGGGGCTGGACGTGGCCACCCCGGCCGCGCTCGACCTCCCGCTGGGCGACCTGTTCGTCCAGGCGCAGACCGCCGCCGCGAGCAGCCTGATCGGCCGCCGGTCCCGGCTCGCCGCCGTTCGCGACCAGCTCGCCCCCGCGCTGCGGCCCGGCGCCGGGGTGCGCACCCGGGACGTCCCGGAGCTGACCGCCGCGCTGCGCCGGGTCCAGGCGACGGTCCAGTCGATCGCGCAACGCGCGTCCGCCGTCCCGGGCCTGCAGGTGCCGGCCCGCTGGAACCCCTTCCTCGACGACGGGCACCTGCTGCTGGACGCCGAGGTGCGGTGGCTGCGGCGGGCGGCGGCGTCGATCGCCGGGGACGGCGGCTTCCCCCGCGCGCTCCGACGCTTCCTCGCCACCGGCCCGGTCGCCGACCCGGCCGCGGCGCGCACCGTCGTCCGGCTGCGGAACGCGCTCCGCTCCCTGCTGACCGTCTGCTCCAGCAACTCCGCCCTGCTGGACGAGTGGTCCGGGGACTCCGGCCTGGTCCTGCACTGGACGATGACCCGGCCCGAGCGCGGCGTCGAGTACGTGCACCCCATGTCCCTGCGCCGGTGGGTGAGCCTGCTGGACACCCTCGAGCCGCTGCGGCTGGCCGGGCTCACCGAGGCCCGCCGGCTGCTGCTGCACGGCCGGGTGCCCGCCGAGGACGCGGTGCCCGCCTTCGAGCGCGGCCTGGCCGAGGCCGCGCTCGCCGAGCGGACCGCCGCCACCGGGCTGGCCGCCTTCCACCCGGGCCGCCACGAGGCCACCGCCATCCGGCTGCCCGCGGCCGCCGGGGCGGTGCGCTCCCGGCTGACCGCCGCGCTGCCCGCCGCGGCGCTCGCCGCCCGCCGTCTGGACGGCGGCACCGCCGGGGACGGCGGCCGGCTGGGCGCGCTGCGGCAGGAGCTGGCCGGGCGCGGCCGCGGCCTGGGCCTGCGCGGGCTGCTGTCCACCTACGGCGAGCTGGTCACCGCGGCGATGCCCGTCGTGCTGGCCACCCCGGACTCGGTGGCCCGCTTCCTGCCGCCCACCGCGGACCTGTTCGACCTGGTCGTGGTGGACGAGGCCTCGCAGCTGCCGGTCGAGGAGGCGCTCGGCGCGCTGGGCCGGGCCCGGTCCGCGGTCGTCGTCGGGGACGGCCGGCAGCTCCCCCCGCTGTCCTCCCCCGAGGACGACGGCCTGCTGGCCGCCTGCCTGCGGGCCGGCGTGCCGCGGCTGGAGCTGTCCTGGCACTACCGCAGCCGGGACGAGCTGCTCATCGCCTTCAGCAACGCCCTGCACTACGGCGACCGGTTGCGCTCGTTCCCCGCGCCGTCCGCCGGACGGGACGCGATCACCCTCCTGCAGGTGCCGGGCCGCTTCTCACGGTCCGGGCGGGACGTCGACACCAACCCCGGTGAGGCCGCGGCCGTCGTCGCCGAGGTGCGGCGACGGCTGGCCGCCGACCCGGCCACCTCGCTGGCCGTCGTCACCCTCACCGGCGCGCAGCGGACGCTGGTCGAGCACCTGCTGCGGACCAGCGGCGACCAGCGGGTGCTCGCGGCGCTGGACGCGGGCGGGGACGAGCGGCTGCTCGTGCGCCACGTGGCGGAGGTGCAGGGCGAGGAGCGCGACGTCGTCCTGCTGTCGATCGGTTTCGGCCCGGACGGGGACGGCAGGGTGCCGCTGCACCTCGGCCCGCTGAGCCGGGCCGGCGGCGAGCGCTGGCTGAACGTGGCGGTATCCCGGGCCCGGCGGCAGGTCGTCGTGGTGACGTCGTTCGCCCCGGACCAGCTGCCCGCCGAGGAGACCGCGGCCGCCGGGGTGCGGCACCTGCGGGCGTACCTGGAGCTCGCGGCGCGGGGCGTCGAGGCGCTGCCGCGGGGTGCCCGGCCCGCCGGGGAGCCGGACCTGCACCGGGAGGACGTCGCCGCCGCGCTGCGGGAGCGCGGGCTCGTGGTGCGCACCGACGTCGGTCTCTCCGGCCTGCGGATCGACCTGGCCGTCGCCTCCCCCGGCGCACCGGGCACCCCGGTGCTGGCCGTGCTGCTGGACGGGCCGGACTGGGCCGGTCGGGAGACCGTCGGCGACCGGGACGTCGTACCGGTCGAGGTGCTGCGCGGCCGGCAGGGCTGGCCGGCCGTGGAGCGGGTCTGGCTGCCGACCTGGATCGCCGACCGCGCGGGCGTGGTCGACCGGCTGGCCGCCGCGGTGTGGTCCGTGCCGCTCCCCGAGCAGCCGGCCCCCGCGCTCCCCGTTCCCGAGCTGCCCGGCGCGGAGCCGGCGGTCGCCTCGGCCGAGGTGGTCGTCGAGGACCAGGCCGAGTCGTACGACGGTCCCCTCGCCGAGGTGATCCCCTTCCGGCGGTCGACCGCCCCGGCCACCACCGAACCCGCTGCGGCACCCGTGTCGGAGGGCGTTCCCGCGGGATCGTCCGACGAGGAGCCGGCTCCGGCGTCCCGGCGTGCCGCCCGCAGGACGGCCGCTAAGGCCGAGCCGGCCCTGCTGGACGACGAGCAGCCGTTCGTCGCCTGGAAGCCGAAGCCCGCCGGGGAGAAGCAGCAGCTGGACCAGCTCAAGGACCCGGCGGTCGGCAAGGCCGTGCGGCGGGTCCTCAACGCCGGCATCCGGGCCGAGGGACCGGTGCACCGTGACCGGTTGACCCGGCTCGCCGCCGGGTCGTTCGGGCTGACCCGGGTGACCGAGGCCCGCCGCGACGCGCTGCTGGGGCTGCTGCCGACGTCCGCCGTCGACGGCGACTACCTGTGGCCGAAGGGTGTGGACAAGGGGAGCTGGAGCGGGTTCCGGCGCCAGGCGAGCAGCACCGTGCGGCCGCTGGAGCACGTGGCCCCCGAGGAGCTCGCCAACGCGATGGTCGCGCTGACCCGGGCCGCCGACGGGCTCACGGAGGACGCGCTGTTCACCGCCACGGTGGGCGTCTTCGGCCACCGCCGCCGCACTCCGGCGCAGCAGCCGCTGCTCGAGGCCGCGTTGGCGCACGCCCGGGCCACCGGCCGGTTGACCGGAGAGCCGGACCGGGTCGTCCCCACCTGATCCTCATCTGACCGCCGGGGTCGGCGGCAGGACGGTCAGACGTGCCCGCGGCCACGCCGCGGGGGCTGGGTCCCGCCGCTCTTCTTGCTCCGCATCGAGGAGATCGCGCTCTTGATCCGGCGCTGGTTCTCCGGCTTCCGCCCCTCGTCGATGACCTTCTTGGCGATGCCGGCCTTGGCCAGCCCACTGAACAGTCCCATGGTCGTCTCCCCGGGCTCGTGGTGTGTACCTACGTCCTGTTCTTGATGCCCGCTCCACCCGCGGCCAACCGCGACGACCGGCCGGCCGTGCCGCGCATGCGAGTCCTGTCCCCGGCATCGAACGACCTCAGGACGACGGGGTCAACGCGCGCACCCGCTCGATGAGCTCGCTCGTGCAGACGGCGAGGAACCCGTCGGGGTCGGGGCCGGCGTTCTGCAGCACCAGGTGGTCGAAGCCGGCGTCGACGTAGGGCTGCGCCCGCTGCACGTGCGCGTCCAGGTCCGGCCCCACCGAGAACTGGCCCCGGATGTCGTCCGGCCTCACCGTGGCGCTGGCCGCGTCGAAGTTCACCGGGTTGGGCAGCTCGCTCATCACCGGCCAGCCGGTGAGCGCCCAGCGGCTCTTCTCCAGCGCCTCGGCGACGGCGGCGTCCTCGGTCTCCGCCCACGCCATCGGGACCTCGGCGTACTTGGGGCCGGACCCGCCGTGCTCGGCGTACGCCTCGACCAGCTCGGCCTTGGGCTCGGTGGCGAACAGCCCGGTCGCGTGCTCGGCGGCGAGCTTGGAGGCCCCGGGTCCGCCGCTGGCGACGGCGATCACCGGCAGCTGGTCGGGCAGGTCGAAGACGCGGGCGTCCTCGAGGGTGAGGTACTCCCCCTCGTAGGACTGGTACCCGCCCTGCCACAGCAGGTTGATGATCTCCAGGGCCTCGCGCAGCATGTGGTGCCGGATCCGCACCGCCGGCCAGCCGCCGCCCACGACGTGCTCGTTGAGCCGCTCGCCGGAGCCGATGCCGAGGGTGAACCGGTTGCGGGAGAGGATCTGCACGGTCGCCGCGGCCTGGGCGATCACCGCCGGGTGGTACCGGAACATCGGGCAGGTGACGCCGGTGGCCAGCCCGATCCGCTCGGTGCGGGCGGCCATCGCGCCCAGCATCGACCAGGTGAAGGCGCTGTGCCCCTGGCTCTCCAGCCAGGGGTGGTAGTGGTCGCTGAGCTCGACGAAGTCGAAGCCGGCCTCCTCGGCCGCCACCGCCTGCTCCACGACCTGCTCCGGACCGAACGCCTCGGTGGCGATCTTGTAGCCGACCTGCATGGAGGGTCCCCTCGTCGTCCGCGCCGTCCCGGAGCCCGTGCCCGGGCCGTCCGGCCCGGAAACGGGACGCGACCTCGATCAGGACCCGACCCCGGCCAGCAGCCCGGCGAGCCGGTCGAGGAAGGGCACCTGGCCCTTCACCAGCTTGACCCGGGCCTGCTCGAGCGGGAACCAGGCGGCGCGGTCGATCTCGGGGAACTCCTGCAGGCGGCCCGAGCGCGGCGGCCACTCGACCGTGAAGGTGTTGCTGCACGCCGCGGACGCGTCGAGGTCGCCCTCCGCGGCCCAGATGCGCAGCAGCTTGGCGCCGGCCCGCAGCTCCCCCAGCGGCAGCAGCTCCGCGGCCGGGACCGGGGAGCCGAGCTCCTCCTCGAACTCGCGGCGCGCGACGGCCAGCGGGTCCTCGTCGGGCCCGTGCTCGCCCTTGGGGATCGACCACGCGCCGTGGTCCTTGCGCGCCCAGAACGGGCCGCCCATGTGGCCGAGGAGGACCTCGCGGACGCCGTCCGCGGTCGCGCGGTGGAGCAGGACGCCGGCGCTGGTCCTCGGGGGCACGCCGTCCAGCCTCGCCGTCCGGTCCGCACGCGTCCACCGGGGTCGGGCGGGTAAGGGCCCGACCATGGAGAGGATCAGCGACCGCCTGCTGAGCTGGGCGTCCATCCTGGAACCGGCCACCCGCGAGCAGGCCGAGCGCACCGCCGCGCTGCCGTTCATCCACCCGCACCTGGCGCTGATGCCCGACGCGCACCTGGGCAAGGGGGCGACCGTCGGCTCGGTGATCCCGACGGTGGGCGCGATCATCCCGGCCGCGGTGGGGGTCGACATCGGCTGCGGGATGATGGCGGTGCGCACGCAGTTCGACGCCGCCGACCTCACCGGCCGCGACCTGGACACCCTCCACGCGCAGATCTCCCGCGCGGTCCCGCTGTCGGCCGGTCGGTACAACAAGAAGGTCCAGCCCACCGCCGAGCCGCGGGTGGCGGAGCTGCGCGGCATGCCCGGCGCCGCCCAGGCCGACGGGGCGGCCGCGAATTGGCCGCTGCAGCTCGGGTCGCTCGGCTCGGGGAACCACTTCATCGAGGTGTCGCTGGACGAGCGGGACCGGGTCTGGCTGTTCCTCCACTCCGGGTCCCGCGGGGTCGGCAACAAGCTCGCCTCGGTGCACATCCGCCGCGCCCAGGAGTGGTGCCGCGCCCGCGACATCGAGCTCGCCGACCGGGACCTGGCCCACCTCGAGGAGGGCACGCCCGAGTTCGACGCCTACATCGAGGCGCTGCACTGGGCGCAGCGGTTCGCCTACCTGAACCGCGAGGAGATGATGGACCGCGTCGTCGCCCAGCTCGGCCGGTTCCTCCGCACCGACGTCGACCGGCTGGAGACGGTGAACTGCCACCACAACTACACCGAGCGGGAGGAGCACTACGGCCGCTCGCTGTGGGTGTCCCGCAAGGGGGCGATCTCGGCGCGGAAGGAGCAGCCGGGGCTGATCCCGGGGTCGATGGGGACGGCGTCCTACGTGGTGACCGGCCGGGGGAACGTCGAATCGCTGATGTCCTCGCCGCACGGCGCCGGCCGGAACCACTCGCGCAACGCCGCCCGCCGGCTGTTCACCCGCGCGGACCTGGACGAGCGGATGGCCGGGATCGCCTGGGGTCGCTCCAACGCGTTCCTCGACGAGCACCCCGACGCGTACAAGCCGGTGGACGTCGTCATGCGGGACGCCGCGGACCTGGTCGAGATCCGCCACACGCTGCGGCAGATCGTCAACGTCAAGGGCGACTGAAGGCGGCCGAAGGCGCGACTTCGGCCCCCTTCAGTCGCGGGGCCAGGGCTGCACCGGGCCGATGCCGAGCTCCGGGCCGCAGGTGCGGCCGGGCTCGAGTTCCTGCGGGCGGAAGTACACCGTCGACGCGGTCACGTCGTCGCCGTAGGCCTCGGCCACCGTGGTCTCCACAGTGGTCGCCAGCGGCGGGGTCGACGCCTGGATCTGGAAGCGCACCACCCGGGTGAACTCGCAGTTGGCGCCCACCGACTCGATGCTGAACTCGATCGGCGGCCGGTCCACGCCGCGCCAGATGTTGTCCAGTCCGCCCGCGCCGGTCGAGCCCTCCACCAGGTCGATGACCCCGTCGTCGCCCTGGAGCTCGTCGGGCGCGTTCTGCCCGTGCACGTGCCCGGAGACCGTCTGCCGGATCATGCCCGGCAGCGCGTCCCGCAGCGCCTCGGCCGCGACCGGCTCGTGCGTGGCGAAGATGTCGACGAGGTCGACGGCCGGCTCGTCGTCGGCGGCAGTCCCGTCGGCGGGGACGCCGTCCGGCGCGGCGGGAACGGCGTCCGGCAGCAGCGGGGACGGCGTCGCGCCGGCCCGGTCGGTGTTCGCCGGCTCCCCGGCGAGGCCGGTGCCGAGGGCCTCGGCGACCGCCGCCCGCTGCAGCGGGTCGGTCAGCGACGAGTCGTCGGCCCCGTACACGCCCGGTCCGCCGTAGACGCGGGGGTCCGGCAGCCCGGCGATGGTGAGCCCGAAGGCCTGCACGAGGTCGGCGGTGACCCGGTACCCGTCGGCGGTGGCCGTCTTGCTGCCCAGCACGATGACCCCCGGGACGGTGCGCATCGTCTGCACCGTCGCCGGCGAGTCGTGGTTGCCGGCCAGCCAGATCATCGGGGTGGTCGCGGTGACCGCCCGGATGGCCTCCAGGTAGGGCGGGGTCAGCTCGAACCGGGTGCCGAACGCGCTCTCGTCCCCGGCGTTGATGATCAGGTCGACGTCGTAGTTGTCGGCGTACTGCGCGACCAGCGGGTAGTTGGCGGCCAGGTGCATGTCGGAGATCACCATGACCTGCAGCGCGGTCTCCGGAGAGGCGGCGTCCTCGATCTGCTCCTGCAGCGCGGCCTGGATGCCGATCACCGACCCGAGGACGTCGAAGGCCTTGTTCTGCTGGCTGTAGTACTGGCTCAGCTGGTCGGGGAAGAGCTGGGCGGCGGCGAGGCTGCCGGTCAGCCGCGACTCGCGCACCCAGTCGGGGTTGTAGGTGAGCACCCCGTAGCCGGTCACCAGCCCGAGGACGGCGACCGCGCCGGCGAGCTGACGGGCCCGGTGCCGCAGCTCGTGCTCCCGCCGTCCCTGCCCGCGGAGGTAGCGCACGGACATGTTGATCGCTGCGGCGATGCCGAGCCCGAGCAGCACCCCGAGCAGGAACTCCCCCACCAGCCAGGCGGCGATCCGCGGGACCTGGGCGGCGACGTCGGCCTGCAGCCGATCCACGAAGCCGGGCACGTTGCCGCCGGCCAGCCGGGTGAGGTGCAGGACGTCGACGTCCTCGGGCCGCAGGTGCACCCCGAACGGCACCCCGCTGACCGTCGGGAACTCCCAGCTGCCCAGCGTGGTGTCGGCGCTGAGGCCGGGCCGGCTGAACAGCGACCCCTGCACCTCGAACGGGACCCCCCGCACGGTGGCGTGGTACGGGAACGCCTGCAGCACCGCCGCCGCGCTGGCCAGCGGCAGCGTGAGGCGGAGGACCCAGCGCAGCATGACGGCTCCCACCCGGCCGAGCACCGCACGGGCCCGGCCGGCGAGCTGCCGGGCGCGGTCACCGCGGGTGCTGGGGAAGGGCAGGGTCAGCTGCGCGTCGTCAGGGGTGGAGGGCATCGCCACCGATCGTCCCCGACCCGGCTGCCCGCGTCGCGCACCTCCCCCTGCACATCGCACGAAAGGGGCTGACCAGCCCGTCCGTCGGCCGGGTGCATCGACACCGGCGCGGTGGGTAGCCCGTCGTCGTGATCCTGCGACCGCCGCGCGCCTGCCCGGTCCGTCCCGTCGCGGACCGCCGTCCGCCGGCCCGTCGACGGGAGCGGACGGCATGACCAACGGAACGGTGGACGCCGGCGCAGCCGCACCGGAGGAACCGACCGACCCGGGGACGACGTTCGACGAGCTGGGGCTCCGGCCCGAGCTGCTCGCGGCGCTGACCACGCTGGGGTACGAGGAGCCCACGCCCATCCAGCGGGAGGCGGTCCCGCCGCTCGTCCAGGGGCGGGACCTGCAGGGCCAGGCAGCCACGGGCACCGGGAAGACCGCGGCGTACGCGCTCCCCCTGCTGCAGCGGCTCGAGGCCGGGCGCCGCGCACCGGAACCGGCGGCGCTGGTCCTGGTGCCCACCCGTGAGCTGGCCATCCAGGTGTCCGAGGCGCTCTACAAGTACGGCCGGGAGCTCGGTGCGCGGGTGGTGCCCGTCTACGGGGGCCAGCCGATCGGCCGGCAGCTGCGGGCCCTGGACGGCGGGGTGGACGTCGTCGTCGCCACGCCGGGGCGGGCGCTGGACCACGTGCGCCGCTCGACGCTGCGGCTGGGCGCGGTCTCGACCGTCGTCCTGGACGAGGCCGACGAGATGCTGGACATGGGGTTCGCCGAGGACCTCGAGGCGATCCTGGACGAGACCCCGCCGGACCGGCAGACCGTCCTCTTCTCCGCGACCATGCCGCGCCGTCTCGACTCGCTCGCGCGGCGGTACCTGCGGGACCCCGTCCGCATCCAGGTGGCCCGGGAGCGCCCGGCGACCGGGGAGGCGCCGCGGGTCCGGCAGACGGCGTACGTGGTGCCGCGCGCCAGCAAGCCGACCGCGCTCGGCCGGGTGCTGGACATCGAGTCACCCACCGCGGCGATCGTGTTCTGCCGCACCCGCGACGAGGTCGACCACCTCACCGAGACGCTCAACGGCCGCGGCTACCGGGCCGAGGCCCTGCACGGGGGCATGGGCCAGGAGCAGCGCGACCGGGTGATGGGCAGGCTGCGCGCGGGGACGACGGAGCTGCTGATCGCCACCGACGTCGCCGCCCGCGGTCTGGACATCGACCAGCTCACCCACGTTGTCAACTACGACGTCCCCTCCGCGGCCGAGACCTACGTCCACCGGATCGGCCGGGTCGGTCGCGCCGGGCGTGAGGGCGTGGCGATCACCCTCGTCGAGCCCCGCGGCCACCGGATGCTGAAGACGATCGAGCAGGTCACCGGCTCCCCGATCGCCGTCGGGAAGCTGCCCACGGTCGCCGACCTGCGGGCCCGGCGGCTCGAGCTCACCCAGGCGGCGCTGCGCGAGAGCCTGCTCGAGGACGACCTGGACCGGTTCCGCGCCGTGGTCGAGTCGCTCACCGACGAGTTCGACGTCATGGACGTCGCGCTGGCCGCCGTGAAGCTGGCGCACGAGGCCGGCGGCGGCACGGACGACGACGAGGAGGACATCCCGGACGTCCCGCTGCGCCCCGACCGCGGTGACGCCCGGCGGCCCGACGGCCGGGGACGGCGGGACGACCGGCGCGGGCCCTCGGCGAACACCGCCCGGATCTTCCTGGGCCTGGGGCGCAGCGCCGGCGTCCGACCCGGTGACCTGGTCGGTGCGATCACCGGTGAGGCCGGGCTCCGGGGACGCGACATCGGCGCCATCGAGATCGCCGACCGGTTCTCGGTGGTCGAGGTGCCGGAGGCGGCCGCCCGCGAGGTGATCGCGGCGCTGCGTGAGGCGACGATCCGCGGCCGGCGGCCCACGGTCCGGCGGGACCGGGACACCCGCACCTGAGCCACCGCGGCCCCGGTCCACCACCCGAGCGGGCTTCATCGAGCTGAAGTACGGCGGCTTTCCGGGCTGGCGCCCGGTGGTGGGGGTGTACCGGGTTTCAGGCATGCCGAAACGGGGGCCAGAGCAGTGATGCTCTGACCCCCGTTCCGGGAATGGTTGTCCGGCGGTGTCCTACTCTCCCACCCCGTCCCCGGGGCAGTACCATCGGCGCTGAAAGGCTTAGCTTC